>JAJXZP010000093.1 GCA_021779995.1 bacterium | reverse complement strand
ATCCTGCTGGTGGTCGTCGGCTATGCCCTGGGCCCCATCGTCATCGCCCGGTGGTTGGCGGGCTTGCCGACGCTCGATGTGGTCGCCGCCTCGCTCACGATCGCGGCTCTCGCCTATGCTCCGGCTGGAATCGCCTTGCTTCCCCGCACCCTGCCATCGCTCCCGGTGCTCGTTTCCGTCGCGGTGCTCGGAGCGGTCTGCACCGCCCTCGCCTTTGTCGTGTTCTTCAAGCTGATCGCGGAAATCGGGCCGACGAGGTCGACGGTGGTCACCTATCTCAATCCGGCGGTCGCCGTGACGGCGGGCGTGCTCGTGCTTCGCGAGCCGTTCACCTTGCCGACCGTCCTAGGATTCATCTTGATCATCGCAGGCGCTTATCTCGCCACGGGCATGGCGAACAAGCACGCCCGTCGGCCCTCGCAGCGGCCCGAAGAATCGCCGGCGCCGGGTGAGATCACCGGGAGAGATTGAGCTGCGAAACCGGTCGGCCGGCAATCCCGGGCGCGATCGCGGCGCCCGCTCGCGGCGCGCGCCCGCTGCAACCGCGGTTAAGACTCGCGTGTCGAACCTTCCGTCCACGCGAAGGGGTTTTCATGGTTCAGACACTGCGCGCACTCACCGCGACGGAAACTGAATTCGTCTGGGAGTCCTCCCATGCCGATCTGCTTTCTTCGTATGATCCCGGCGCGGCCGCGGCTCGCCCTCGCATGGCCTCATCCGCCGAAGGCTTCGCCACGCTCGCCGCCGCCGACGGGCAGGTAGCCGAGAACAGGCGCGTCCGCTGCCCGATACTGCGTCCCGCGGAGGCACGGAGCGGAGAAGCTCTCGCCAGGGCCTGCGTCCTCCTCCACGGGCTCAACGAGCGCGGCTGGGAGAAGTACCTAGGCTGGGCCCAGGCCATCGCCGACCGGGCGCGCTGCGCCGTCATCCTCTTTCCCATCGCCTTCCACATGGACCGGTCGCCCGCGAGCTGGGCGAACCTCGGCATCATGCGCGGCGTCTCGAAGGATCGCATCGCGCGCTATCCCGGGCTCAGGCAGTCCTCGATGGCCAACGCGGCCATCTCTGAACGCCTCGACGAGGACCCCGCCCGCTTCTATCGCTCCGGCCTCATGGCCGCACGGGACCTCGGCGACCTCGTCGGAGCCCTCCGCTCGGGCGAGCTGCCCGGGATCGCCGACGACGCGACCCTGGGCTTCTTCGGCTACTCGATAGGAGCCTACCTCCTGCAATGCCTCACCCTCGCGGACGCGCGCTTCGCGGCCGCGGGCAAGCGCTTCCTGTTCTGCGGCGGCCCCTTCCTCTCCGCGATGACGCCGGTGTCGAAGTACATCCTGGACTCCCGCGCGCACGAACGGATCCTCGATTTCTGGATCCACGACCTCGAGGCGGAGCTGCGCCGCGACGCCAAGCTAGCCGCTCTCGTCGATACCCCCGAGGGAAGGGCCTACCGCGCCATGGTCGATCCCCGCCACCCCCAGATGAATCGCCTCTCCGCATTCTCCGATGGCGCCACCCGGGTGGCCTCGTTGGAAGGCGACGACGTGATGCCGAAGGCGGCGATAGTCGACTTCTTCGAAGGCACGGGCGTCGCGCCGATCTTCCTCGACCTGCCGCGGGCCTGCACGCACATCGCGCCTTTCAACCCTCTCGGCGGCGAAGCGGTGCGCTCGGCATTCGAGCAGCTGTTCGACGAGGCGGCGGCGCACCTGTTCGGCTAGGCGGGGTTTCTGTCCGGCGCGCCGGGTAGCATCACAGTGGAAAGTTCCATCGGGGCGTCGACGCAGGATGTTCCCAGTCTCCTCCCGTCGGATTTCGCATCGAGTAGTCGGGTGAGGATCGATCGCCCAATCAATTTTGCACTTCTTACGGAGAGCGATAAGGCCTCCGCCTCCCTTCAAGATTTCCTCGCCCAGATAGACCACGCGCTGGAACGGCGTCCGTACCATCGTTTCGGTCTGAATATGGCAAAGTCAAATACCTCATCGCCCTCCTGTCGGCGAAACTCGCGACGGCACAACCGACGGGTTTCCTTTCGGGCAAGGCCTTCGTGATGTCGCTCCCCGACGACGGAATTGACGCTAGTAATAAAAATATTCGAGGCTCGCTTCTTGTCCGCCCTTCGATCTCATGCTAGTCTTGCCTATCATATAATGCTGGAGGACTTTCCATGAAGTTCCACCGCGCCTTTGTACTGCTAATATCGATTTTTGCAGTCCTACTGTTCTTATCCTGTCAGCAAGCGTCAAAGCCGGCATCGGCGCAGACGGGCGAAGCATCTGGAGTAATCGGCGACTCGGGCGCGATCAAGCCGCTTACTGCGAATCTCGTCAAGCTTGACACGAAGAACTTCAAGAGTTTCGCACTCGACACGAAGCCCTTCCACACGGATGCCCACAAGGCTCACATCTCCGATCCCATGAAGTTCCAGCCGCTCCCGGACCAGGATCTGCCAAGCGGCTCCACTGCAGTGGTGGGAAGTGAGGTCTGCGTCTTCTATCCGAATGCGAAGATAGCCTCGGCTGCCGAACTGCAAAGCCTTCCGGCGGGAGTTCCGGTTCCCTTCGGCACCATACTTCCCATTAAGGGAGATAAGGTGGGAAATCCGGACAATAAGGAGCGCTACGGGATGTTCCAGTTCCAAGACAACTGGAACTGGTTCTACCGAACATCGTACAAAGGGCAGGAGGGCCTCACCTTCGGAGCCGATCTCTACGGCCTTGGCGATACAAACGAAGCGAACCGCATTTCCGCGCGGCTCTACCAGACGGGCGGCAAGTACGATGCCTTCTACCCCGTTGTCGGCTATCATGTCCTACCCGCCCCGATAGCCGCGAGGCTCGAAGGGGACAGGCTCGCAATCCAATCGGTACGCGGCGACGAGTACGAACTGCGGGGCTATCGATCGGACCTGATGCCCGACGATATGATCGCGCTCTACGCCGAACATTCGCCCAGGTACGCAAGCGATTCCCAAGGCTGGAGCCGCAAGACCCCCATCTTCGTCACGACCGACCTCGCGGCACATGCGCAGCACCTGATGTTCGACCGAACGCTGCAGTTCATCGAGGAGGCATTCTTCCTGCCTCGACTGAAGACCCTGAACGAGGCCTTCCTCGCCGATCTCAAGGCCCGCGAGCCCGGTGCGGATTCATACCCTGAGAGTCTGGGCAAGACAGTACTCTACTTCCAGGTCGCCCAGGCCCTTCTCGATCTCGCCCCCGATCGCGTGGCCAACTCGGACGACAATTACGGGGCCGCCCCCGTCGTCTATCACGACAAGAGCGAAGACAAGGTCCTTGCATCCTACCCTGGGGAGGTCCGGGAGGAGATAGCCAAGATCGACAGGGCCGAAGGCGTCGAGCCCTCGAGCGTCTTCTCATTCAAGAACGGGGCGCGGGCGGAAGAAGACTACTCGCAGTACAAGCCTCGCGGACACTACACCAAGAACGGCGCCCTGTCGGCCTATTTTCGGGCGATGATGTGGTTCGGCAGGATCCACTTCCTCATTGCCAGCGCCGGTCCGGCGCCGTAGAATCGAGGCGACGGGATGCCTCTCCCCGTCCCGGTCGACGTCGCCCCCGCCCCGGCGTCGTCACCGATGTTCCCGGTCCCGGTCGAGGTGAGCCCGTTCGGGATCGGCCATGCCGTCTCCGCGCTCCGTCGCCTCGGCTCGACCCCGGTCATCCGCCCGGCCGAATCGGTCATCCCCCGGCTGTACGCCCCGGTGGAGGAACTGCCGCCGGCCGACACCGGCACCCTCCGCGG
>JAJXZP010000023.1 GCA_021779995.1 bacterium | reverse complement strand
GGCCACTTCCTTGAGGAGCTGGGCGCCCATGTTCTCGTAGGGGTCTTCGAGCTCGACTTCCTTCGCGACCGAGACGCCGTCCTTGGTGACGGTGGGCGCGCCGAATTTCTTGTCCAGAAGGACATTGCGGCCCTTGGGCCCGAGGGTCACCTTGACCGCCCTCGAGATGGTCTCGACACCGACGAGGAGCTTTCGCCTCGCGTCTTCGCTGAACAGGAGCTGTTTCGCCATAGCTTCGTTCTCCCTTGTATAAAGTTTTTACCGGAGGAATCCTAGCCGGGGCGCTTGAAATAGCGCGGCGACGCCGGACCCAAGTCCGGAAATGGTTGCCTCTGGATTGAAAACGACCTAAACGGTCGATGCAAAAGATACAGAAAACCGGGTCCGAACGACAAGGCCTGGCGAAACATTGACGAAAAAAAACTAGATGATTAGAATGCTAACTAATTATGGACGAGATCGGCCGGATGGGCCGCATCTTCTTGGGACGTCGTCGCAGACTGTCCCAGATAATCCGCCCCTTCGGCATAAGTCTGGATCAGCTGCACTTTATCCGCCTGGCACGGCGGCGCGGGGCGGTCACTCCCTCCGAGGCGGCCCGCGAGCTGTTCTGCGATCGGCCCACCGCCACGGTGATCGCGAACAACTGCGTCGCCCGGGGCTGGCTCCGGCGCCGCCGCTCGGTCGAGGATCGCCGCTCGGCCCACTACGAGCTCAGCGGAGCCGGCGAGGAGCTTCTGGACCGCATCGAGGCGGCCGGCTCCTCCTCCGACGGGGGCTCCGAGCCGGGCCTCGCGGCCCGCGAAACCGTGGGCGACGCCCTCGACGTCCTCTCGGCGGAGGAGCGGGCGGCCTTCGACGCGGCCCTGGCCAAGGTTCATGGCCGGGCCATGGAACTTTACCTCGGGCGGGCCGGCGAGAACGGCCATAGGCGGCCGGATCAAGGGCAAGGAGGATCGGCATGAATGCGAAAGAGATCGGGGAATCTTTGACACGGGCGGCGAGGCTGCCCGGCAAGGCCGTGAGCGTTTTCGCGAGCGATGATGTCCGTAGGTCGTCGGTGGAGGTCTCAAAGATCGACCGCTGTCTGGCTCGGAGCGTCTTCAAGATTTCCATGGAAGCGGAGGCCCCGTCCGCGTACTTCGGTGTCGATGCCAGGGCGGGAATATGCCCCGGCGGCCAGGGCTGGTGCGGAATGGCGGATGCCTCGCCCATGATCAAGTATTTCATCTCGACGGGACGCCCGGACTACAGGAACGGGGCCGCGGAGTATCTCAAGCCGAGTCCGGAGGCCGCGGAGCGCCTCTTCTCCGCCCCGGGCAGGATCGCCTTGCCTTCCAAATACCTCAACCTCGCGCGCTGCGACCGGATCGAGGACGATCAGGAAGTCCTCTCATTCATATTGATCGGCGGCGCCGAATCGATCAGGAACCTGGGGGGATTGATCCAGTTCGTGTCCGACGACATTTTCGGCTCCATCCTCATGCCCGGCGGTCCCGACTGCGCGTCCATGATCACCTATGCCGCCGGCTTGGCGGAACGGGCCCCGAGGAGGGCCGCCTTCGTCGGGCCGGTCGATCCGACCGGCAACGCATGGATGCCTCCGGACATGATGACGCTGGCCCTGCCTTTCGAGACGGCCCGGGCCATGGCGGAAAATGTAGGCAGCTCCTTCCTCGCCAAGCGGCCCGACGTGGCCTTCCCCGGGCGCGGTCCCGTTCCGGGCTGATTGAGGCGCAGCCGGGGCGCCGTCTGCGCGCCTCTTCCGGGGTGCTTTGCGTTTGCCTCCCGGGATCCGTATCTTCGAGGCCATGGAATCCATCTCCTCTCTCGGCGAGTTCCAGGACCTCGTGGCGGGCCGGCAGGCGGTCGCCTTCTACTGCTCGACCCCGAGCTGCGGCGTCTGCGCGAGTCTCAAGCCCAAGGTCGCCGAGCTTTTCGGGCGCCACTTCCCGTCCATGGAGCTCTTCTACGCGGATATCGAGGCCCTGCCCGAGCTGCGCGGCCAGCTCTCCGTGTACTCCATCCCCGCCGTGCTCGGCTATTTCCAGGGGAAGGAACTGATCAGGGAGGCGCGCAACTTCGGCGTCGCCGAGCTCGGCCGGAAGGTCGACCGCTATTACTCGCTGCTCTTCGGCGAGGCTGAGGATGCCCCCGGCGAGGCCGAGGCTCAGGCGGGGGATTGAAGGCCGGCGCCGGAGCCGCGTATGCTCGATGCCATGAGCAGCCCCCGCGACAATCCGGTCATCCACTCCGACGAGGATCTCGTGGCCGTCGACAAGAGCGCCGGCTACCTCTCGATTCCCGATCGCTACGATCCCGATGCGCCCGTCGTCGCCAACGAGCTCCGCAAGGACTGGGGCAGGCTCTTCGTCGTCCACCGCATCGACAAGGACACCTCGGGCGTGCTCGTGTTCGCCCGGAACGCCGAGGCGCACAAGGCCCTCGGCGACGCCTTTTCGACGGGAGCGGTCACGAAGGTCTATCAGGCCCTGGTGCGCGGCCTGCCCGACTGGGACGAGACGCGCTGCGAGCTGCCGCTCAAGGTCGACGGCGATCGCCTGCACCGCACGGTCGTCGACGCGCACCGGGGCAAGAACTCCGCCACGGCCTTCAAGGTCCTGGAGCGCTTCGCCTCCGCGGGCGCCTTCCCCGGGGCCGCCCTGGTCGAGGCCCGGCCCGAGACGGGGAGGACGCACCAGATCAGGGTCCACCTCGCCTCGCTCGGCTTTCCCTGCCTCTGCGACCCGCTCTACGGAGACGGCAAGCCCCTGCTGCTCTCGGCCATCAAGCGCCGCTGGAAGGGCGATCCCCTCGAGGAGCGGCCCCTGGTGGCCCGCGCCGCCCTGCACGCCCTCTCCGCCGAGTTCGCGCACCCGCGCTCGCTCGCGCGCCTCCTCCTCGAAGCCCCCCTGCCCAAAGACCTGCGTGCCGCGATCAGCCAACTGGGAAAGAAGTAAGCCTTCGGGACGGGGCCGCCGATCGCGAGCGGTCAGAAAACGAAGCGGCCGCCCCGTATGAGCGGGATCTCCCGCAGTCCGCCGTCGACGCCCGTCACCTCGACTTCTTCCGAGCCGATCATGAGGTCCTCGTGGACCAGCGAGACGTTGAAGCCCCGCGCTTCCTTTTCGGTTTCGCTCAACGCCTCGGAGTCGGCGAAGGCGGGAACGTAGCCCGAGCCGAGGGCGATGTGGCAGGCGGCGTTCTCGTCGAGCAGGACCGAATCGAAGACGAGTCCGGAGCGCCAGATGGGGCTCGAGTCGTCGACCAAGGCGACCTCGCCCAGGCGCTTGGAGCCCGAGTCGGTCTGGAGCAGGGCGGCGAGGGACGCTTCGCCGCGCTCGGCGTCGGCGTCGACGACCTCGCCGTTCCGGAACTGAAGGCGGCCGCCCTCGACGACGCTGCCGCGGATGCGCACCGGCCTGGTCAGGGCCGCGACGCCCTCGGTGCCGCGGAAATCGGGGGTGGTGAAGACTTCCTCGGTCGGGATGTTGGGCATGAAGAGCTTGCCTTCGGGCGTCCGGTCGGCGCCGCCCTGCCAGCGCGACTCGGGAGCGAGCTCGACCCTGAGGTCGGTGCCCGGCCCGCGGAAGGCGAGGCTGCGCAGTCCGAGCCGGCCGAGGGCCGCGGCGCGGCGCTCGAGGGCGGCCATGTGGGAGCGCAGCTCGGCCGCGGGCTCGGGGCGGTCGAGCCTCAGGATCGGCAGGAGGGCCCGCCACAGGTCCTCGGCCTTCGCCCCCGGGCCGAGCACGGCCCGGGCCCAGGCGTCGGTGGGGCCGGGCATGACGCACCAGGGCAGGCGGCTCGACATCTGGGCGTCGCGAAGCGCGCGGCCGGCGCGGCCGCGGACGCGCTGCATGCGCACCAGGCGGTCCTGATCGACTCCTTCCATGGCGCCCGGGTCCTCGTAGCCGTCGACGCGGAGACTGCTCCAGCCTTCCTCGACGTAGATTCCGCTGTCCCGCTCGACCATGGCGCTGAGCGCCTCGACGTATTCCTCGCGCGAGCGCTCCACCCTGATCCTGGCGAGCCGCACGTCGTCGTACTCGATCCTCACGAAGCGGGCGCCGCGCTCGTAGGCGCCCTCGGCCAGGGCGTACATGAGCTCGCGCTGCGGGAACTCGCCCGAGATCCTGAGCATGGTTCCCGGCCCCACGCCGAGCCCCGCGTCGAGGGCCGCCGAGACGAAATCGCGCATCGTGGCGCTTTCCATGCGAAATCCTCCCTCCGTCCGCGGACGGCGAGCGCGCCGAGCGGCTCGGGCCTGCCGCCGTCGCGGCCGCAGGCGATCGGACCGCGCCCCAGTATCGAGGCTCCGCGGAGGCGAGTCAAGACGAAGGCCGGGGGCGGACCTCAGGGTTCCGGGAAGTCGAAGGCCAGCTCGTCGACGAGGATGAGCGGGGGGCACCCGGGAACGAGCTTCCACCGCTCGTCGTTGCCCAGGATGGCGTCGACCCGGAGCACGACGGCGGTGGCCAGGTGGATGGCGTCGGCGAGCTGGAGCCGCCCGAGGGCGCGCAGGCGGGCGGCCTCTTCCGCGACGGCGACGTCCACCGGCGCGAGCGCGAGGCGGTCCGAGTCGGCCAGCAGGCTGCGATAGCGGCCGGCGAGAGCCGCGTCGCCGGAAGCGAGCGGCTTGTGCAGGAGCTCGGTCCAGACGAGGGTCGAGGCGACGAGCCGGTGACCGGCGCCGGCCGCGTCGGCGAGGAAGGACTCGACCGCGCGGCGCCGGGAGGGCGATCCCTCCACGAGATAGATGAGCGGGCTCGCGTCGAGGAGGATGGAGGCCCCCGGGGGCAGAGCGAACGGGGCAGTGTCCCTGCGCCTATCCATGGGCCTCGCCTAGTCCTTCCCCGGCGTCAGCGACACCGAGAAGGAGGTGCCCGCCGAGGTGTCGACGGCCATCGAGCCGTCTATCTGGTCGACCAGCTCGCGGATGAGCAGCATGCCCATCGTCGATGCCGTGCGCGGCGAGAGCGGAGCGGGCAGCCCGACGCCGTCGTCGGAAACGGTGAGGGTGAGGCGGTCGGGGCCCGCGTCCAGGTTGAGCCGCACCTTCCCGGGTCGGTCACCGGGAAAGGCGTGCTTGAAGCAGTTGGTCAGGAGCTCGTTCGCGATCAGCCCCAGGGAGATGGCTCGTTTCGTATCCAAGTCCGCCTGATGGACGGCGATCTCGAGCCGGATCCGGTCGGAGTCGGGCGAAAATCCCGCGAAGATGGCTGCCGCCAGAGACTCGAGATAGGCCCCGAAGTCCAGCGACTCGACCTTCCCCGTGAGATAGAGCCGCTCGTAGATGGTCGACATGGACTGGATCCGGGATCGCGTATCGCGCAGGAAGCCGAGGGCCTTGGCGTCGGAGACTTCCTGCGAAGCTATGCCGAGCAGGCTCGAGACTATAGCTAGGCTGTTCTTGACGCGATGCTCGAGCTCCTTCATGAGGGTTTCCTGGCGCCTGGCGTAGGCCTTCAGCTTCTCGTTCGCGCGCAGCTCGTCCGTGATGTCGACCGAGAACGAGGTGGCGCCGATCACCTCGCCGCCGGAGGAGCGCATCGGACTGTACATGGCTTCGAAGCTGATGCCCTGCTGACGGTATTCCTCGACCACCCGCATCGGTTCGCCGGCGAGGGCTCCGTCGTAGTAGGGCCGGGCGTCCCGGAAGAAGCTGTCCCGCTCGATGTAGTCCAGCAGCCTGGTTCCCACCTGCACGTCGACGCCGAAGTCCCTCAGCTTGATGTCGTGGTAGGCCCGGTTGCGATAGAGGCATCGATAGTCCTTGTCTATCGATACGATGTAGATGTCGCTCTGGCTGTCCATCATGGAGTCGAGGATCGCGTGGGCTTTCTCGTAGGCTTCCTCGGCCACGAGCCGCTCGGTGATGTCGCGGGTGATGGAGATGATGAATCGCTCTCCGTCGATGTCGATGAGGTGCGCGGAAATCGAAACGGTGATGATCGAGCCGTCGCTTCTGCGGAATTCCGTTTCGAATTTCTCCACTTCCCCCTTCTCCACGCCGGCCAGCAGTCGCTTGCGGTCCTCCGGATGGACCCAGATGTCCAGATCGCCGGGGAGCGACGAACGCCCGAGGACCTCGTCGCGCGTGTATCCCATCAGTCGGACGAATCCCTCGTTTATGTCGATGTAGGTGCCGTCGGCAAGGCGCGTGATGGTGATCTCGTCGGGGCTGAGCCGGAAGACCTTGGAAAGCTTGCTTTCGGAGAGGGCCAGTTCGTCGTGGGCCTTCTGGAGTCGCTCCAGGCTCTCGCGGAGCCGCTCGTTGACGGCCTCGGTCTCCCGGTTGGTGGCGGCGATGCGGCGTTGCGCCGCGAAGAGCTTGAAGGCCATTTTCATCGAGGCGTCGAGCACGGTGAAGGACGAGGACTTCACCACGTAGCCGTAGCTCGTGATGGACTCGGTCCTCTCGACGATCTCGCTCTCGACATGCGACGATAGGAAGAGGAGGGGGATATCGAAGCGCCTGAGTATCTCCCGGGCCGCCTGGGTCCCGTCCATGCCCTTGCCGAGGTCGATGTCCATGAGGATGAGGTCGATGCCCTCGGGGTTTTCCCCGACCAGCTCGATCGCCTTTTCTCCGCTGGGCGCGTAGGAGGCCGTGTAGCCCGCCTTTTCGAGCCGCCTCTGCTCCTCCAGGGCGATGATGGCCTCGTCGTCGACGATCAGGATGTTTTTCTTCGTCGGTTCCACTTGCAAGCTCCCGCCAATTCGAGTCTGTATCCGGAAGGCGCACTTTTGGCGATGTTCCTCGAGCCTCGGGACCGTAGCCATGGTCGGTCGGGGTTCCGGCCGAAAGAAACTTTTAAGAGACGCTCGTAACCCTGCTCAGTATACTCAGTCACGATGAAAAAGAAGAGATGTCTCGGCGCTGCTCTCGGTCTCATCGTAGGTATGGCTGCGGCAGCGCAGCAGCCGGGCCCGGCGGCCCCGCCGGTTTCCGCGGCGCCGGTTCCCGCGGCGGTCCAGGCGGCGATGCCGGCCTCCGGGGCCGAAACGAAGGCCGACGACGGCGGGAAAGCGGCGCCTGGACCGGCGCCCGAGGCGGCCCCGGCCGCTCAATCGAAGGTCATAACGCTTCAACAGGCCCTGGACGCCGCTCTCGCCAACGGGCCCGACATGAAGATCGTGCGGGGCACCCTCGATGTGGCCGCCGCGGGGTACGCTCTGGCCGCGACGAAGGGTGTCTTCAGCCTCTCGGCCACGGGCGGCTACTCGGCCATCGACGGGATCGGCTCGCTCTACGACAATACGGCCCTGCTGACGCAGTACGGCTCGACCTTCGCCTCCCTGCTCGGCACCTCCAGCAGCAGCGTGACGAACTCGGCGACGGGCGGCCTCGCGCTCACGGGTCCCATGACGCAGGTGGGCCTGAGCATGGGCCAGCTGATCCCTCCGGCCGGCGCCTCCATGAACGCCCCGGTGACCTCGGGGCAGCTTTCGCTCACCCAGACGATCTGGAACGGCTATCCCGGGGGGCAGGTCCAGGCCACGATCGACAAGAGCTTTCTCGCCTTCCAGGGGCAGGAGCTTGGCTCCACCCAGGGGCGGATCAATGCGCTCGCCAAGGTCAAGCAAGCCTACATGACCATGCTCACCGACCAGAGGAATCTGATCGTCAAGCGGCAGATCCTCGATAACCAGGACAGCCTGCTCGCCCAGATCCAGGCGGTGTTCAACCTCAAGCAGGCCAGCAAGGTGGATCTCATGACGGCCCAGGTCAACGCGCGCGGCGCCCAGCTCGACGTCGCGCAGGCCGCCCACGACCTGGCTCTCGCGCGCGAGCGGCTCGCCATTCTTCTGGGGTACCGACCCGATGCGCAGTTCGCCGTGGCCGAGACCGCAGACCCGAGCCTGCCCGCCCCGAGCCTTCAGGCGGCCATAGCGATAGGCCTCAAGAAGCGCCCCGATCTCGCGCAGCTGGGCTTGAGCAGCCGCTCGAGCGGCATCGACCTCCTGCTCGCCAAGGGGGCCGCGCAGCCGACGGTGAGCGTGACCGGCGGCTTCAACGCCGCTCTGGCCCTCCCGGGCTCCTCCACGGTCGATGCGGCCTCGGTGAGCGCCGGCGTCAAGATTGCCCTGCCCGTCCTGGACGCCGGCGCGGCCCGGGACCAGGAGGACGCCGCCTCCCGGCAGATCGCCCTGTACGGCGTGCAGAGCTACCAGCTGGCGCTCGGCATCGCCGCCGATATCCGGGACGCCTACGACAACGCTATCATCCTCAAGGAACGCATCGACCTCGCCAAGAGCAATATGGAGGCGCTCGACGCCTTGTTCGTCGTCACCAAGACGCAGAATCAGTACGGCACGGCCACGACGCAGGACGTGCTGACGGCGTCGGTCAACGCGGCGAACGCCGAGGTGGCCTACCAGACGGCGCGCAACACCTATCTCCTCGGGGTCCTCACCCTCGAGACCGACATGGGACTGTAGGAGCACGATGATGAAAATAGATCGGTATGGAAAAACCGGCTTGGCGCTGGCCGTCCTGGCCTCGGCCCTCAGCCTGGCGGCCCTGGGCTCGTGCGGCAAGACTTCGGCGGCGGGCGGTTCCGCGGGACAGAGCGGCGGATCCGCGGGACAGAGCGGCGGGAACGCGCAAGGGGCGGCGGCTTCCGGCCGGCGCCTGGGATTGATCCCCGTCCAGGCGGCCATCGTTCAGGTGGGCGAGCTCACCGCCGACCGCGGCACCTCCGGCCAGGTGGTGCCCGATACGCTGAGCCAGGTCGCGGCCCAGGTGGCCGGCGTCGTCAAGAGCACGCCGCGCCAGGTAGGCGACTGGGTGCGCGCGGGGGATATCGTCGTGCAGCTCGACGACGCGCAGTTCAAGCTGGCCCTCGGCAGCGCCCAGGCCGCCTTGGACAGCGCCAAGCTCAATCTCGAGATCGGGCTGTACAATGAAAAGCAGGCCAACCCCAAGCTGGCCATCGACGTCCAGTCGGCGCAGTCGGCCCTCGATGCGGCCCAGAAGAACTACGAGGCGCAGAAGGCGCTCTACGCCCTGGGCGGGACCTCGGCCTCCCAGCTCGATACCGCCAGGACGCAGCTCTCGCAGGCGCAATCCGGCCTCGAAGGAGCCAAGACCGCCCTGGACCAGAACCAGAAGTCGGGCGAGCAGAACATAGCCCAGCTCAGGGTCGCGGTCGACCAGGCGCAGATCCAGCTCCAGCAGGCCCGGCTCAATCTCCAGTACACCGCGATCCGCGCGCCCTTCGCGGGGCAGGTGTCCGTGCTCAGCGTCAACCCGGGCATGTACGTGGGGCTCAACACCCCCTCCTTCACCCTGGTCAGCGCGGGGCGCGAGATCGACTTCAACGTGCCTCCCTCGGACGCGGCCGGCCTCCCGGTGGGTACCCCCATGCGCTTCACCTACAACGGCAAGGAGTACTCGATCCGCGTGTCCCAGGCTCCCTCCGCCCCGATCCAGGGTCTCGTGCCCATGGTGGCCTCGGTCGGAGGCGCCGCGGGCCTGCCCTTCGGCAGCGTGGGCACGGTGAGCTACACCGTCGCCATGGCCCGCGGAGCCCTCGTGCCCGTGGCCGCTCTCTCCACGCTCGAGAACCGTAACTATGTCTTCACGATCGAGAACGGGAAGACCGTCCGCAAGTACGTGACCATCATCGCCGAGGCGGGCATCACGGCGGCGGTCTCCGGGCTCGACAACGGGGCCACCGTGGTGCTCAACCCGCCGCCCGGCCTCCTCGAGGGATCGCAGGTCCAGGCCAGCATGGTCCCGGCATCCCCGGCGGCATCCCAGACGGCGGGCAACTCATGAGCAAAGTTCGCGACGCAGAGACCCAGTTCTTTAACAAGATCAATCCCGCCGTCAAGTTCTCGGTGACGAGGTATGTCCTCGCCATCGGCATCTTCGTCGCCGTCGTGGCCTTCGGCCTGGTGAGCACGGGGAGCCTCGGCATCGACCTCCTGCCGAAGATAGTCGTGCCCGTCGTCACGGTGTCCACGAGCTACCCCGGGGCCTCGGCCGGCGTCATGGACCAGCAGGTCACCCAGGTCGTGGAGAACGCCGTCTCCCAGGTGAGCGGGATCACGGATATCATTTCGCTCAGCCAGATCGGCTATAGCCGCGTCATCATCCTTTTCGACCTCAATGTCGACAAGAACTCGGTGATGAACCAGGTGGCGTCGCAAATCCAAGCCAAGACCAAGGTCTTCCCCACCGGCATCAATCCGCCGGTCGTGGGCACCTTCGATCCCAGTTCCGTTCCGGTGCTGCAGTTCGGCGTCAGCGGAGGAGGGGCGAGCCTGGGCGACGTGGGCGACTACATCACGAATACCCTCCAACCCGCGCTCGAGCGCGTGGCCGGCGTGGCCGCGGTCACCACCGACGGGAACCCCACGCGGCAGTTCAACGTCCTGCTCAATCCCGACCGCCTCGCCTACTACGACATCTCGCCGCAGGATGTCATCAACGCCATCACGAACTCGGCCGTCGAGGAGCCGATAGGCAACATCACCACGCGGGGCAACTCCCTGACCTTCTCGACGCAGAACGTGCCGAGCAACCTCGGGGAGATCCGCAAGATCCCCGTGGACGCGGTCCGCGGCATCTCGGTGAGCGATGTCGGCGTGGTGCGCGACGCCCAGGTCGAGACCGACGACGCCCGGGTCAACGGGGTCCCCGTGGTCCTCGTCTCGATCCAGCAGACGACCGACTCGAACACCATAGCCGTCGTGGACGGAGTGAAGAAGCTCCTCGCGGGGACGACCCTCCCCGCCGGCTATACGATCACCTACTCGAACGACACGACCGGCCCGATCCGGGCCTCGATCCAGTCGACTTTCCACGAGCTCTTCATGACCCTGCTCGTGGTGGCCCTCATCGTCCTCCTCTTCCTCGGCAAGCCCAACACGGCCTTCTCGGTCATCCTCGCCATCCCGATAGCCATCTCGGCCTCGCCCATCCTGTACAAGCTCATGGGCTTCTCCTTCAACCTCGTCTCCCTCCTCGCCCTGGTCATAGCCATCGGCGTCGTGGTCGACGACTCCATCGTCGTCGCGGAGAATGTCGAGCGCTACCGGGCCATGGGCTTCAACCTCAAGGACTCGGTGCTCAAGGGCGCGAGCGAGGTCTTCAGCGCCGTCGTCGCGGCCTCGCTCTCCCTCCTGTCGGTCCTCCTGCCGGTGAGCTTCATCGGCGGTTTCATCGGCATGTACATCCAGCAGTTCTCCCTGGGCCTGGCCGCGGCCGTCGCCTTCTCCCTCCTGGAGGCCCTGCTCTTCCTGACCGTGCGCCTCGCCTACACGCCCGAGGGCCGCGAGATGGACTGGCGCGACTTCGGGCACGACTTCCTCCGCCTCCCCGAGGCCATCCGCTGGGGCTTCCGAGTCTGGAAAAAGGGCTTCGGCATCGTCTTCGGCGTCCTCATCGCCCTCGGGCTCCTCATTACCAAGCATGCGGTCTTCGTGCCGGCCCTCCTCGCCTATCCCGTGGCCCTCGGTCTGGCCAACTACCTCATCACCATCGCCCTGGGCTTCATCGAGGCGCTCACCCACATGCTCCACGGCTGGACAGAGTACGTGGTCGAGAAGGTGCGCGACGGCTATGTCAACACCCTGGGCAGGCTGCTCAAGCGCAGCGCCTGGATCCTCATCATTTCGGCCTCCTTCCTCGTGGTGAGCGCCGTCCTCGTGCTGCCGCACATCCCCTTCAACTTCGTGCCCAACTCGGACTCCGGCAGTCTCTCGATCGAGACACGATTCCCTTCGGGCACGCCGATCAACGTGGCCAACGATGTCATGGGCAAGTTCGAGGCCTGGCTCTTCGCCCGCCCCGAGGTGGCGACCGTCCAGACGATCGTTACGCACGAATCCCAGATAATCGTCACCCTCGGCGACATCCACAAGCGCAAGAACGCCTACGTCCTGGCCCAGGAATACCGCGCGGCCCTGCTCAAGATCCTCATCAACACGGGACACCCCTCGGCCCGACTCCAGGTCGGCGTCGGCGGCGGCTTCCAGGGCCAGGGCAGCGCCCTCATGCTCAACGTGGTCGGCGCCGACATCAACGCTCTCGTCGGCAGGGACCCGGCCATCCTCGACGCGGTCCAACACAACCCCTACGTCTCGGACGTGACCTCGGCCCTTTCGGATACGACGCTCGAGAACGATTTCGTTCCCGATCCCGCCAAGCTCAAGGGCACCGGGATCTCGGCCCAGACCATCGCCACGGACCTCATGGCCTACACCACCGGCGTCCAGGCCTCGAATGTCATCACCGGCGGCCTGTCCTACCCGATCTGGGTCCAGCTCGACCCGACCTACCTTTCGGGAGGCCAGAGCCTGCTGTCCCTGCCGGTGTACTCGAACACGCTCAACGCGAACCTCCAGGCAGGCCAGCTCGGCAACTTCGTGATCAACGAGGTGCCCGTCGCCAGGAACCGCTTCGACCGGCTCTATACCGACATGCTCACGATCAATCTCAAGCCGAACGCCCCGCCCCAGCTCGCGGTCATGAACCAGATTTCCGCCGATCTCACGAAGCGCGGACTTTTGGGCGACGGGGTCGAGCTCCAGACGGGTGGACGCTTCAGCCAGGCGGCCCTCGCGGCCCAGCTCATGACCACGGGCACGATCACCTTCCTCCTGGCCATCTTCCTCGCCTACCTCGTCATGGCGGCCCAGTTCAACTCCTGGCGCTATCCGGTCTACCTCCTCCTGCCCGTGCCCATCGCCCTGGTCGGCGCCCTCCTGTTCATCTTCTTCAGAGGCGGCGGACTCGACATCTTCGGCATCCTGGGCCTCTTCATGCTCATAGGCCTCTCGGCCAAGAACGCCATCCTCTACCTCGACTTCGTCGTGGAGCGGCTCGGCAAGATGCCCTTCACCGAGGCCCTCATCGAGGCCGCGCGGCTGCGCTTCCGGCCGATTGTCATGACCACCCTGACCGTCCTCGTCATCAGCTTCCCCCTCGTCTTCTCGACGGGCCAGGGCTCCGAGTACGGCCAGAGAATGGGCATGGTCATGTTCGGCGGCATCCTCTTCTCCGCCTTGCTCACCTTCTTCGTGGTGCCCGCGGCCTTCTACCAGTTCGAGCGCAAGCGGCAGGTCGCCGTGGAGGGCGAAGCGTCAGGCTCCGAGCTCGAAGGCGGAAGCCCCGAGCTTTCCGCGGCGGGACCGGAGAGCGGACCGAGGGACGGAGCGCCGACGCGGGGGGGCTCGTCCGCCGGAGACGGCCGGTCCCCGGCGGATCCTCAGAGGGAGCCGGGAACCGATGAGTACGACGGCCTCTAGGTAAGCTTCATTCACGCCGCGATCTTGCGTGGAAAAAACACCCGCACTCGGGCGATTCGTGCTATGATGAATCGCCCGTCAGGGGATGTTCAAAACAGGCTATGCGTTTCGAGAGGGACATCGGCATGGAAAAAAGAGAGTCTCGGGATCGTGAGCTGTGCGAGGATGACGTTCCGGAGCAGGAGCCGCGGCCGGCCGAGAAGGCCGCTCCCGCGGTCGTCGGCCGCGATGCGACGACCTTCGCATCGGATGCCCACACGCTTTGTCGTTTCAATTTCACGGGCGGCATCATCCGCTGAAGGCTGCCCGCTCGGCCCGCGGACGGCCGGCGCGCAGTCAGGGAGGTCGGCATGAGGGTCAATTTCGTCACGATCTACAAGGCGAGGATGGAAGAGTCGATCGCCTTCTATACCCAGATTTTGGGCTTCAAGATAGCCCGCGATTTCGCCGCCGGACCGGGGCGCCGGATCGTCTTTCTGGAAGACGGGCCGACCCAGATCGAGCTGATAGCCGATGCCGGCGTCGTCGAGCGAGCCAACGGCGATATCTCCATCGGTTTCCACGTCGACGATATCGAGTCGGTGGCCAGTCTCCTCAGATCCAAGGGTGCGGCCATAGCCGAAGGCCCCACCGCCTTTCCCACCGGCGTCAAGTTGATGCGCGTGCTCGATCCCAACGGCGTGGCGCTCGGCTTCGTGCAGGAATCCCGCTAGCCGAGCTCGATCCTCGCTCCGCTGCGCCTTTCGCCCTGATACTGAGCTAGGCAGGCGGCGGAGAGGGGAAGGAATTCACCTTCCGCTTCGGCGCCGGCGCGCCGGGCTCCGATCCAGACCCTGTTCTTGTTCCGAAAGAAAGCCGCCGCCGGGGCAGGTCGCAGGTCTTCCGCGCCGCGCCCTCCAGGTACCGGCCGCTCTCACCGGAGAGCGGCCATCTGCGCGGGAGAGCGGCGGAGAGCGGCCATCCTCACCGGAGAGCGGCCATCCTCACCGGAGAGCGGCCGTCCTCAGCGGAAAACGGCCATCTGCGCGGGAGGGCGACGAAGGGCGGCCGTCCTCACCGGTGAGCGGCCGTCTGCGCGGGAGCGCGGCGGAGAGCGGCCGTCCTCACCGGTGAGCGGCCGTCTGCGCGGGAGCGCGGCGAAGGGCGGCCGTCCTCACCGGGGAGCGGCCACCTGCGCGGGAGGGCGACGAAGGGCGGCCGTCCTCACCGGTGAGCGGCCGTCTGCGCGGGAGCGCGGCGGAGAGCGGCCGTTGCGGCGAAAACCGCCGGCCCCTATCAGTCCTTCTTGCCCGTCAGCTTGATGATGTGATAGCCGAACTGGGTGGACACGACATCGGAGATGGAGCCGACGCCGAGGTTCTTGCAGGCGCTTTCGAAGCTCGGGACCATCTTGCCTGGGCCGAACCAGCCGAGATCCCCTCCCGCCGACTTGGACGGGCAGGTCGAGAACTCGCGCGCGAGACCGGCGAAGTCCGCTCCCTGCTTGGCGCGAATCTTGAGCTGCTCGGCCTGGGCGCGGTCCTTGACGAGTATGTGGCTCGCTTTCCATTCCATACGAAACCTCCTTCGATGAGGCGCGGCACGGCCGCGCGGGTCCATATTGTAGCCGAATTTTTGGCGAGTTTGAAGGGCGGCGCGCGTCGCCGGGCCGCCGGGACCGTGCCGGGGAGCGGGCGGCCTCCGCGGGCACCGGGGCGGCGCAGTGAGCGCCAGGCCGCCGGGCCACACTCCCGCCGCGCCGCGCTCCCGTCGGGACCAT
>JAJXZP010000009.1 GCA_021779995.1 bacterium | reverse complement strand
GTTGAGCAACCCCTGCAAAGCAAAAGCTTAACCCTCCAAGACCTCCGCTACGATGAAGACGATGAAGACGATGAAGACGATGAAGACGTGATTATTCGCCTCTTCGGCGAAGAGCACCACGGTGAAGCAAGTTCACTGAGGATAGCCTATGTTGCCGGTGGAGTCGCACATTCCTGGATGGCGTTCGCGCCGTGGTACGAAGAAGCATTGTCCAAAATTGCGAAACTTAGAGAACGTCAAGCAACGGTCGGCGAGGCAGTACTGGAAGAACTCGTAGGGGCTGGTCATGGCGGGGTCGAGGAAGATGGCCCCCTTCTCGGTCTTGCCCATCTTCTTGCCGTCCGAGGTCATGACAAGGGGAAAGGTGAGGCCGTAGCACTCGGCCCCCTCGACGCGGCGGATGAGCTCGATGCCCGCGACGATGTTGCCCCATTGGTCGTCGCCGCCGATCTGGAGGCGGCAGCCGTGGCGCTTGTAGAGCTGGAGGAAGTCGTAGCTCTGCAGCAGCTGGTAGTTGAACTCGATGAAGGAGAGCCCGGTCTCCATGCGCTGCTTGTAGGCCTCGAAGGAGAGCATGCGGTTGACCGAGAAGTGCCGGCCGATGTCGCGGAGAAAGTCGATGTAGTTGAGGTCGGCGAGCCAGTTCTTGTTGTTCTCCGAATAGAGCGTCTTCCCGTCGAGCCTGAGGAAGCGGTCGATCTGGCCGAGGAAGCGGACCGTATTCGCGTCGATGTCCTCGTAGCTGATGATCTGGCGCATCGTCGACTTGCCCGAGGGGTCGCCGATGCGGGCCGTGCCGCCGCCCATGAGGACTATGCCGCGGTGACCGGCCTCGTGGAGATGCCGCATCGCGAAATACGGCACCATGTGCCCTATGTGGAGCGAGGGACCGGTGGGATCGCAGCCCTCGTAGAAGGTGATCGGTCCCTCGTCCATGGCCTTCGAAAGGCCCTCGAGATCGGTGCATTGTTGGAGGAATCCGCGTTCCTGGAGCGTCCCGAGAGCTGGATTCATAAACTTCCTCCCTGCCGCATAGCCTGAGCGCCCGAGGCGGGCGAATGAGAGAGGAGTATATCGGTAAGGCCGCGCTATCTCAAGCCGGGCTGCGCCCGCCCATTGCCGCAAACGCGCTTCGCGGTGTAGTTTACTGCTCCGACAATCAATCAAGGACGATCACTCATGGAAATATACATCGATCCCGACCGCCCCCTGCGTTATGCATATCGGGCCGACAACCGCTCTCTCGTCGACCGATACCTGCTTCGCCATTGGTGGCCCGTCGCGATCAAGGCCATCCCTCGCCGCGCGCCGGCCAACCTGGTCAGCATGGTCGGAAACCTGGGTTCCTACCTCTCGTTTCTCATCCTATCGGGGCTGCTGTTCGGGCCGGTTTCGGCGGCGGGGCTCGAGCATCCCTGGATATTCGGCCTCGTAGCCTTCGGGTATTTCTTCTACCAAACCCTCGATGCCCTCGACGGGATTCAGGCCAGGCGTATCGGGTCTTCCGGGCCCTTGGGGGAATTCGTCGACCATTGGTTCGACTCCTTCAATGTCTTTCTTTTGCCGCTGGGCCTGTCCCTGGCCTTTCCCGTCGTGCCCTACCAGCTCGCGGCCGTGGCGCTTCTCGTCTTCACCGCCACGGACTGGTTCCAGCTGCGCGCCCTGGCCTCTCTGGAGGTCCTGGTCTTTCCGCCCGTTTCGAGCGAGGAGGGGCAGGTTCTCGATCAGCTGTTCTTCGTCCTCATCTGGATTCTCGGCTACGGGCTCTTCGTGCGCCCGCTGGTTCTCGGCCTGCCGTTTATCACCATCGGTTTTGTCGTCCTCGTCGCGGGGATGCTGTGGACCGCCGCACGCTGCGCCAAGGATTCCGCGAAGCCGCATCTCTACCTGGCGGAGCTACTGTCCCTGGCGCCCATGGCGGCGTGGATTCTCATCATGTATCCGCGGATCGGCGGGACCGCCCTGCTCGCGGGCGGATTGCTTCTGGGCTTCTCCGGCTCGCGCTTCTCGGGCGAGCTCCTGAGGGAACGGCTCGTCGGCACTCGCTACACGGCATTCACGCCCGATATCCTCGCCATCGACCTGCTGATCCTGGCCACCGCCGCGTCGCCCTCGCTTCCGGCTTGGGTTCCCCTGGCGGCGGTCTGGGCATCTCTTGCGTGGACCGCTCTGGCGCTGTCGCGGCAGTTCGCGCGAACCGTGGCCCGCGTGCGGGTCGTGACCGGGCGGGGGCTCATGTGGCCCTTGACGGCCTGAGCGAGCTTGACAGCGAAACTTCCATGAAGCTACTCTCCGAAATTGCCTTGCCGCGATATTCGCGCCGGTATCGGCTGGCCGGCACTCCACGTGAAGAGGTGACCCGATGATGCTCATCGGCGGCAGACGAGAACGCTCTGGCTTGGCCGCGGCCGCCGACTTAGGCGGTTCCGCCCCCCCCCGCGACACGTCCAGGGGCGAGATCGGTCTGCTCGAGGGATTGCGGCGCTTTATCGACGGGCGCAGAATAGAAGCCGCCCTGCCGCCGGAACTGAGGCGGAAGGGGGTCAATCTCGATACGAGAGAGCGCCTCGGCGGGCTGACCAACCAGAACTACAAGATCATGGTAGGCGGCGAGGCGCTCGTCCTGCGCCTGCCGGGATGGGGCACCGGCCGATTCATCCGACGATCGATCGAGCGAACCAATCAGGAAGCGGCCGCGCGCGCGGGCTTCACCCCGCATTCCGTCTTCTTCGACGGCCGCACCGGCGTCAAGATCACCCGTTTCCTCGGCGAGGCCTGCGCGCTCGATCCGCGAGCGGCGAAGGACAGGACGGAGGCCGTGGCAGGATTGCTCGCGCGTTTCCACCGTTCGGGACTCCGCTTCGTCAATGACTTCGACGTGTTCAAGCTGGCGCGTACCTACGAGCGAGTCGCGCACGGCCGCTTCGCGCGCTTCTACGAGGGCTACGCCCATATCCGTACGCGCGTCCAGGCCATCGAGCGGCCGCTTTCCCTCATAGCCGGTGATCGCGTCGCCTGCCACAACGATCTCGTCCCCGAGAATATTCTCGTCTCGCCCGAGGGCCTCACGCTCATAGATTGGGAATATTCGGGGATGAACGACCCCGCCTGGGACCTCGCATCCTTCGCCCTGGAATCGGGCTTCGACGAGGAACTGGAGGCCCGCTTCCTCGCCGCCTACGCGGAGGGCCGCGTCACGGAGCGCCTCAAGATACGCGTCGACGCCTACAAGCTCCTCCAGGATTTCCTGTGGTCGCTCTGGTCGCTCCTGCAGGAGACGGCCAGCCGAGATCCCGTGCGGGCCCGAAGCTACCGCGATTACGGCACGGATCGATTCATGCGGGCCCGGAACCGGCTCGCCCACGTCGAAGCCCGTTTCGGAATCGACAAGCGCCCCGAAGGGAAGCGCCGATGAGCCAGCTGCTCGGCTTTTTCGGTCCCATCGTCACCGACCATCCCCTGCTCTCGATCTTCCTTTTCCTGTTCCTTTTCGGATTCATGCTTCCCATCCCCGAGGAGATCGCCCTGGCCTTGGTCGGCGTCCTCGTGAATGGGACGAATCTGGGCATGCTCCGGACTCTCGGCGTTGCGATCGCGGCTCTCGCGCTGGCCGACCTGGTGTACTACGGACTGGCGCGGATGGTGGGTCCGCGTTTTCTCCGGTTCAGGTTGATCTCCCGACTCGTCAAGCCCAGCGCCATCCTGGCGGGAGAGCATTATTTCCGCAGGCGCGGGCCGCGCATCGTCTTCGTGTGCCGTTTCGTGGTGGGCCTCCGGATGCCCGGGATATTGAGCGCGGGTTTCCTGCGGATGCAGCTGAGGCGCTTCATGGCCTACGACGGGCTCGCGATCCTCATCGGGACTCCCGTCTGGCTCGGGGTCGGCTACGCGCTCGGCGCCCAGCTCGATCGGGAAGTGAGCCTTTTCGGCAAGATACTCGCCATCCTCGGACCGATAGCGGTCATCGCGGGAGCCGTACTCGTGTATCGCAGCGTGAAGGCCGACCGCGCCCGCGCGGAGGCCGAGACCTACGACGAAGACGCCGCGGGCGGGAAGACGGAGTCGTGAACGCGATCGTGCTGGCGGCGGGCATGGGCACCCGGCTGCGTCCGCTCACCGACGACAGGCCCAAGTCCCTCGTCGAAATCGCCGGTGAGAGTTTCTTCTCCCGGCAACTGAGGCTGCTCGCGGCCGCGGGCATAGAGAGCGTGACCGTCGTCACCGGCTACAAGGCCGAGGCCTTCGGGCCCTGGAAGAACCGGCGCGGACTCGAGTTCGTCCACAACGACCGGTTCTCGGATCGCAACAACATCTGGTCCATGTACCTCGTCCGCGAGCGCTTAGGCGACACGGTCGTGCTCGACGGGGATCTGTTCCTGGCCGACGGGATCATCCCCGAGCGGCCGCCCGAGGCGAGCGGGTGGTACGTCGGCTGGCGGAAGGATATGCGCGGCGAGTGGGTCGTCCGGACGGACGAGGCGGGCCGGGTGCGGCGCATCGACGTCGCCGACGGCTCCGGCTGGACCCTCACCGGGCTCTCGTACTGGACAAAGGAAGACGGACGGCTGCTGGCTTCCCTTCTGGGGGAAGCCCCGGCCTGGCCCGATTGGGAGCGGCTCTACTGGGACGAAATACCCCGGCGAGCCCTGGACCGGATGGAGGCGAGAGCCTACCGCATCGACGATGAAGCCTGGGCGGAAATCGACGGCCTCGAGGACAAGATCGAATTGGAGGCCCGCCTGGCTTCGGACGGAGGGCCGCGGACCGCCTCGAACCCGAACGCTCCGCGCCTCCATGACCCGGAGCTTGACTCGGGCCGGCACGGAACATAGGATCAGCTAGGCGCTATTGCGCCGGACGGGTCAGCACGCATTTTAGCTTGCGAAGGCTTCGTCACGGGATTATGATACGTGAAACTTTTAAAGGAGATGAACATGCCCGTTACCCCTGCCGCTCCCAAAGCCCTCACCAAGGCCCAAGTCGTGGCCCAGCTCGCCGAGAAGAACGGATTGACCAAGAAGCAGACCGTCGCCTTTCTCGAGTCTCTGGTGGAGCTCGCCTGCCGCGAGACCAAGAAGAACAAGAAGTTCGCGTTGCCCGGCGTCGGCATACTCAAGCTCAACAAGCGCAAGGCGCGCATGGGCCGCAACCCCGCCACGGGCGAGCAGATCAAGATACCCGCCAAGACGACGGTGAAGATGACCGTCTCCAAGTCCTGCAAGGATTCCATCCTCGGCACGGGGAAATAGAGCCCGCGCGGCCCGGTTCCGAGCCGCGAACGCGAGTCCCCCGCGCCGCGACCGGCCGGGGACTCGCCGGTATCCGCTTGCCGAACGCGGCGCCCGGCGGATACGATGCCCTCCGTGAAAAACGCCGAAACCCTAGTAGCCAAGCTTTCCGAAATCGCCATGCGCCGCTATTCCATGATCGAGGAAGGCGACCGAGTGCTGGTGGCCGTCTCGGGCGGCAAGGATTCGATGACCCTCGCCCACGACCTCGCGATGAAAAGGAAGTGGTGGCCCGTCCGCTACGAGATGCTCGCCCTGCACATCGTCACGGACTTCGCGCCCGAGTCGAATCAAAGGCAGCTGGCCGACCTGCTCGGATCCTGGAATATTCCCCATGTCGCGCTGGAGGTGCCCGTCATCGGCCGACTCAAGGAAGGTCGCGCGATGAACTGCTATTGGTGCGCGACGCAAAGGCGGACGGAGCTGATCCGCTATGCCCTGGCCGAGGGCTTCACCAAGATCGCCCTGGGGCACCATCTCGACGACATCGTGGAAACGCTCTTCATGAACATGCTCTACAAGGGCGAGATGTCCGGCATGGCTCCCATGGTCCGCTACGTGAAGTACCCCCTCGCCGTGATACGCCCGCTCGCGCTCTGCGACGAGACTCAGATCCGAGCCTTCGTCGAAGAGAAAGGGTTCGGCGCCTCCACCTCGGTCTGCCCCTACGACGCCGATTCGAGGCGCAAGGTGATGCGCGCGAAACTGCGGGAGCTCACCGGCGGCTCCATCGAGCTCAAGCGGAACATCTTCGATTCGATGTCGCACGTCAATCCGGAATATCTGGCCTAGCGGAGCATCGCCGAGGCGGCGGAGAACCGCTTTACAGCCCCGCTGGAAACCGTACAATGGAAATGGATAGTCGCGTCGAAACGCCCGGTCAGGCTCGAAACCGAGCCGGCTTTCGAATGTCGGGGCGAACTCTCGATATTTCAATCCGAGGAGTTTTCCATGGCTGATCAAAACATTACCTGGTGGGCTTTCGATGAGGTCGAGGCTTTCATGAAGGACGGCTTTGTCGCGATAGGCGTGCCGCCGGAAGAGGCGGCGGTCTGCGCCGACGTGCTCGTGTCCGCGGACAAGCGCGGCGTCGACTCGCACGGCGTGGGCCGTTTCAAGCCGATCTACCTCGACCGCATCTGGAACGGCACGCTGAATACGAAGACCCGCTTCGAGGTGGTCCGCGAGACGCCGACCACCGCCGTGATCGACGGCCACAACGGCATGGGTCACTACATCGCGAAGCGCGCCATGCAAATGGCCATAGAGAAGGCGGACAAGTACGGCCTCGGCATGACCGTCTGCCGCAACTCGACCCACTACGGGGCGGCCTTCTACTACTCGATGATGGCCGTGGAGCGGGGCATGATCGGCATGACGACGACCAACGCGCGGCCCTCCATCGCGCCGACCTGGGGGGTTGAGCCCATGCTCGGCACCAATCCCATGACCTGGGGCATGCCCACGGACGAGGCCTTTCCCTACATGCCGGACTACGCCACCTCCGTCACCCAACGCGGCAAGATCGAGCTCTACGGCCGCCTGGACAAGGAGCTGCCCGACGGCTGGGTGATCGGCCAGGACGGGAAGTACCGCCACGACACGAAGCAGGTCCTCGTGGACCTCACCAAGGACAAGGCGGCGCTCACTCCCCTGGGCGGGCTCGGCGAAAACCTGGGAGGCTACAAGGGCTACGGCAACACCCTGACGGTCGAGATCCTCTCATCCTGCCTCTCGCAGGCGAACTTCATGAAGGCCCTGATGGGGATGTCCCCCGAGGGGAAGCCAACCTCCATCGAGCTCGGCCACAGCTTCCTCGCGGTCAAGATCGAGAATTTCGTCGAGCTCGATGCCTTCAAGAAGCAGATCGGCGAGATCCTCAGGCAGATGCGGGCCTCGCGGAAGGCGCCCGGGGCCGAGCGCATCTATACGCCCGGCGAGAAGGAATACGAGACCTGGCTCTTCCGCAAGGACAAGGGCGTGCCCTTCAACGAGCCGCTCAAGAACGCCTTCCGCGAGGTCAAGCAGCGGCTCGGCATGCCGCACGAGCTGCCCTTCTGACGCAGCGAAAACGCGGCCGAACCTCGGGTCCGCGCCGCCGGGCGGCTTCCGGGCGTGGCCTCGGTCCGAGGACGGCGCCCGAGCCACTCGGCTCCCGCGCCTCCCGCAGCTCCTTGTCGGAGGATATCTAGACTATGCCGCGAGAGTTCTGCCTGCGCTGCCGCCGTCCCCGCTCCGCCTGCCTCTGCCCGGCCGAGCCGCCCATGAGGACGCGCACGCGCGTAGTCCTCCTCATGCACCCCAAGGAGGCGCGCAAGACGAAGAGCAATACCGGTCGCCTGACCTGCATAAATCTGGAAAACAGCGAAATCATCCAGGGCATCGGCTTCGACGACGACCGGCGCGTTCGCAAGCTCGTCGACGACCCCGGCAACCTCCCGGTGCTCCTCTACCCCGGCGCGGGCGCGGCTGACATCTCCGACGGGCCCCTGCCCTTCGCCGTTCCCGAGGGAAGGACGCTGGTGGTATTTCTCATCGACGCGACCTGGGCCTGCTCGCATAGCGTGCTGCGCGCGAGCCCCGGTCTGGCGCGGCTGCCGCGCATCATGTTCACGCCGCGCGAGAAGAGCCGCTGGGTCATCAAGCGCCAGCCCGCCGACTACTGCCTGGCCACCATCGAGGCGGCCCACGAGCTCCTCCTCGCCTTGGAGGCGGCGGGAGTCGACGAATATCCGGACAAGTCGCGGCTCCTCGACGCCTTCGCCGCCATGCAGGCGTACCAGATCGAGCGAGCCGCAACTTGACAGGCCGCGCCGCTTCAGGCTAGCTTCGTGTCGCTCGCGACCGTCGTATAACGGCTATTACCCCAGCCTTCCAAGCTGGAGACGAGGGTTCGACTCCCATCGGTCGCTTTTTCATCCCCTTCCATAATCCCTGACAGCCTTCTTCAATGCCGCCTCGAGTTCGTCGCGGTGGACGCGCACCTGCTCCATCGAATCGCGGAACCGCAGGGTGACGGTCCCGTCTTCCTTGCTCTGATAGTCGACGGTGACGCAGAAGGGCGTGCCGACCTCGTCCTGGCGGCGATAGCGCCGGCCGATGGCTCCCGATTGGTCGTAGTCGGTGGCGAACTCTTCCTTGAGCCCCTGCCTGATGTCCTGCGCGAGCTCGGCGAGTCCGTCCTTCTTCATGAGGGGGAGGACCGCGACGGTGACCGGGGCGATGTTCGGGTGGAAGTGGAGCACCGTGCGCCAGTCGTCGTCGTTGCCCTTGTCGGCGACCTTCTGCTCCTCGTAGGCGTCGCAGAGGAGCATGAGGAGCTGCCGCGTGAGTCCGGCCGAGGTCTCGATGATGTACGGCAGGTAGCGCGCGTTGCCGTTGTCCTGATCGATGTACTGGAGGTCCTTGCCCGAGTACTCCTGGTGCCGCGTGAGGTCGAAGTCGGTCCGGTTGTGGACGCCCTCGAGCTCCTTGAAGCCCATGGGAAACTCGTACTCGATGTCGTAGGCGTCCTTGGCGTAGTGCGCGAGCTCGTCGGGCCCGTGCTGGTGCCAGCGCAGCTTGCCCATGTTCACGCCGAGCTTTTCGTAGTAGGCCCACCTCTGGCCGCGCCAGTAGTCGAAGAACTTCTCGTCCTCGCCCGGCTTGACGAAGTACTGCATCTCCATCTGCTCGAACTCGCAGGTGCGGAAGATGAAGTTCTTGGTGACGATCTCGTTGCGGAAGGCCTTGCCGATCTGCGCGATGCCGAAGGGCACCTTCATCCGGTTCGACTGCACGATGTTCTTGTAGTTGACGTAGATGCCCTGGGCCGTCTCGGGGCGGAGGTAGATGAGTCCCGTGCCGTCGTCCACCGGGCCGATGTTGGTCTTGAACATGAGGTTGAACTTGCGGGTGTCGGTAAGCTCGCCGCCGCACTCGGGGCATTCCTTCTTGGCGAGCTTGTCGGGCGGGATCATGTCGGCGCGGAAGCGCTGCTTGCACTTCTTGCAGTCGACGAGGGGATCGGTGAAATTCTCCACATGGCCCGAGGCTTCCCAGACGCGCGGGTGCATGAGGATCGCGGCGTCCAGGCCGACGATATCGTCGTGGAGCTGGGTCATCTCCTTCCACCAGAACCGGGCTATGCGGTTCTTGAGCTCGACGCCCATGGGACCGTAGTCCCAGGCGCCGGCCTGGCCGCCGTAGATCTCTGACGATTGAAACACGAAACCGCGTCGCTTGGCGAGCGATACGATCTTCTCCATGGTCACGATGTTGTCCATTCCTCAACTCCTGTCTGCGATTCGCGAGCGAGCCTGCCCGCGAATCAACCGCACGCGGTCACCTCTGGTGCTCGCGCGAGCCCTGATTTCACCCCGCCGAAGGCAACGGCGGCGCGCCGGGCGAGCATTGCCCCGGCCCGGGCTCTTCGGGCTTCGGCGCTCTCCGGTCCCGACTCTGCGCGCGTCCGACGGCCACGCGCAGCCACGCCGCCGCTCGGTGCACTCGGAGAGAAGGGTTGCGGGATTATAGAGGAGAGTCGTCTTTGGAGGCTAGCGGCCAGTCCCGAAAATCGCTCCGGCCCGAGGGCGGCGCTTTTCCGGGCAGGCCGTGCGTGCTGCGCGGGCCCGCCTCGCCGCGCGGTCGGGAGTCGGTCGGCGCCCTAGGCCTGCTTCTTCTCGATCTTGGCCCAGCTGTCGCGCAGCGAGACGGAGCGATTGAAGACGAGCCTTCCCGGCTTCGCGTCCGGATCGACGCAGAAGTAGCCCAGGCGCTCGAACTGGAAGCGATCGCCTTCGCGGGAGTCGGCGAGACTCGGTTCCCCGAAGGCCCCTTCGACGCGCTCGAGCGAGCCTCGGTCGAGGCTGTCGAGGAAGGAGCCGCCGGGCGCCACCTCCATCGGTCGCTCCGAGGAGAAGAGGTGCTCGTAGAGCCTGGCCTCGAGGCTCACCGCCTGGGCCGTCGAGACCCAGTGGATCGTCCCCTTGACCTTGCGGTTGTCTGGAGCGTCGCCGCCGCGCGTAGCGGGATCGTAGCTGCAGCGCACGCTGCCGATCTCGCCGGTGGCGGGATCCTTGTCGAAGCCGGTGCAGGTGACGATATAGCCGTAGCGCAGCCGCACCGAGTTGCCGGGGAAGAGCCGGAAGTACTTGGGCGGCGGCACTTCCTGGAAGTCGTCGCGCTCGATATAGAGCTCGCCCGAGAAAGGAATCCGCCTGGTACCCGCGGCGGGGTCCTCGGGATTGTTCACCGCCTCGAGCATCTCGACCTTGCCCGCCGGCCAGTTCTCGATGATGAGCTTCAGGGGCCGCAGGACCGCCATGACGCGGCGCGCGCGTTTGTTGAGGTCTTCTCGGAGGCAGTGCTCGAGCAGCTGGATGTCGACCATGCTCGTGGTCTTGGCGATGCCGATGCGGCCTATGAAATCGCGGATCGCCTCGGGCGTGTAGCCGCGGCGCCTGAGGCCGGCTATCGTGGGCATGCGGGGATCGTCCCAGCCGGACACGAGGCCCTCGTTGACGATCTGCAGGAGCCAGCGCTTGGAGAGCACGGTGTGGGTGATGTTGAGGCGGGAAAACTCGATCTGCCGGGAGGGGAAGACCTCGGCCTCGCGGATGAACCATTCGTACAGGGGGCGGTGGATCTCGTATTCCATCGAGCACAGCGAGTGCGTCACGCCCTCGATGGCGTCGGAGAGGGGGTGCTGGAAGTCGTACATGGGATAGATGCACCAGGCCTCGCCGGTGCGGTAGTGCGGCTCGCGCCGGATACGGTACATCGGCGGATCGCGCATGACGAGGTTGGGGTGGGCCATGTCGATCTTGGCGCGCAGAGTCTTGGCACCGTCGGGGAACTCCCCTTTGCGCATGCGCTCGAAGAGATCGAGGTTCTCCTCCGCGCTCCTGTCGCGCCAGGGGCTGTTCCTGCCCGGCGGGGTGATCGTGATGTTGTTCTTGTCGGGGACGGCGGTGCCGCGGTACTCGCTCATCTCCTCGGCGCTGAGGTCGTCGACGTAGGCGACGCCCTTCTTGATGAGCTTGACCGCGAGCTCGTAGAGCTTCTCGTAGTAGTCCGAGGCGAAGAAGGTGCGGTCCCCGCAGTCGAGGCCGAGCCAGCGCGAGTCGCGCATGATCGCCTCGACGTAGGACATGTCCTCCTTCTCGGGGTTCGTATCGTCGAAGCGGAGGTTGCAGGTGCCGCCGAAGTCCTTGGCGACGTAGTAGTCGATCGAGAAGGCCTTGGCGTGGCCGATGTGCATCCAGCCGTTGGGCTCGGGCGGAAGCCGGGTGCGCACGTAATCGTAACGGCCGGAGGCGAGGTCGGAGGCCACGGCCTCCCTGATGAAGTCGGCGCCGGGAGCGGCGGGCTCGCCTGCCTTGTCCGCGGTGGGATCGCTCATGATGAACTCCTTGGACCGCGCTTCAGGGGCGCGGCTCCGCCACTATGGCGCGAAGGGCGAGGCAGGGTCAAGGATGAGCGATCGAGGCTGCGGAGGGGGCGTTTCAGGGGCGGAGCGGCAGGCGCCCGTCAGCGGCGCGGGCGGGAGATCGGTCCGTCGACGCGCCGCTGACGGGGACGAGCGGAACGAGGAGGTCGACGATCATCTGCAAAGGGACGACATCGTCCTCGTCGAACTGGGCGAGGCGATCGGAATCGACGTCGAGGACGGCGACCACGCGTCCGTCTTTCTTGAGCGGGATGACGATCTCGCTCTTGGAGCGCGAGTCGCAGGCTATGTGGCCGGGAAAGGCCTCGACATCGGGGACGACCACGGGCGCGCCGCTGCGGGCGCAGTGAAGGCAGACACCGCGGCCCTTGAGGACCTGGCAGGCGACCGAGCCTTGGTAGGGGCCCACGTGCAGCTCCTCTTCGCCCGCGACAAAATAGAAGCCGGTCCAGAAGTGATGTCGCAGCTTGGCGTGAAGCAGGGCGGCGACCGTCGCCATGCCCGCGACGAGGTTAGGCGATTTCCCCGACACGAGCTCGCGCAGCTGCTCGTGGATGCGGTCGTAGGCCGCCGCTCGACGTTCTTCGATCATACCCTTTCCTCCACCGCCGCGACGGGTATTAGGCGCGGAGCGCTGCCAGGGCGCGCTCGACGCGCCCGACCGCGCGGCCGACGCCGATGAGGCGGACCGACTCGAAGAGCGGCGGGCTCATCCGCGAGCCGGTCACGGCTACGCGGAGCGGCATCATGAGATCGCCGAACTTGGCCCCAAGGCGCGCGGCCTCGGCACGGTAGCGCTCCTCGACCGACACGAGGTTGTCCAGGTCGCAGTCCGGAAGCAGGGCGCCCGCGGCGGCAAGGAGCTCGGCGGCCCTCGCCTTGTCGAGTTTCTTGGGGATGAACTCCTCGGCGGCAGGCACGGGCGGCTCCTCGAAGAGGTAGCGCATGATGCCGGGCGCGTCGGTGAGGAAGTGCAGTCGCTCTCGCACCAGCGGCATGGCGCCGAGCACGCGAGCCTGGACCGACGCGTCTGGCGCGACGTCTGACGCGACGTCCCGGGAGGCGCCGAGCAGGCCGGCCTCGACGAGGTAGGGGCTGACGAGAGCGGCGAGCTGGGCGTCGCTCTTCATGCGGATGTACTGGCCGTTGTACCACTCGAGCTTCTGGTAGTCGAACACCGCGGGGGCCTTGTTGAGCTTCTCGATCTTGAAGAGCCGCTCCAGGTCCGCCAGCGGGAAGAGCTCGCGGCCCTCCTCGTAGGAGCAGCCGAGGTGCGACACGTAGTTGACGAGGGCCTCGGGGAGGTAGCCGCCCTTGCGGAACTCGTCGACCGCGGTGGCGCCGTGGCGTTTAGAAAGCTTGTGCCCGTCCTGACCGAGCACCATGGGCAGGTGGACGAGCTCGGGCGCCTCCCAGCCGAAGGCGCGGTACATGATCATGTGCAGGGGAGCCGAGGGGATCCACTCCTGGGCGCGCATGACGTGCGTGATCTCCATGAAGTGGTCGTCGACCACGTTCGCGAGGTGGTAGGTAGGAAAGCCGTCGGACTTGAGAAGCACCGGATCGGGACTGATGTCCTCGTTCTTCCACTCGATCTCGCCCAGGAGGGCGTCGATGAAGCGGGTCGAGCCCTCCAGGGGTATCTTGAGGCGGATGACCGCCTTTTCGCCGGCGGCCACCCTGGCCGCGGCCTCGGCTGCCGGGATGGAACGGCAATGGCGGTCATAGCCCTGGTCGGCGGTCTCGGACTCGGCCTGGGCGGCCCGGAGCTTGGAGAGCCTCTCCTCGTCACAGAAGCAGTAGTAGGCGCGATCCATGGCCACGAGCCGCTCGGCGTGCTCCTTGTACAGATCGAAGCGCTCGGACTGGACGTAGGGGGCGAAGGGGCCGCCGACGTCCGGGCCCTCGTCCCAGTAGAAGCCGAGCCATTTGAAGGTATCGTAGAGATTTTTCACGTAGGCGTCCGACGAGCGGCTGCGGTCGGTATCTTCCAGGCGGAGCACGAAGGTGCCGCCGTTGGCGCGCGCGAAGAGGTAATTGATCAGCGCGGTCCTGACCCCGCCGATGTGCTGATTGCCTGTCGGCGACGGTGCGTAGCGAACCCTGACATGCATGAGGAACTCCTGGGCTGGGGGCGTCGAACGGGCCGTGCGGCGCCGTTTCAGCCGCCGCGAGCCGAATGCAACGGTGATTGAGTATAGCCAGGGCCGCCGAAGGGGGTCAAGGCGAGGCGTCGGCGAAGTCGGCCGCCCCGGGGAAGAGGTCGGGCCGCAGCTTTTCGGCGCCGTCGAGATAGACGTGCCTGGCCTCGGCATCCGACCCGCCGCGGAAGGCGACGAGCGCGCGCAGGACGAGGGGCGGAGAGGCGTCGAATTCCGCCTCCCTGACGCAAAAGAGCGGAACCTTCCAGCCCGCAGTCCTGACAGAAGTCGCGGGATTCTTCGAGCGGATATCGCCGGTGACCGAAAAGAGGACGAAGACCAGGGCGGAGGGATCGACGCCGTTCGCCTCGACGAGGGCCGACAGGAGCCGCGAGGCGGCGGCGTCGACGAGGGTAGCCGTGTCGGCGGCGAGGCAGATCGCCCCCCTGGCGGCCAGAAGCTCGGTGCTCATGGCGGGAGGATATGCGGCGGCCCCCTGCCCGTCAAGCCGCCGCGGCGAGGGAGAGCTTCCATTCCATCAGGTCAGGCCCCTGTGGAGAATGAGGAGCGAATCGGCGAGCATCAGCGCGGCGGAGGCGAGGAGGATGAGGAGAACGTAGACGAGCAGTCCGCCGATCCGAAGCGGATAGCGCCGGAGCAGCGCAAGAGCGACCGCGACGGCTATGCCGAGCATGGCCGTCAGGAGAAGCCCGAGAGAGGACCAGCGCAGAAAGGCCATGAGCATCGCCTGGGTCGCATCCAGGAAGGACTGGAACGAGCCCACATACCAATAGAGCGTTTCTATTCCGCAGAGAGCGGCGAAGAAAAGGCTCGCCCGCTTGATGAGGATGAGCGAAAAGGGCTTGCCTGCGGGCGCCGCCCCGTCCGCGCTAGCATCAGCTCGCATTATGGGCTACTATACCCGCACTCGGGTTGCGAGGGGAACGGGGTGGAGTACTTATTCAATTTCGACAAATTGCCGTACCTGAAGGGCGAGCGGCCCGAGGGTTGCATTCTCTGTCTGGTGACCGCCGGCTCGCCCGCCGTGGAGCGCCTGGTGGTGAGCGACGAGGGGGCCTTCGTGGTCTCGCTCAACCTTTATCCGTACAATCCGGGACACCTGCTGGTCTTTCCCAAGCGCCACGTGCTCGACATCCGCGAGT
>JAJXZP010000263.1 GCA_021779995.1 bacterium | reverse complement strand
CACTACAAGGGCGTGTGCCACCTCTTCGTGGACGAAAACGCGGACCTGGAACGGGCCGTGGTCATCGCCGACAACGGCAAGTGCCAGCGCCCCGGCGTGTGCAACGCCCTGGAGTGCCTGCTGGTGCACGAGAAGGCCGCTCCGGCCTTCCTGCCCATGATCGCCTCCGCCCTGGGCGGGCGTGGGGTGGAGTTCCGGGCCTGCCCTGCGTCGCTCGCGCTGCTCGGCCCCACGGCCAAGCCCGCCAGCGAGAACGACTGGGGCTACGAGTTCCTGGATTATGTTTTGGCCGTGCGCGTGGTCGCGGACATGGACGCGGCCTTGTCGCACATCGCGGCCTACGGCTCCAACCATACAGAGTGCATCCTGACCGCAGATCACGGCCGCGCCATGCGCTTTCTGCGCGAGGCCGACGCCTCCATGGTGGGCATCAACTGCTCCACGCGCTTCAACGACGGCGGCGAACTGGGCCTTGGCGCGGAGATCGGCATCAGCACCTCCAAGCTGCACGCCTACGGCCCCATGGGCCTGAAGGAACTGACCAGCCTCAAGTTCGTGGCCTTCGGCCAGGGACAGGTGCGGGCTTGATGTTCTGCGCCGCAACGGGGCACTGTCCCGGATGCTTCTGGGCGGCGGGCGGGCGCGGGTCTTCCTGCTCTCGCCCTTCGACCCCCTCGTCATAGATCGCCGCAGGACGAAGCGCCTCTTCGGCGTCGAGTTCCAGATCGAGTGCTACCTGCCCGCGCACCGGCGGAGCTTCGGCTACTTCGCCCTGCCCCTGCTCTTCCGCGACTCGGGCGGCGCGGCTACCTTCGCCGGCCGCCTCGACGCGAAGGCGGACCGCGGCCGCGAGACGCTCATCCTGCGGCGGCTCTCGGTCTCGGGCATTCCGCCGCGGCGGCGGGTCTCCTTCGCCGCGGCCCTCGCCGCCGAACTCCGTCGCTACGCGGCCTTCAACGGCTGCGAGAGGATCGAGCCCGGCCTACTCGAGGCCGACGAGGCGGCGCTGGAGGCGGCGATCGGGAAGCGGCTGGGCGCGGCGGGCGAAACGGAATCGCGCTGATACGATCGGAGGTCATGCATGGATTACGACGACGTTCCCCTGTCCCGGGCCTACGAGCTTGTGGCCGGCGGCTGCCTCATCTGGGTCTGCACGAGGTCGGCGGACGGCCGCTACGACCTCGCGCCCATCGCGTGGAGCTGCCCCCTCGACTACGAGCCGAGCTCGCGCCTTCTCTTCGTCTGCGACAAGAAACACGCGACCCTCGAGAACCTCCGCTCAAGCGGCGCCTTCGCGGTGGCGCTGCCGACCCGCGAGCAGATGGGCCTGGTGGAGAAGACCGGCTCGGTCTCGGGCCGGGAGCGCGACAAGTACCGCGACTTCGGCATCGCGGCCGAGCGCGCCCGGAAGGTCGACGCCCTCGTGCCCGAGGGCGTCGCCGCCTGGCTCGAATGCCGCCTCCTGCGCACGGTGGAGGAAGGCTCGGTGGCCGTGGTCATGGGCGAGGTTCTGGCCGCCCGGGCGCGGAGCGAGGCCTGGAAAGAGCGGCTCCACTACGTGTCGGAGAGCCTGCGCTACCGGCCGGGACAGGCCTTCTAGCCGCGCGGGCGCAAGCGCCGCGGCGCCCGCCTCGGGCCGGGCGCGAAGGGTAGCGGCGGAGCGCGGCCGCCAGCGGGCAGCCCGGTTCGGAGGAAGCTACTGCGCCGGGTAGCCCTGGCCGGACTTGCCGCCGATGGTGGCGGCGAGGTCCGAGCCGAGGAAGAGCTCGGGCCGCCAGCGGCCGTCGTAGTAGTCCGCCTCGCCGAGGCCCTTCAGGGTGATGAAGGTGTCGCAGTTCAGGGGCTGGGAAGAGATGCGCAGGGTGTAGTTGCTGTCGTAGTATAACGGCAGGGCGTACCATTCCACGCCGGCCGCGAAGCCGTAGCCGAAGGACTGCGAGGGGCCGAACATGCCGATGCGCGCCTTCAGGGGCACGACGGCGAGGCCCTGGCCGGAAGCGTCGAGGTCGAGGTAGTAGAGCGCGTCGAAGCTGAGGCTCTGGGTGGCGGGAAAGTGCGCGAGCGAGAAGGTCGAGCTGACGCCGACGCCGACGCGCGAGCGGCTGATCCAGTAGAAGTCCACGCCGATGGCGGTCCGGCCGTTCAGGGGGTCGACAGAGAAGAGGAGCCCGCCCTCCATGGCGCCCGAGCGGCTCGGGTCGAGGTAGGCGGGCGGCAGCGCGAAGAGCCTCGCGGCGACGAGTATGACCAGACCCACGAGTATAACCTTCGCTCTCCGCATCGCGGCCCCCTCTTGCTTTCCGGTCCCTCGCGGCCGGCCGCAGCGATCCTAGCGCGATCCACCTTCTCCTACAAGGCACCCCGCCGGGCCGCTCTTCCTTGGAAGAGGGGGCGCGGGGGGGAAACCTTCGAGAAGGTTTTTCCCCCGCACGATTCCCCCGGCCTCAGGCTCTCCTTCGGAAGGCGGTGCGCGGCGAGGCGAGCAGGGTGCCGAGCCTGCGGTCGTGGCGCCTGACCGGCGCTCATCGCCGCGCCCTCCCGGGAAGAGCGGACAACGCCGTGCTCCCGAAGCCCAAGCTAGGGAAACCACGGAAGATATGCTATGATCAAAACGATGGCTCTGTCCAAAAAACCGACACCGCGGCGAGGCGCTCGGCGATGTCCGAAGCCCTGACCACGAAGCGGGCGATCGCGGCCTCCCTCAAGGGCCTCATGGGGAGCGCGCCGCTGGCCAAAATCTCCGTCCGGGATATCGTCGGGGACTGCGGCCTCAACCGTCAGACCTTCTACTACCACTTCCGCGACAAGTACGAGCTCGTCAATTGGATCTACGAGAGCGAGGCGATGGCGAGCATAGCCGCCCTGAAGGACTACGAGCACTGGACCGAGGGGATCGTGCGCATCTTCGCCTATCTCCTCGAGAACCGCGCCTTCTACGTCAACGCCCTGAACGCGCCGGGGCGGAACTCCTTCGACGGCTACCTTTTCGACGCGACCAAGCAGCTCATCCGCGGCGTGGCCGACGAGGTGGCCGAGGGACTCGCGGCGGGCGAGGCGGACCGCGCCTTCGTCTCGGACTTCTACGCCTTCGCCTTCGTCGGCATGGCGGTGCGCTGGATCAAGTCGGGCATGGGCGAGCCGCCCGAGGAGATCACCCGCAAGATAGCCGACCTCGTCGAGGGCAGCCTGCGCCGCGCCCTGGAAAAGTGGGCGGCTCCGGCGCGATCCGGGTCGGCGCCGAGGGGGTCGGCGCCGACGGAGTCGGTGAAGGCCGGGCCGGCCCGGCTCCTCGGCATCGGGCCGGGCGCCGCGGACAGCTTTGGCCGGCGAGGCGGCGAGTCGTGAGGAAGTACCTCGTCGTCGCGGGCAACATCGGCGCCGGCAAGTCGACCCTGGTGGGACTCCTCGCCCGGCGGCTCGGCTTCGACCCCTACTACGAGCCGGTGGCGGAGAATCCCTTCCTCCAGGATTTCTACCAGGACATGGAGAGGTGGGCCTTCAACTCCCAGGTGTTCTTCCTCGCGCACCGCGTGCAGTCGCACCGGGCCCTGATGGACGACCCCCGCTCGGTCGTCCAGGACCGCTCGCTCTACGAGGACGCCGAGGTCTTCGCGCGCAATCTCTTCGAGCGCGGCCTCATGAGCGCCCGCGACTGGGAGGTCTACGGCGAGCTGTACCGGACCTTCTGCGAGCTCCTGCCGCCGCCGGACCTCGTCGTCTACCTGCGCGCGACCCTGCCCACGCTCCGGGGCCGCATAGCCAAGCGGGGCCGCGGCTTCGAGGCCGGGATCTC
>JAJXZP010000022.1 GCA_021779995.1 bacterium | reverse complement strand
CGAGCCGGTCGCCACCGCGGCGCCCGCCGCCGAGCCGGTTTCCGCCGCGGCGCCCGTTGCCGCGGCGCCCTCCGCCGAGCCGGTCTCTGCCGCGGCGCCCTCGGCAGGTCCGAGATCCATGCTCTCGCCGCAGGGTATCCGCAGCGCCTCTATCGACAAGGCCTTCCCGTCGTCGCCGATCTCGATGAGACAGCCCTGGAGTTCGAGCTCGCGCGAGCCGTCGCGGGCCCAGGCGGGGATGCCGGTCATGAACTCCCTGATGCGCGTCTCGGGGTCCAGCCCGCCGACCGACTGCGAACTGCCCGTCCTGCCGGCGTCGGTGATGTAGGCCGTGCCCCGCGGCAGGACCTGCGCGTCGGCCGTGATCGCCTTCGTGTGCGAGCCGACGATGGCCGACACGAGGCCGTCGGCGTGATAGGCCATGGTGCGCTTTTCGGCCGTCGTGGCGGCATGGAAGTCGAGGACCACCGCGGGACACTCGGAGCGCAGCTTGCGCGCGAGGTCGAGGGCGGCCTGATAGGGATTGGCCAGGTGCACGCGCGGGAAGCCGGCCTGCCCCAGGAGCTGTACGACCGCGACCTTGCCGGCCGGCGTGCCGAACACCTTGTAGCCGTGGCCCGGGTTGCCGTAGGGATAATTGGCCGGCCGGATGATGTAGGACGTCTGGCCGAGGTGCTCCACGATATCGCGCTTGTAGTAGATGCATTCGCCGGTGGTGATGACGTCGAGGCCGAGCTTGTGCAGATACACGGCGTGCTGCCTGCCCAGCCCCGCCCCGCCGGTCGCCGAGTCGGCGTTGCCGATCACGAAGTCCACCCGATACTCGCGCTTTACCCGGGGCAGCACCTTCTTGACGGTGAAGACCCCGGCCTTGCCCACTATCTCGGCGACGTACAGTACTCGTATACCCACCAGGCGACTGTACCCGAATACCTAGGGAGACACAAGGCGACCGCCTCGCCGAGGCCCGATATGGAGCACGGGCGAGGCGGCCGCCCCGGAGGCGGAGTGCGCCCGGCCCGCCCTGAGTAGATCGATCGGCCCGAAGCCCGGCCCTCACTGGTTCTCGTAGGGCTGGACCTCCTCGTGGACATACTCCAGCGCGACCCCCGCCTGGGCGAACATGTCCTCGCTCTCGCCTCCGACATGGTACTTGCGCTCGGCGACGACCCGCACGATGCCGCAGTTGATGATCAGCATGGCGCAGACCCTGCACGGCGTCATCCGGCAGTAGAGCGTGGCTCCGTCTATGGCCACGCCGCGCTTGGCCGCCTGGCAGATGGCATTCTGCTCGGCGTGGACGGTCCGGACGCAATGCTGCGTCACCGAGCCGTCCTCGTGCACGGTCTTCTTCATCTGATGCCCGGCATCGTCGCAGTGCGGCAGGCCCGCCGGCGCGCCGACGTAGCCCGTCGCGAGAATCTGATTGTCCCGGGCGATCACGCAGCCCGAGCGGCCCCGGTCGCAGGTGGCGCGCTTGGCGATGGCGTTGCAAACCTCCATGAAATACTCGTCCCAGCTGGGCCGCCGGTACTCGGATTCGGACATGCCGACCTCCCTCGAAGTCGCGCCGCGATGCGCCAGCTTCGACGATGTTGTAGCACGGCGCGAGCCCCGCGCGCCACGCCATTGCCCTTCGCGGCTCTTTCGGTCTAGGCTTTCCGCGACAAAAGCACGTACGGAGGATCCATGCGCATAGCGTCTTTCAAGCCCCTCCCCGCGGCGGTCTTCGTCCTCTTGGCCTCGACCTTCCTCTCCTGCCAACAGGTTCCGAACCTCCCCGACGGGCTCTACGCCAGGCTCGATACCGCCAAGGGCCAGGTCATGATCAAGCTGGAATACGAGAAAGCCCCCCTCACGGTCGGCAACTTCGTCGGACTGGCCGAGGGCAGCCTCACGGCCACCAAGGGCAAGCACTTCTACGACGGCCTCATCTTCCATAGAGTCGAGCCCGGCTTCGTGGTCCAGGGCGGCGATCCCCAGGGCGACGGCACCGGCGGTCCCGGCTACTCCTTCCCCGACGAGATCTCGCCCGACCTCGTCTACGACGCCCCCGGCATCGTGGGCATGGCCAACGCGGGGCCCGGCACGAACGGTTCGCAATTCTTCATCACCCTGAAGGCGGCGCCCTTCCTCAACGGCCACTATTCCATCTTCGGCAAGGTCGTCAGCGGCATGGACGTCGTCCAGAAGATCGTCAAGGGCGACAAGCTCGCTAAGGTCGAGATCTTCCGGATCGGCGCGGGCGCCAAGGCCTTCAAGTCCGACCAGGCCGCCTTCGACCAGCGCCTGGCCGCGGCCCTCGACACCGCCAAGAAGCTCGCCGAAACCCAGCGGAGCGACGCCCTGGCCACCATCGCCAAGCAGTGGCCCGACCTCAAGCCCGACCAGGACGGCATCTTCCAGAAGGTCCTCAAGCGCGGCACGGGAGAACCGCCCGCGAAGGGCGACAAGGTCTCGGTCGACTACAAGGGGACCTTCCTCGACGGCACCGTCTTCGACCAGTCCTCGCTCCACGGCGGCCCCTTCCAGTTCACCGTGGGCACCGGCCAGATCATCCCCGGCTGGGACAAGGTCGTCTCCACCATGAAGAAGGGCGAGAAGCGCCTCGTCATCCTGCCGCCGGAACTCGCCTACGGAGCGCAGGGAGCGGGCGGCGTCATACCGCCCAACGCCTTCCTCGTCTTCGAGATCCAAGTGGTCGACATCCAGAAATAGGCCCGCGGGGCGCCCTGCGCTCCGGAAAACCGGGGCGCAGAGAGCGCCGGAGCGCTATTCCCGGTCCGGGAGCTTGGCGGGGCGGTCCGGGCTTTCGGGCCTGATCTGCCACCGCCCCTCGGCGTAGGCGAAGCGGGTGGAGCTCATGTCGAGCAGCCGCCCGTCTTCGCCGGCCATCTTGACCGTGCCCGCCAGGGCGTTCACTTCGATGACGCGGAACTGGGTTCCGTCGTAGGGGAAGCGGGCGCCCTCGTTGGGCAGCTCCCGCCTGGCGTCGCGATAGAACCCGTATTCGTAGGCCAGGCAGCAGAGAAGGCGGCCGCAGGGTCCGGAAATCTTCATCGAGTTGAGCGAGAGATTCTGGTCCTTCGCCATCTTGATGGACACCGGCGTGAGCTTGTCCGTGACGCCGTGGCAGCACAGCACGCGGCCGCAGACGCCGCAGCCGCCGGTGACGCGGGCCTCGTCGCGCACGCCGATCTGCCGCAGCTCGATGCGCATCTTGAACACCGAGACCAGATCCTTCACGAGCTCGCGGAAATCGACGCGCGACTCGGCGCTGAAATAGAACAGCACCTTCGGCTCCTCGAGCAGGTAGTGGGCCGAGACCAGCTTCATGGGCAGGTTGCGCGCGACTATCCGCTGCTTGCAGGCCTCGAAGGCCTTGCGCTCGCGCTCGCGGTTGGCCTCGACCTTCTTCAGGTCCTCGCCCGTCGCCACGCGCTCGATCTTGACGAGATCCTCCATGCCGATTGGCCCCGGCTCCCTCACCGTCCCCTGGACTTCGCAGATGTCGCGACCGTAGCGCGTGGGCGCAACCACCATGGTGTGCGGAGGTATGACACCCGCCGGCGATCCCGAGCTCGCCGCAGGCGGCTCCGTGGCCGGCCCGTCCTCCTGGACGGAGAGCGGCGGCTCGATGGCCGGCCCGGCTTCGCCTGATGCCGGCGCCTCGCCGCTCTCGGCATCGGCCGGACGAATTTCGGCCGATGTCGCGGCTTCGCCTGTCGCCGCGCCGACCAGTCCCTCTTCGGCGGCTTCCGCTCCGGCCGCCTCGCTTCCGCTCGTCCCTGAAACGGTCGTCGGGACCGGGCCCGAGGCCGCCGGGCCCAAGGCCGTCGCGGCCTCACCCGCCTGGCCGCCCGTGCCAGCCTCCACTTCTGCCGCCGCCGGCGAGAAGACACCAGAAAAGTAGGCGAAAAAGGTCTCGTTCGAGTGCATCGCCTTGAGCCGGTACAGGGGCTTGGGCAAATCGGCGACGCTCTGACCGCGCCGCGAGGGCCCGCGGTCGACCTCGCGCTCATCCTCGAGGTGGCGAAGATCCTCCTCGGGCTGGCCTATATGATCATCGTGAAAATCCGACATGGCGTCTCCTTAGCGAAATAGATCGACGAGCATACCGTTGATCTCGTCGACCCTCCTCAGAATCTCGAGCTTGTCCCGCTGGTTCCTCAAAATCTCGGCCCCGAGCTTCTCGAGCGAATCGTCGACGACGGCGATGCGGAAGTAGATGCGCTGATCCAGCTTCCGCCTCGACTCCTTGCGCTCCAGAGCGTAGGAATGCTCGACCACGTAGTGCACGAAATCCCGGACGGCCCGCTTGTAGCCCTGCACGAGATCGACCGTCGGATTTTCCTTGAGCCGATCGCCCGCCTCGTGTACGAGATCCATGAGCTTCTCGAGCGCCTCGGCCGAATAGGGCTCGCCCGCGATGGACCCGGAGCGCGCCTCCCGGCCCGTCTCGCCCACGGCCCTGCCGAGGAGGCTGCCGAAGATGCCCTTCGATTTTTTTGTCTTCGTCTTCGAGTCTTCATCCGGGCGGCGGGGCAGGAGCGAGGGCAGGAAAGGGTTGAGGCCGTCGGGAAACTCGATGGAGGCCATCGCTAGGAGCCGGACCGCCTGCCGCGCCCCGCCTGGTTTTCGGAAGAGGGGCGGCGAGGAAGGGCGAAACCGTGGGCGCGGAAGGGGCCGTGGAAGCGGCGGACGTCGCCGTGGCTCTTGATGAAGACGTGCAAGTCCTCCTCCGCGCTCCCGGGCCTGCCGGTGACGGTGAGGTCGCCGTGGATGACGGTGCCGTCCTCGGCCTCGAAGCGCGGGGCGAACACGTTCCCGACGACGACCCCGCCCGAAAGAATGCGCAGCCGGTCGGAAACGTAGACATCGCCCTTCACGACCCCTCCTATGATGGCGGAGTGCGCCCTGATGCCGGCCTGGATGCGGCCGGTCGAGCCCACGACCACCTTGCCGGTGGCCCGGATCGAACCGCGGACGTCGCCGTCGATGCGCAGGAGACCGTCGATGTCGATGTCCCCGTCGACGGCCGAACCCGCGCCTATGATCGAATTGACGATAGAGTCTCGAGAGTCGGGCATAGAGCCTTTCCGGTCACTGACCCGTTCCCGGCGCCAGGGCCGTCGCGCTGGCCCTGATGTTCAGGAACTTGAGGGGATCGATGACGCTGGTGCCGAGATGGACTTCGTAGTGCAAATGCGGCCCCGTCGTGAGGCCGGTGTTGCCGATGCTGCCGATGATCTGCCCCTGCTGGACCTTCTCGCCCTTGTAGACGCGGAAGGATTGCAGGTGGGCGTAGCGCGTGAAGAAGCCGTGGTTGTGCTGGATGATGACGTTGTTGCCGTACCCCTCGTCGTAGCCCACGAACACGATCTTCCCGTCGGCCGTGGCGACGATCGGATCGCCGGTATGGAAGGTCGAGATGTCGATACCCGTGTGTATGTACCACTGCCCGGTGAAGGGATTCTCGTTTTGGCCGAAATACATGGAAATGTGGCCGATGCCGCCCTTGATGGGCCAGATGTTCGGGATCTCGGTCAGCACCGTGCTCTGGTTCTGCAAAAGGGAGCCGAGCTGGTTGACCGGATCGATCGTCTTGTTGAGATAGTCCGTTATCTTGCGCAGGTCGCCGATCTCCCGCACCCCGCCCGAGCCGCTCTCGCTCGTCTCGAAGAAGGAGGCCAGGTCGCCCTGCTGGACGGGAGAGTCGGGGGTCGAGGGGGCGGTCCCGATTTTCGAAAGCGTGCCCGACAGCGCGGTCTGGAATCTCTTCGCGGCGACCACGAGACGGCTCGTCTGATCGCGAAGCTGGTCGAGATTGGATTGCGTGGTCTTGAGATCCTCGGAGCGGCTCTGCAGACGGTGCGCCGTATCGGAAAAGCGCGCCGCCGAAAACACGAAAACGAAAAGCCCCAGGCCCGCCGCGAAGACGATCCCGGCGAGGGTGAAGACGGTGAACTGCAGATTGAGTATTTTTTTTTCGGAGTGGGGAATGAGCATGATGGTGATCTTCTGCCTGCCGGCCAGGCCTACCCGGTCCCCAAATGCCTTGAACCTGCCTGCGGCGGCGGAGAACCGGGCGGTGAGGCGAGAAAACATGTCGTTTTCCATTTTTTTATATTTTTTGAGCGTGGACACAAGGGTCTCCTTGCTCTAGCAGTAATTAGAAAGACTCCGCCTTCGATGGTACTGTAGCACCACTAGTATCGGCCTGTCAAAGGGAGAAGCTAACGCACACAAGTTTTGAAATCCAGGCCGCGCCTACGTTATACTGGGCGGCATGAAGGTAGTGCGACACCACTATGGACCGGGAAAACCCCTGCCGTTGGCCAATGACGGCGACCTCAGCCTGACATTCATAGGTTCGGGCGGCGCCTTTTCCAAAAAATTCTACCAAAACAACGCCATCCTCGTCAAAGGCGGCACCCACGTCCTCGTCGACTGCGGCTCGCGGACTCCCGAGGCCCTCGGCAAACTCGGCCTTTCGGTCACGGAAGTCGAAAACTACCTCATCACCCACAGCCACGCCGATCATATCGGCGGCCTCGAAGAGGTCATGCTCGGCAACCGCTACGGCCCCGGCAAAAAGCCGAAACTGGTCGCCACCGAGCGGCTTGGGCGCATCCTCTGGACCATGTCGCTCAGGGGAGGCTCGGCCTACAACGAGGTCCACGACGGCAAGAGCCTCGAGCTCGCCGATTTCTGGGATTTTCTCGTTCCCGCGCACGTCCCCGGAGGCGGAAGGGAACTCTGCGAAGTCGAGCTCGGCGGCTTGAACCTGCGCCTGTTCCGGACCATGCACATTCCCGATTCCGCCCCCGACTGGCGCTCGTCCTTCCTGAGCTACGGCCTCATCATCGACAAGCGGGTCCTCTTCACCAGCGACACGCGCTACGATCCGCGGATGGTGGCCGAGCTGGAGGCGGAATACGGCTTCGAGGCGATCTTCCACGACTGCCAGCTCTTCACCGGAGGAGTCCATGCCTCGCTCGACGAGCTTTCCGGGTTGAGCGAGGCCGTCCGCGCCAAGACCCGGCTCATGCACTACGGCGACGCCATCGAATCGTACGCCGAGCGCATCGAGAAGCTCGGCTTCGCGGGCATCGCGGAGCAGGGAGCGAGCTACGTCTTTCCGCCGCGCAGCTAGGCCGTAGGCGACAAACGGGCCCGGGTGCGGCCGCGCCATTCCCGTGTCGCTTCGCCCTCCGTGATCGCTCCCCTGACGGCGAGACACTCGGGGCGGCCCCTCGTCTTGCCGCCCCGGCGCGAAATGGCTATCTTTCACTGGAAATCCGACAGAATCGCCGCGCGCGATACTCGATTCAGGGAGATAGCACATGTCACAGCACCACTTCAAGACGGAAGTCTCGAAACTTCTCGAACTCATCACCCATTCCCTGTACTCGCATAAGGAAATTTTTCTGCGGGAGCTGGTTTCGAACGCTTCCGACGCCCTGGACAAGCTACGCTACCTCACGGTCTCCGACGAGGCCTACAAGGGCATCGCCTTCGAGCCCGCCATCCGCGTCGTCCTGGACCGCAACGCCAAGACCATCACGATCGAGGACAACGGCATCGGCATGGACGCCAAGGAACTGGAAGAGAACCTGGGCACGATCGCGCGATCGGGGACGCGCAGGTTCTTGGAAAATTTGCCCGAGACCGAGCGCAAGGCCTCGAATCTGATCGGCCAGTTCGGCGTCGGCTTCTATTCGGCCTTCATGGTCGCCGACAAGATCGAGGTCACGAGCCAGAAGGCGCTCACCGACGCCGCCTTCGTCTGGACGAGCGACGGCAAGGGCGAGTACGCCATCGACGCCGCCGAGCACTCCTCGCAGGGCACCGAGGTGCGCCTCCACCTCAACGCCGAGGGCGAGGAATACCTCTCCCGCTGGTCCACCCAGTCCGTGCTCAAGAAGTACTCCAACCACGTCGCCTATCCCATCACCCTCGTCTCGGAGGAGACCGAGTACGACGACAAGGGCGAGAAGAAGGGCGCGGCGCGCAAGGAGGAGGTCGTCAACTCGGCGAGCGCGCTCTGGCGCCGCCCCAAGTCCGAACTCAAGAACGAGGACTACATCGAGTTCTACAAGTCCTTCTCCTCGGGCTTCGGCGGCCTCGAGGAGGAGCCCCTGCACTGGATCCACACCCACGCCGAGGGCACCATCGAGTACACGACCCTCTTCTTCATCCCCTCCAAGGCGCCCGTCGACCTCTATCGCGCCGACTACAAGAGCGGCGTCAAGCTCTACGTCAAGCGCGTCTTCATCACCGACGACGAGAAGGAGCTGCTGCCCGTCTACCTGCGCTTCGTGCGCGGCGTCATCGACTCCGAGGACCTGCCCCTCAACGTCAGCCGCGAGATACTCCAGCAGAACCGCGTCATGACCAACATCCGCCAGGCCAGCGTCAAGAAGATCCTCGGCGAGCTGGCCGACCTGGCCACGGCCAATCCCGACAAGTACGCGGCCTTCGTCGCGGAGTTCAACCGTCCCCTCAAGGAGGGGCTCTACTCCGACTACGCCAACCGCGAGGCGCTTCTGGGCCTCGTGCGCTGGAAGAGCACGAGCGAGGAGGCCGGCGCGGGCGGCTGGACCAGCTTCGCCGAGTACAAGAGCCGCATGAAGGAAGGGCAGAAGGCGATCTACTACATCGCCGGCGGCGACGAGGAGCGGTTGCGCAAGTCGCCCCTCCTGGAGATGTACCGCAAGCAGGGCATCGAGGTCCTCGTCTGCGGCGAGGAGATCGACGAGCTCGTGCTCTCCGGGCTCGGCCCCTACGAGGGGCTCGAACTAAAGAGCGTCAACCGCGCCGGCTCGGAGTCGGAGTTCGGAGCGGAAAGCCCCGCCGAGAAAGAGGCCGCGAGCGGCTCATCCGACGCCGTGGACAAGGCCAAGAAGGCCCTGGGCGAGGCGGTCAAGGACGTCCGGCTTTCGCGGCGGCTCGCCGAGAGCCCGGCCTGCGTGGTCGTCGACTCGGACGACCCCAGCCTCCAGCTGCGCGAACTCATGAAGCAGCTCGGCGGCGGCGAGCTGCCCGACGTGAAGCCCATCCTCGAACTCAACGGCGCCCACCCCATCGTAAAGCGCCTCGCCGCCGCCGGCGAGGCCGAGGCCGAAGACCTGGCCAAGGTGCTGCTCGGCCAGGCCCTCCTCATGGAGGGCGCGCCTCTGGCCGACCCCGCCGACTTCGCGGCCCGGCTCAACCGGCTTCTGGGCTAAAGCGGGGAGCGGGAGAGCGACGGCCCGGCTGCACGACGGTGCCAGAGCGCGGCGGCAGCGCTCCCGCGGGCCGCCGCGCCTTCCCGCGGGGGAGATCGGGCCGGGGAAAAGCCCGCGGCTACTTTCGGCGCAAGAGCACGGCGGTCAGGTCGTCGACCGGCTGGATCGTCCCGGTATGGTAGCGCCACTCGTCCAGGACGTAGTCGAGCATGTCCGAGGCTTTTCCCTCGGGAGCGCGGCCGTAGGCGGTCAGGAGCCCATCCACGCCGAAGTGCTCGCCGCTCTCGTCGCGGGCCTCGATGAGGCAATCCGTGTACAAGAGGAGGCTGTCGCCCTTCTCGAGCGGGAACTTCACCGCGCGGTAGGGAGCCTCGATCCCCTCGCGCCCCAGGGGCGGCCCCTTGTAGTCGTCCACTTTGCGAGGCACGAGGAGGCTGGCCTTGACCGTCCCGGCGCGCCGGTAGGCCAGCTCGGTGTGGGCGGCGTTGGCATACTCGACGACATTGTTCTCGAAGCGCAGCAGCGCGCAGGTTAGGTAGTTCTCCACCGAGCTGAGTTCGGCGCTGAGCTCCTCATTGATCTGCTCGAGCAGCCGTCCCAGCGAATGGTTCGAGAGATTGTTGAAATTGCGCCAGAACATGGAGCGCGCGAGAATGGTCACGAGCCCCGAGGCTATGCCGTGGCCCGAGACGTCCCCCACCACCAGGCCTCTGAGAGCGTGGTCCGCCACGTAAAAATCGTAGAAGTCGCCCGAGACGCCCGAGACCGGCTTGAATACGTAGGCGATGTCCCAGTCGTCGAGCTGCGGCGCCTTCGCGGGGAATAGGCCTTGCTGCACCTGCACGGCCATGCGCATATCCTTCTCGGCTATGTCCATGGCGTTCTGCAGACGCAGATTCGTCGCCGCCAGCTTGGCGTTGAGGTTGGACTGGGCGCCGATGGCGGCCTCCAGATCGGACGTGCGCTCCCTCACCTTGTCCTCCAGGCCGGCAGCCATGCTTTCGATTTCGTCGTACAGCCGGTGATACTGGCCGGCGAGGGTGGCGGCCGTCCCGAAGACGAGAATCAGAAAGCCGTATTTGGAGAGCACCGGGCCTCGGGCCGAGGAGAACTGCGCCAGGTCGATACCTACCGCGGCGAGCAAGACGACCACGGCGATCGATATGCGTCCGTGGTCGGTCCCGACCAGGACCCGGCCGGCCGCCCGCAGCTTGGCGCCGAAGGTGAAGGCCGAGCGCCGCGCGCATTCCGCCGGGCAGGCCTCGGCCAGAGGCTTGGCTACGTCGAAAACGAGGAGATAGAGCGCCGGCAGAAAGAGGCTCAGCCGCCAGATCAGGAAAATCAGATCCTGGAAGACGAAGGGAACGAGCAGCGCCGCGGCGAGGCTCGAGAGCCCGTAGCCTAACGTGAAACGGGATATCCTGTTCCGCGCCAGCAAGTCGAAGAAGGCGAGGAAAAGCGGAAAGAGCAGGAAAAGAAAGGCGTACTCGAGAGAACGCAGCACGGCGGTATCGAGAATCACCCTGGAGACGAGGTAGGTTCTCGACAACAGGTACAGCGAGAGCGCCAGCGTCCCCAGCCCGAAGTACAGGTAGGAGCGATTCCTCGGCCTGAGGGCGTACAGCCACATATGGTAGAGGGCGAAGAAGAAATAGATGCCGATGAGCATGAGGTCGAGGTTCTCGGCCCGGAGCCCCAGGAGCCGCCGATAGGGAGCGATGAGGTAGCGGCCGTCGGAGCTCAGCCCCGTGCGCTCGCTCGCCGGGTCGCCGATGATCATGAAGGCGAGGATGTTCTTGCCGGGATGGACGTCGCGCAGGTCGAGGTTCATCAAGGCGCCGCGCAGCGCGCGCTCCCGGGCGATGCTCCCGTCCTTTCGGAGAAAGACTTCGCTACGGACGATGGAGCCGTTGAGGTAGACCGCCCAGTCCTCGCCGATCGCCGAAAGGTAGAGGCCTAGGCCGCTCGAGGATCCGAGCAGCCCCTCGCCGGCATCGAAGGCCGTGATGAAGCAGAACGTACGCGGCGCGGCCGGCAGCGCCCGGATCGCCGGCAGCTTCTCGAGCCCCGGGAGGTCCAGATCGCGCACCACTATGGGGCGATCGTCCGCGCGGCCCGGCACGAAGGCCCAGGCCGGATCGGAAGGCGAAGGCTCATTGTAGGTCCAGGCGAGGTCGAAGCCGCTGCGGACATAGAAGGGCAGGGCGGTAAGGTCTATCGACTCGCCCCGCGCGAAGGCGGCGCCGAGCGCAAGCAATCCCAGGAAAAAGGCCAGACGACTTTTATTCATTTTTTCCTCGACTATCCCCGCCTCCCGAGTCTTCCGGATCCGGGAGGCGGTTCAGATATCGTGCCGTGAGCATTGTCCGGGGCCCGGCCGGCGTTGTTAGGCCCCATCCTCCAGTTCCTTGAGCCGGTCGCGGATCATGGCCGCCCGCTCGTAATCCTCCTCGGCTATCGCCTTTTCCAGTTCGGCTCCGAGCCGGGCGCGCTCGCCTCCCGCCGGCCCGGCGGGGGCCTGGGCCTTCGCGCTCGAATCCTCCGGCGATTCCCCGATCGTCGCGCCTTCCCCCGTGACCAGGTTGACCGAGATGCCCGCCTCCTCCACCACCGACTCGGCGATGAACACCGGACAGCCCAGCCGAACCGCTATGCCGATCGTATCCGAGGGCCGGGCGTCGACCAAAACCTCGCCCTCCTTCGTGCGCAGCGCGAGGCGGGCGAAGAAGGTGCCCTCGCGCAGGTCGTTTATCTCGACCCGGTCGATCTCGGCCTCCAGGGTGCGGATCAGCGAAATGACGAGATCGTGGGTGAGCGGGCGGGGCACCTCGACATGGCCCATGCCGATGAGAATCGACTGCGTCTCCAGCTGGCCGATGAATATGGGCACGGCGAGATCGGAGCCCCGGGGCCTGACGAGCACGACATTGCCCTGATCCGTCTGGGCGACGGTCCAGATGTCGGCTTCGACGAACGTTTGTCCTCCCAAGGCGCCCTCCCTCTCCTAGTATAGACCCGCGACGGGCGATTGCAACGACGGAAACCTTCCCTACCTGCCTTCGAGGAAGGGCACGAGATCGGCCAGGAGGCGGCCCGCCGGGGTGGCGGGGAGGGCGGAAGCGAGCTCGGCCGCGGCCTGGTCCAAAAGGCCGCGTGCGCTGCGTTCGGCCGCGGCCAGGGCGCCCGTCTCCTCGATGCGGCGTATCGCCTCGTCGACGGCGCTCGAAAGCGGGCCCTCGGCCGCCGCCCGGGCGAAGAGCGCCGCGAGCTCCCCCGCGAGAGCCGGGCGCGCCTCGCAGGCCAGGATGACCGGAAGGCTCTTCTTGCCTTCGACGATGTCGTCGCCGCGCCTCTTGCCGGGATTGCCGGTCGTAAGATTGAGCAGATCGTCGAAGATCTGGAAGGCGACTCCCGCCCGTTCGAAGGCCGAGCCGAGAGTCTCGACCGCGGTCGCGGGAGCGAGCGCGGCGACGGCGCCGAACTCCGCGGCCGCCCGCGCGAGGACGCCGGTCTTGAGGGCGCACATCGCGAGGTAGCTCCCGCGGTCGGGCACGAAGGCATGATCCCGGTGCCAGAGGATGTCCATGGCCTGACCCAGGTGAAGCCGCCGCAGGTGCAGGCCGTAGCGAGCGTGCAGCTCGAGCCGGGACTCGACCGGCACCTCGAGCTCGTCGATCAGGACGAGGGGGAGGAAGTACAGGAGATTGCCCGCGTTGACGGCCACGTCGAGGCCGTGCGCGAGGTGGATGGCGGGGCCGCCCCGGCGCGTGTCGGCCCCGTCCTCGATATCGTCGACGATGAGGGTGCCGTTGTGCGCTATCTCGACGAGGGGCGAAAGCGACAGCGCCCCGTCTTCGCGGCCGAAGGCCGTGGCCGCGAGCGTGAGCAGGAGAGGCCGCCACCTCTTGCCGCCGCGGCGGACGAGGTCCAAGGCCGGCGCGTTCAGCGTCCGGCGCAGATTTTCGCGGGGAGCCGCGTCCAGGCGGCCGAAGAAACGGGTAAACCAGGCATCGTCGGGCGCTTCAGGCAGGACGGAGCGAAGCTCCCCTTCAATCTCGGCCAGCAGTTCCGTATACTCGGGGTGCATGGCTCACCATAGCGCGGGCCGGGGGTACTCGTCCATGTCGAACTCAAGCTACGAAAAGCCCGATTTCTGGGCCCAGAAGGCCAGGAAAGAAGGCTATCCGGCGCGCTCGGTCTACAAGCTCCAGGAGATCGACAGGAAATTCGGCCTCGTGAAAAAAGGATCGCGCGTCCTGGACATAGGCGCGGCGCCCGGCTCCTGGAGCCTCTGGGTGCTCAAGCGCCTGGCAGGCTCGGGCTTCCTCGCGGCCGTGGACCTCCAGGCCCTCGCCATAACGCCCTCCGACGCCGCCTTTCACTTCGTCCGGGGCGACCTGTACGACGAGACGATCCGCGCCGAGCTCGCGTCGAAGGGCCCCTACGATCTCGTCATGTCGGACGCCGCCCCGGCCACCACCGGCCAGAGGCTCGTCGACCAGAGCCAGTCGGAGGCCATCGTCGAGGCGGTGATAGACTACGCCGAGACACTGCTGGCCCCCGGAGGGGCCCTCGTCGCCAAGATCTTCCAAGGCGGCGCCGAGGCCGCCCTCTTGAAGCGGCTCAGATCGCGCTTTTCGGCGGCTCGCGGCTTCAAGCCCCAGGCCTGCCGCACCGAGTCCTTCGAGATCTATCTCGTAGCCACCGGCTTCACGGGCTAGGAGCTTCCAGGCGCGCCCGAGCAGGAATCCTCGGGGATTTCCGCTCGGCCTCTACTTATTCTCTCCGCTCCGCCAGGATTCCTCCGCCGCCTTGATGAAGGCGGTCAGCTCCTCGGTCGAGGGCCTGTCGGCGAGCAGCTCGAGAAAATCCCGCCGCTGGCACAGGTGCGAGAGCGAGGCCAGGACCGCGAGATGACTCTTGGCCTCGGCCGAGAGAATGAGGAAGAGGATCGAGACCGGTTTGCGGTCGAGGGCCTCGTAGGCGATGGGTGTCTTGAGGAAGAACACGGCCACGCGCTGCTCGGCCGGATCGGAGATGATGGGATTGCGCGGATGCGGTATCGCGACGCCGTTGCCTATGGCCGTCGGCATCAGCGCCTCGCGCTCCAGCACGGCCTTGGCGAGAGCCTCCCGGTCGACGCCCTTGGGCAGGACGAGCCCCTTGATGCCCTCGCGCAGCGCCTCGGCCGCCGTCGATCCGCCCACATTGTAGAAGACCCCCCCGCGTTCGATGAGCGTAGAGAGTGAAACAGCCCCCGCCATGACATGCCCTCCGCGATTCTCGAGGTTTCGCGCACGGTGGATTCTCCCTGCGCGAGCTTCATTCATGCAATTTCCAGTATGACTCGGACACCGCCCTGAGCGCAATCCGCCCGGATGCGCCGCCGGACGGCGGCAGGGACGCCAGGGCGATCTTCCCGCTCGCCTTTACCCTCCCGCGCGGCCGCAAGTATACTCGGCTGGCCATCATGAGAGCACTCGCGGGTCGTCAGGCGAGAAGCCGCCGCTTTTTTCTCGCTGGAGCCCTGTCACTCTCGCTCCACGCGTGTTTCCTCGGCCTCGGGCTCGGTCTCTTCCGCGCCGAGCCGGGCGCCGGACGGAACCTCACGCTCGTGGTCGATCTCGATCCGGCGGGAGACGAGGCCGGCGGCCGCCCCGAGACCGGCATCGGATCCGAGGCCGGCGGCCGCCCCGGATCCGGCATCGGTGCGCCCGGAACCGGTTTGGTGGAGGACGCTGTGCCCTCCGTCACCACCCCCTCCGCCCCTGCGGCCCGTGCGCCGCGACAAGAGGCACAGCTGCCGGACCAGGCTGCCGCCCCGATGCCACCATTCGCCTCGGCGTCACCTGCGCCCGCCGCGGCCCTCATACCGGCGCCGCC
>JAJXZP010000114.1 GCA_021779995.1 bacterium | reverse complement strand
CTGCCCTGCCGGCTACAGCTTTGCCGATTCCACTATTCTGGCGTCCCCAATAGTTCGGTTTTTGCCATTGCTGATCGTACCTCTCTCGTTTCGGTCATTCGAAAGCAGTGACTTTTGAAAGAGGCTCCTATGACTTTTCCTATTGGCATTGCCGGCCGGAGTGCGCAGGGTGAGCCGGCAGGAGTGCGCAGGGCCGGCGGGAGTGCGCAGGGCCGGCCGGAGTGCGCAGGGCCGGCCGGCCGGAGTGCGCAGGGTGAGCCGGCCGGAGTGCGCAGGGCCGGCCCGCCCGCCCGCATGATCTGCTAGGGCGAATGGCTCTTCGTCGAAAGAATAGGCGCTAGAAAAAACGGGGGGAGACACTCCCGAGGCCCCAAAGGGGCCGGGGACCGTCACCCCCCGCTTTTTCGAAGGCGGGGCCCCCTCCACAGGGGCGAAGACAATCTACTGCATGACTTTTGTGAGCGACGGCCCTGCCAGGCCTACCAGCCCATCATGCCATAGCCGCCGCCCTGCTGGCCGTAGCCGCCCATCATCCCGCCGCGCTGGCCGTAGCCGCCCTGGGGCCCGCCGCGATAGCCGCCCATCATGCCCCGGCCGCCGAAACCTCGGCCGAAGGCGGAGAAGTCGTAGGTCTTGGACCCGATCGTGGCGGTCTTGACCATCAGGAAGGGCTTGTCCTGGCCGGGGAAGGTGGGCAGCACGAAGCCCTGGACCTTCATCTGCGCGCCCTCGCGGATGTTGTCGGTGTAGGCGTAGTAGTAGAAGCGCGGCATCCGCAGCATGTAGGTTGTGCCCGCAGTCTGCAGGGCGGGGTAGCCGTCGATGAACGCGAGCTTCCCGTCGAGCGTCACGGGGTTCGCCGCGTAGCCCGGCCCGCCGGCGAAGCCTCCCATCATGCGGCCGTAGCCGGGGCCGCCGAAGGGCGGCTGGGCATTCTGATCGCCGCTCTGCTGCGCGAAGGCGACGCCCGCCGCAGCCAAAGCTATGGCGAGGACGATAATTGTTCTTTTCATCTCGAACTCCTTGGATTCTATCTCTTCCGGCTCCAGGAGCCGGTGTACCGTATCGGTGCACTATCTATTATGCAAGGAGCGTGCCAAATAACGTAGATACGATACATTAAAATATCGGTCGACCTTTTCATGGGAATCTGGTGGGGGGGCGGCTGCCGAAATGCGATGAGAGGGGATCGTAGAAAAGCAACTATAGCTATTTGGTATAAAGAGTTGAGATGTAACCGCAGCTCAATGGCTTGCCCCCAAGGCCCGAAGCCCTCGGCTCGAATCGCATCGGCCGCGGCTTTACTCGACCCCGCCTATCGACGACCGATCGTTCGGCGAGGGCGCAATGGAGCCGCGCGTAGGGTAATTATTTCGCCCGATGGGCAATTATTGCCCACGTTCAACGGGTGGGAACGTCGGCGTACAGCGGGCGATCGGGGCGGGCCTGCGCCTCATCGGGCTCCGGGGCGAAGAGCATGAAGATCCGGTCCACGAGGCTGCCCGGCCTGAAGCTGATCGATCGAGCGAGGTTTTTGCACATGACCATGCCGATCCCGCGCCAGCGTCGGTGGAGGGGATCGAAGATCGGCAGCGGCGCGCCGCCATTCGAGGCGAACAAGGCGAAGCCGGGAGAGCGGAAGAAGAAGCTGAGGGCGATGCAGTCCGGGCGGCGGGCGGCCCGGACCGCTATGCCGCCCCCTTCGAGCGGCGCGGAATGGCACAGAAGGTTGTCCAGGATCTCCTCGCCGGCGAGCTTGAGCCTGTCCCGCTCGCGGTGGGAGAGAAAATCGAGAGCGTCGATGAAGTCCTCGAACGCGAACACCGAGGCCGGGGCCTCTTCGAGCACGAGTCTCGCCGCGCTCCCGTGCCCCGCCTTCCCTTCGGGCGCCCGAACGAATGTCCGTCCGGGTGCCTGTCCGGGTGTCCGTCCGGGCGCCCGTTCGGGTGCCCGTTCGGGTGCGGACCACGGCATCAGAAGTCCTTGACGCTCTGGATGATCGGGAAGCGCTCGGCGAAGCCGGTCGAATCGAAGGCCAGTTTCACTATCTCGGAGGGGCGGAGCACGGCCAGTCTGCGGCCGGCGTCCTCGGCGTCGTCCAGGGCGGCCATGAGCACGCCGATGCCCGCCGAGGAGAGGGTCGTCACGTTTTCCATGTCGATGACGAGGTTCGCGGCCGCTATGGACCGGAAGACCTTGTCCTGGAATTCCGTGAAGGTGTAGCTGTTCACCGGTCCCGACACGCGGAGGAGATCGTAATCGCCCTCCCTCGTGACCGTCACTTCGAGCTGGGTCATGGCGCTCTCCTGGAAAGGAATTTCATGACGAGGAGGGTGATATCGTCCTCCTGGCGCTGATCGGTGAATTGGAGCAGGTCGGCGATGACGCCGTCGGCGGCGCCGCGGGCCCCGGCGGCGAGCCGGGCGGCGACCGAGCGTCTGAGCCGCTCCTTGCCGAAGCGCTCGCCGCGCAGGCTCTCGCAGTCGGTGATGCCGTCGGTCGCCGCCACCAGGGCCGAACCCGGAGGCAGGGAAAGCTTGCGCGGCTTGAGCGACTTCGAGATGTCGCGGACGAAACCCAGGACCTTGCCCTCGCCCTGGACCTCGATGAAGGTGTCGAAGCTCGGCGAGTAGAAGAGCATCGCCGGTATGCCGCAGTTGATGTAGTAGAAGCTCTCCTTCGCGAGGTCGAAGTAGCCGAAGACGCCGGCGAAGAAGCTGCCGCGGGGCAGGTTGTCCTTGATGAAGAGGTTGACGCGCGACACGAGGCCGATGAAGTCCTTCTCGATCCGGAGGAAGGTCCGGATCATGGACTTCAGGATGAGCATGTTCATGGCGGCCGACAGTCCCTTGCCCGAGACGTCGCCCATGACGAAGAACCAGCGCTCCTGGGAGAGCCTCACGAAGTCGATGAAGTCGCCTCCGAGGCGGCGGGAGGAGCGCATGGTCCACGCGGCGTCGACCTTGGGGCTGTCGATGGGGTCGATCTTCTCGAGCGCGAAGCGGATGATCTGGTCGGAGAGCGCGAGCTCGCGGTCCACCGTGCGCACGATCGATTCCCGCGCGACGTTCTTGAGGTAGTAGGCGAACACGAACAGCTTGCCGTAGATCGAGCGGAAGGTGTCGTAGTCGTAGTAGGTGTACTCGGCCCCGGTGCGCCGCGGGCCCAGGCAGAATATGCCGATGACGCGGCGGCCTTCGCGCACCAGGATGAGGGCCTCGGCGCTCAGCGATTCGAAGAGGCCGAGCAGCTCGCTCCGCGTCGCGGCGTTGGCCGGGTCGGCTATGGCCTCCGACTTGAGGAGGACGGTCGAGCGGGATACCTCGAGCGCCTCGGCCAGGGGGGCGCCGCGGTCGATGACCGCCTTGGCCCCCGTCGGCGAGTAGACGCTGCGGAGCACGCCGCGGTCGTCCTCGATGATGACCGTGAAGTGGATGAAGTCGAGGGCTCCGGAGAGGATGCGGTACAGCTCGGAGAGCACCTCGTCGCGGCCCGAGGACAGGTCGACGTGCGAGAGCGCGCTCTCGAGGTCCTCGCGGTAGTCGATCCGGCGCATCGATCGCTCCAGGATGCGGCCGATGAGCCTCCGGGCCGGAACCCAGGCGACGAGAAAGAGGATCGGCGTGCCGATTACGGGCACGAGGGGGGAGACGAGGCGCAGGTAGAGGAGGAGGGCCAGAACCGCGCCGGCGGGAAGGCCGACGACGACGGCGAGCATGAGGTAGGAGAGCACCGTCCTGCCGATGGTGCGCCAGTCGAAGAGCCGGGAGAGCGAGAACCCGTAGGTCACGGTCGAGCTCAGGAGGAGGGCGGCCAGCGGCGT
>JAJXZP010000157.1 GCA_021779995.1 bacterium | reverse complement strand
CGAGGCAGCGATCGTGGCCCTGCCGGGCGAGCCGGACGACGTGCGCGGCCCGTCCGCGGACGGCAGCCCCGCTTCGGACGACGCGCGCGGCGGTGCGGCGGGCCCAGGCGCCGCGGCCCGCCCGACGCTTCGGGGACGCGAAGTCGAGCTTCCGCCCTGGGGCTGGATCTGGATCGACGGAACCGACGAAGGAGGCTGAGCAGTGTATCTCACCAGGACCCGGGACTTCCGCCGCATCGGCTTCGTGTCCACCCGCTTCGCGGGCACGGACGGCGTGTCGCTCGAGACCGAGAAGTGGGCGACGGTGCTGGGGCGGATGGGCTTCGAGTGCTTCTACTACTGCGGACTCTCCGACCGGCCGGCCGAGCGCACGATGCTCGTCGAGGAGGCCTACTTCGGCCATCCCGACGTCGCGGCCCTGCAGACCCTCTGCTTCGGCGTCACCGAGCGGGACGAGGAAATCACCGGCGAGATCCACTATCTCCGCCAGCTGCTCAAGAAATCCCTGTACGGCTTCATCGCGGATTTCCGCGTCGATCTCCTCGTGGTCGAGAACGCCCTGTCGATCCCGATGAACATTCCCCTCGGCCTCGCGATCACCGAGGTGATAGCCGAGACGGGGATGCCGGCGATCGGGCATCACCACGACTTCTTCTGGGAGCGCCAGAGGTTCCTCATGAGCGGCGTCGACGACTACCTCGACATGGCCTTCCCGCCGCGGCTCCATTCGATCAACCATGTCGTCATCAATACCGAGGCCCGCGCCCAGCTCGGGCGCCGGAGGGGCCTGTCAAGCACCGTCATACCGAACGTCTACGACTTCGCGGCGCGGCCGCGGGGCATCGACGAGTACAATCGCACGCTCCGCGCCGACCTCGGCATGGGAGAGGGGGATGTCCTCTTCCTCCAGCCGACGCGGGTCATCGCGCGCAAGGGCATCGAGCACGCCATCGAGCTGGCGAGCCGCCTTCCCGAGCGGCGCGTCAAGCTCCTCGTGAGCCACCAGGAGCGCGACGAAGGCTCGGACTACTTCCGCAGGATCGTGGAGTACGCGGGCTTCCTCAAGGTCGACCTCGTCGCCGGTTCGCCCCTGCTCGGCAGCTCCCGGGGCGCGAGACCGGACGGAGGGAAGATCTACGATCTCTGGGACTGCTACGCGAACGCCGACCTCGTCACCTACCCCTCGGCCTACGAAGGCTTCGGCAACGCCTTCCTCGAGGCCGTCTTCTACAAGAAGCCGCTGATGGTGAACCGCTACTCGATCTTCGAGAGCGACATCGAGCCGATAGGCTTCAAGACCGCCCTCATGGACACCTACATCACCGACGAGACGGTGCGCCACGTCCGCCGCTTCCTCGACGAGCCGGAATTGCGCCGCGAGGCGACCGAGCGCAATTTCGAGCTCGGCACGAGATACTTTTCCTACGAGCTGCTCGAGCAGAGGCTGCGGACGGTCATCATGAACTTCGGCGTCGTCGGCTAGCCGGCGGAAAACGGCACGGGGGAGCGGAGATGTCCTTGCTTTCGATCGTCTTCGTGTCGGGCTATCTCGTCATAGCCCTGGAGCGGCGCCTCCGCGTGGAAAAGGCCGCCACGGCCCTGATTCTCGGCTGCGCTCTCTGGGTCATCCTCGCCTCCGGCGGAGGGGGCGGCCACGAGCTCCTGCCCGCCCTCGGCGAGCATCTCTCCGAGATCGCCGCCATCGTGTTCTTCCTGCTCGGCGCGATGACGATAGTCGAAGTCATCGACGAGCACGAGGGCTTCGACCTCATCACCTCCCGCATCCGGACGAAGAACCTCCGCGCCCTCCTCTGGATCGTCTCGCTGCTCTCCTTCTTCCTTTCGGCCTTCCTCGACAACCTGACCACCACCATCGTCATGATCGCCATCGCGCGGAAGCTCGTCGCGAAAAAGGAAGACCGGCTCGTCTTCGCGGGCATGATCGTCATCGCGGCGAACGCCGGCGGAGCCTTCTCGCCCATAGGCGACGTCACGACGACCATGCTCTGGATCGGCGGACGCATCTCCGCCCTCAGGATAATCGCCCGGCTCTTCGCCCCCGCCCTCGTCAGCCTCCTCGTGCCGCTCGCGGCCATGACCTTCGTCCTCAAAGGCGACGCGACGGGCGAAAGATCCGGGGTCGAGGCCGGGAGCGCCGTGTCCGCGGCGGAGCGCGGCGCGGTGCTGCTCGTCGGCATCGTCCTCCTCGTCGGCGTGCCCGTCTTCAAGATGCTCACCGGACTCCCTCCCTACCTCGGCATCCTCCTCGCCCTCGGGATCCTCTGGCTCCTCACCGAGCTCATGCACCGCGGCAAGCCGGAGCACCTCCGGGCCGGGCTCGGTCCGGGGCGCGCCTTCGCCGAGATAGACCATGCGAGCCTGCTTTTCTTCCTCGGCATTCTCCTCGCGGTGGCCGCCCTGCAGACCGCGGGGGCGCTCGCCGCAGTCTCCGCCTGGCTCGACGCGAAGGTGGGGAATCAGAGCCTCATCGTCGTCATCCTGGGTTTCCTGTCGGCGATCGTCGACAACGTGCCGCTCGTCTCGGCGGCGATGGGAATGTTCAGCCCCGACAAATTTCCGATGGACCACCGGATCTGGGAACTGCTCGCCTACTGCGCGGGCACGGGCGGAAGCATGCTCGTCATCGGCTCGGCGGCCGGCGTGGCGGCCATGGGCATCGAGCGCATCTCCTTCGGATGGTACATGAAGCGCATAACGCCTTTCGCGCTGCTCGGTTTCCTGGCCGGGGCGGCGGTCTACCTCGGCCTCACCGATCGGTTCTGAAAGTCCGCCCGGCGCCGCCGACGCCTCTTCGAATCCGCGGCCGGAGCGGGGAAAGAGCCGCGACTCGGGGTTTCGCTTGCCCGAGACCCGCGTCGCCGATACACTTAGTGCCATGAAAGACGGACGGATGGGAAGGTTCGGGCTGCTCCTCAGACGCCTCGCGGGCATCGTCCGCCGGATCTTCGGAGGCGCCCGGGCCAGGCGCGCGCTCAGGGAGCTGAAGCGGGTCGACATCGGCCGCTACGTGAACCGCATCGTGTCGGACGCCGTGCTGCTCAACCAGATCCCCTCGCCCAGCGACGGCGAAAAGCTCCGCATGGACTTCGTCCAAGGCAGGCTCGCCGACTTCGAGATATCGAACGTCTCGATCGACGAATGGGGCAACATCGTCGCGCTGTTCCCGGCCTTCGGCGCCCGCAAGGACTTCCTGCTCCTGGTCGCCGAGGTCGGCGACGCGGATTACTCCGCGCTGGACAGCGCGGTGCGGCTCACCGACGAGCGGGCCTCGGGTCAGGGACTCGGCGAGACGAGCCTCGGCGCCGCGGCCCTGCTCGTCCTCGCGGAGTACGCCCAGGGCACGGGCTTCCACCTCGACAAGAACCTCATCGTGGTGTTCACGCGCTCCTGCTCGGTCGACGAAAAGGAGGAGGGCTTCCGGCATTTCCTCGAGGAATGGGCCGACCGGCTCTCCTGCGGGATCGTCGTGCGGGGCACGGGCTTCGGGCTGGTCGAAAGCCGGCAAGTCGGGTCCTACCGCCTCTCGATTTCCGTCCGCACCGCCGAACGCGAGCTCCTGGCGCCCTCGGGAGCGCCCGGCGACGCCTCGGCCGCCGCGGTCCTCGGCTCGATCGCGTTCCAGGTGGGCGGGGTGAGCTGGGAAACCAAGGAGTCCGCCACCGTCAACATCGCGCGGCTGGAGTCGGGCGTGGGCTACGGCCACTGGGCCAGCGAAGGCAGCATGGACATCGAGATCCTCGCCGAGGACGACCGCATGCTCGACACGATCAAGAGCGTGGTGGCCGGCACGGCCGCGCGCGCCGCCGCCGGCACCGGGGCCGCCGTCGAGATCTCCGAGCGCTCCAGACATTCCGTGGGCGACTCCATGAAGAACGCCCCCCTCACCGACGCGTTGCGCGCCACCTTGTCGACCCTCAAGGTCAAGCCCGAGATAGGCATCATCTCCGAGAAGGTGTCCATGCTCAACGATTTCGGCGTGCCCGGCGCGGCGCTCGGCCTGACGCGCGGCAGGAAGACCTCCGCGGAAGACTATGCGGAGCTGGGGCCCCTCGAGTCGGGCTTCCGGCAGCTGCTCCTCATGGTCGAGCGCTGCGCCGCCATGCTGGACATGAAGGAGTAGTCGGAACATGACCCAGGGCGAATCCATCCTACGCTACAGCTTCCGCAGCGGGGAGTTCCGCGACAAGAAGGCGCTCGTCGAACTGAAGGCCAAGAAGGGCCTGCGCATCTCGCTGGCCTTCCCCACCCTCAACGAGGAGGCCACGATCGCCAAGGAGATCCTCGTACTCAAGACCGAGCTCATGGACCGCTTTCCCCTGCTCGACGAGATCGTCGTCATCGACTCGGGCTCGACCGACCGCACGCGCGAGATCGCCGCGAAGTTCGGAGCCAAGGTCTACGTCTCGGCCGAGGTCCTGCCCCGCTACGGCACGTTCCGCGGCAAGGGGGAGAACCTCTGGAAGAGCCTCTACGTCCTCGACGGCGACATCATAGTCTGGATCGACGCGGACATCGTCAATATCGACCCGAAGTTCCTGTACGGCCTGGTGGGCCCCCTGCTCCGCCACGACGAGATCGGCTACGTCAAGGCCTTCTACAAGCGCCCCATCCGCACGGCCTCGGGCCTGGTCTCGGGCGGCGGCGGCAGGGTCACCGAGATCCTCGTCAGGCCCCTCTTCTCTCTCCTGTATCCCGAGCTCGCCCAACTCGTGCAGCCCTTGAGCGGCGAGTACGCGGGCCGCCGCGTGATCCTCGAGCAGCTGCCCTTCTCCGTCGGCTACGGCGTCGAGGTCGGTCATCTCATCGACATCTACCACAACCTGGGTCCGCGGGTCATCGCCCAGGTGGACATGGACCTCCGCATCCACCGCAACCAGTCGATCGAGGCCCTCAGCCGCATGTCCTTCGGCATCCTCTCCACCTTCATAGACCGGCTGGAGCGGTACGGCGAGGCGAAGGTCCTCAAGGAACTCGGCACGAGGCATCTCGCCCTCTCCGACGAGGGCGAGCGCCTCGAACTGCTGCCCACCGAGATCGCGACCACCGAGCGCCCGCCCATGCGGACGATCGACGAGTACATGAAAAAATTCTACCAGCGGCGCGCCGACAAACCGGCCATCCCCGAGAAGCGCTAGCCTGACCCGGTTCACGAAGCCACCGGAAAGAAAGACTCCGGCACCAGGTACCGCGCCAGCAAGGCGCGCCGATCTACGCCGCCGCCGATGGGCTCAGAAACGGCGTCCCGGTAGGCGGTTCGCAGCTTCCCGGCGCAGCTCTCCGCGGAATACGCGGCGGCGAGAGCCCCTCTGAGGGATTCCGCCTGCCCGGAGGAGAGCCTGGCCTCGAAGAGCTCGGGGAGGAATGGATTCCGGGTGCGCAGGTCGCGGTCGAGGGAGGCGTCCTCCCCGAGCCGCCGGAGAAAGGAATTCTGCAGGCCCTCGTCGAGGGCGCCGAAATCGAGGTTCTCCTCCTCGAAGCGGCGAGCGAGCGCGCCGAGCAACTCTTCCAGCTCCGACAGCCCGCTCCCGTCTTCCGAGGCGAAGACCCCCGAGTAGGCGCGCCTGAAGGACTCGATCCGGAGCTCCACCGCGGCGCGCAGGCTCTTCTCGGACAGGACGGCGCGGGGTATGCGGATTTCCCGGTAGAGGCCGGGCAGCGCGATGCCGTGGGCGCGGAAATCCGCCACGACATAGGGGATTTCCCGTCCCACGACCGGAATGCCGCGGGCGATCGGATCGAGGTAGGAGTAGCCGAACCCCTCCTTGACCGAGGTAGTCACCGCGCAGAACGAGGACTCGTAGAGGGCCGCGAGCTGGGCACCGAGCCCGGCCTCGAAGCGGACGCGCGGAAAGCGTTCGGCGGCCAGGTTTTTCCATGCGGCGTAGCCCGGCAGGTCGCGCGGACTCGTGGGAGGGAGCGTGACCGCCAGCTCGGTCCCGGCCGGAAGGAAATGGGCGAGCAGGAGAACCTCGCCCAGGTTCTTTCTCCGGATCGCGCGAACGGGATAGAGGGCGGTGCGCCTTCCCCGTCCCAGCTCCTCGCGCCAGCCCCCGCGCGCCTCGAAGGCCGCGGGAATCGCGACGGGATTGGGCAGGAGATGGACGTGCCGCGGGTCGAGGCCGGAGGCGACGAGGCGATCCCGATCTCTCGTGTTTATGGCCGCGTAGGCGCAGGCGCGCGGATAGGCCGAATGGTCGTGGTAGACGTCGGGCCGGAAATCCTCGGCGAGATCGTGCACCTGCACGAGGAGCTTGAGGCCGCGGCGCTGGAGCTCGGCCAGGGCGCCGAGCAGGGCGGCGTTCTTGCGGATGAGGGGATTGTGCACGTGCAGCAGGTCGCAGCCTCCGGGAAAGGCCTCGTCGAGGGCGCGCTCCATCTCGTCGGCGAGGCCGGCCGTCGCGGCAGTAGCCGTCGCGGCGGTAGCCGCGCGCGGCCCAGTCGCGTTGCGCGAAACCGACTCGGCGTGCGCCGCGTAGTCGAGCCCGGAGACGACTTTCACCGGCACGGGCAGGTCGGTCTCCGACGGCGTCCCGGAGAGGACGACGACCCGGTCGTCCGGAGCGAAGCGGGACAGGGCCTCGGCCTGGGCGCGGACCACCGAGCCCACGCCGCCCGATCTGAGGTGATAGTGCAGAATGGCGATATTCATGTCGGTCTTACAATACCGCAGTGGCCGATCGGTGAAAACAGCGGGACAGAGCGGAGCGGCCGACGGCATGCGGGGCTTTCGTCAAAGGCGCCGCGGAGAGCAGACCGAGAGCCTATTGCGCTCCAATTGTCGCCGACCAGGGCGGGCAGCCTGTATGGCCTCGAGCGCGTGACGCTTTTATGCGCGAGGTAAGGCGGCGGGCGGCGAATAGCCGGGAGCGGCGGAACGATGCGAGCCGCCCCCGGCTATTCGCCGTCAGGACCCGCCCGACGACGTCAATAAAGAGCCATGCGTCCTAGAGGTAGGCCACTTCGCCGTGCTCTATGAGGTCGAGTCCCTCGACCTCCTCCTTTTCCGTCACGCGCACCGGGGTGATTCTGTTGATCACCCAGAGCATGCCGAGCGTGAAGAGGAAGCCGTAGGCCGCGACGAGGAGATCCGACGCGAACTGTTTCCAGAAGAAACCGACGTTGCCGTCAACGATGCCCGAGGCCAGGGCCGAGGGATCGTGTCCAGGGAAGGTCACCGCCGCGGTGCCGAGGATTCCCAGGAGAAGGGTGCCAAGGAAGCCGCCGACGCCATGGACGCCGAAGACGTCGAGCGCGTCGTCGAGGCCGGCGTTGTTCTTGATCGTGACGGCGATGTAGCTGGCGATCGAGGCGAGGATGCCGATGAGCACCGCGGAGGCGGGGGTGATGTAGCCCGCGGCCGGGGTCACGCAGGCGAGGCCGGCGACCATGCCGGTCAGAAAGCCCGAGAACTTGGGCTTGCGCTTGAAGACCCAGTCGAGGAGGAGCCAGGTCGGCCCGGCGAAGGAGGCGGCGAAGTCGGTGTTGATGAAGGCCGCGGTGGTGACCGGATTGACCGCGAACTCGGAGCCCGCGTTGAAGCCGTACCAGCCGAACCAGAGAATCGCGGTGCCGAGGGCCACGAAGGGCAGGTTGTGCATACCCGAGTCCTCGACCTTGCGCTTGCCGACGAAGAGCACCGAGGCCAGGGCCGCGAAGCCCGCCGAGACGTGGACCACGAGGCCGCCCGCGAAGTCCTTGACGCCCCAGACCGCGAGCAGACCGCCGCCCCAGATGAGGTGCACGAGGGGGAAGTACACGAGGGTGAGCCAGGCCACGAGGAAGATGAGGAAGGCCGGGAAGCGGACGCGGTTCGTGAAGGCGCCCGTGATGAGGGCCGGCGTGATGATCGCGAACATCATCTGGTAGGCAACCTGCACGAACATCGGCACCTGCGGGTTCATCGTGCTCGGGTCCATCAGGTTGACGCCGGCCAGGAAGGACTCCTTGAAGTTGCCGATGATGCCGAGGATGTCGCCGTTGCCGTAGCTGCCCGAGAAGCACATCGAGAAGCCGTAGAGATACCAGATCACGGTCGTCACGCAGAGCGACGCGAAACTCTGGAACATGATGGTGAGGACGTTCTTGCGGCCCACGAGGCCGCCGTAGAAAAACGCCAGCCCCGGCGTCATGAACATGACGAGGGTGGAGGCTATGAGCATGAAACCCGTGCTCGCAGGATCGAATTGCATGGTGAGATTCTCCTTGTTTTCCCGTTCGCGCCGCCGCGGAAACGCGTCCGCGGTCGGCGCAGAACGTTATGCGCGCGAACGCCTTCGGCCCGGTGCCGGATCGCTCGGAGCTTTCCGACGCCCCGCCGGAGCGTTCTCCCGTCTCTGTCAGGCCCGTCCGGAAACGGGCGGGGAAAGGCGCGGAGCTGGAGGGGCGCGGGGAGACCGCACCGAACGGAAGCGGTGCCGGCGCGGGGCCTGGCCCATCCGGCGCCCCAGGCGGAGCGAAGGATCGGGCCCGACCGGGCGGCCGTCGAAGGCTATCGCATCCGAATCGGCGGCATGCGGGCCGGTTCCGCTGAAGATGCACTCGGCGGGCGCGGCGAGATTTCGGTGCTCGCCCGACAAGAAGGCCGGGGAGGGCCGGCCGAGCGCCACCACGACGGCCTGCAGGGCCCGGAGCAGTCGCGCGGCGTCGACCTCCGTCAGGAGCGCCGGCACGAAACTCGAGCACAGGAGGAGGAACAGCAGGGTCGGGCCGGCCCGGTCGATGCGGGCGCGCCTTCCGCGGCCCGCCGAGCCTGCGCATGCCGGCGCGAAACGCCACCGTTCGCAGGGCGGCACGTAGCCCACGCGGATGCGCTCGGGCGAAGTGACGATCCCGCTCACGGGCTCTCCGGCACGAGCACGTCGTACGAATCGGGCAGGACCTCGACCGTGAAGGGAAAGTCGGCGGGCCCCAGTTCGACGACCTCGCCGTCGGCCTGGGCGAGCAGGCGGTCGCCGTACTCGACGACGAGACGGGAGGCGGAGAAGAGATCGACGATCGGGAGGCCGCGGTGCAGGCCGCGCTCGATGCGGCTCTTCCATTTGAGCTTGTTGAGGAGCCCCGTCTCGGCGATGGCGCAGACATTGTCCTCGTCGGGGAGAATGCGCTTGTTCGAGCCGTACTGCCGGTCGCCGCTCGCTCCCACAGCCACGAGGAGGCAGGGTTTCCGGAGCTCGCGGACCTTCGCGCCCGCGGCGTCCAGGGCGGTTATGTCCATCGGCGCCACGTGGAAGATCCGGTCGTACAGCACCGTCGAGAGATCGACCCAGAGTTTGTAGGAGTCGCCGGGGAACAGGGACTTGAGCCGGTTCGTCATGCGGGCCACGTAGGCGTCGAGCCCGAGGCTCGCGATATTGAAGGCCCAGAAGGGCTCGTGCCCGCCCGAGGCCGCCGGCGTGCATTTGATGGCGGGGCTGGAGCGCAGGCCGCAGGGACCGAGGAGGCGGCCGAGGCTCTCGACGAGATCCCGCCCCTCGGAGCCGTCGTTGCCGGTGCCGAAGGGAAGGCGCAGCACGAGGAACCGCGACCTCTGCTCCGGCTCCAGCTCCATGAGGGTCGACACGAGCTCGAGCGAGGTGCCGTCGCCGCCGGCCGCCATGAGAAGGTGCAGCGAGCCGGGCCGATCGTCGCCGCCGAGGGCTTTCCCGATGTAAGCGCGCGACAGATCGGCCGCATGCCCCTGTCGGTCGGTGAGCGCGAGAGCAAGCGGAATCGAGTCGGGACGGGGAGCGAGGGCCGAGGAGCGCCGGAGGATGGTCGCCATCTCCGCGCGGCGGGCGCGCGCGAAGGAGGGTCTCGTAAACCCTCCTGCCCGAGGATTGGCCACGAGAAAGGCGCCCGCAAGTCTTCCGCTCAGGACCGGTGATCGGCCCAGTATCCGTTCTATCCCTTCGGCGAGCTCATCGGGGCGCATAGCGAAGGGAGTGTAAACCGGAAATCGCGTCCTGTCCACGCAGAACGGCGCAGTTTGTCTTTGCTCCGAAGTCGGCTATACTTGGCTGATACGGACCATCGGCTCGAGGCGCCTTCGGCGCAGGCGAAGGTCCGATGCGGGGGTGTCAGGCATGGCGAACGAACACATCATCGACGCGATCAAAATCGGCATGAAGGGCGAGTATGACAGCGTCACGGTCTACGAAAACGCGGCGGCCGCGGCCGAGGGCGCGGTCCGCGACTTCTTTCTCGAGCGGGCCGGCGAGGAGAAGCGGCATTACAACTGGCTCCTTTCGTATTATAAAGAAGTTTCCGCCGGCAAGGAGCCCGGGAAGGACCTCGTCCGGGACGAGGGGCCGGCCGACAGTCCCATCATGACACCGGACTTCCTCAAGCGGATCGGCACGAGCAAGCAGCTTTCGGCGGCCATCGCCACCGCGATACTCCTCGAAGCGACGTCGGTACGCCACTACCAGAAATGCGCCGAAGAGAGCCTCCATCCGGCCCTCGTCTACTTCTACGAGAAGCTCGCGGCCTGGGAGGACCGGCACTACCACGACCTCCTGCTCATCCAGGAGGAATCCGAGCGCTATTTCTGGGATGCGAACAACTGGCAGCCGTTCTGAGCCGCGCCCGGGCCGAGACCGGGTCGGGCCGGAGTCGGGCCGGAGTCGGGCCGGGCCCAGAGTCGTCGGGCAAGGCGCGATGGCCGGTCAAGCGCGGAGAGGTATTCGCCGATAGTGAGGAATAGGAATATTCATGAAAGTTTTGTGCATCGCCCAGCAGAAGGGCGGAGTCTGCAAGACCACCACCGCCCTGTCACTCTCGGCGGCCTGGGCCCTCGGGGGCAGGCGCGTGCTCATGGTGGACGTCGACCCTCAGGCCAACCTCACGCGCAACATCCTCGACTACGAAAGCCTCGGCTCCGACATCTCGCAGATCTACGCGGGCAAGCTGCACCTCGCCGACGCGGTCACCCCCACCGGCTCGAAGAACCTTTTCCTCGTGCCCGCCCGCACCGCCCTCAACCGCGTCGAGAACCTGGAGCGGAGCCTCTCCGCGTACACCACCCTTCGCCGCGAGATTCCCAAGCTCGGCGAGGACTACGACTACGTCGTCCTGGACACGCCCCCCTCGCTGGGACTCTTCACCGTCTCGGCCCTGCTCGCGGCCACGCACGTCCTCGTCCCGGTGCAGCCCACCTTCTTCTGCCAGGAGGGCCTGGGCGACCTCAACCAGACCATCGTCGAGGCGAGGGAGAATAACGCGTCCCTGGTTTCGGTGCGCTACTTCATGACGCTCTTCGACAAGCGCACGGTCATCAGCCAGGAGCTGGCCGGACTCCTGCGCGCGCGGCTCGGCAAAAGCCTCTTCTCGGCGATGATCCGCAAGAACATCGCCGTCGAGGAGAGCCAGTACGCCCAGAAGACCATCTTCGACTACGCGCCGAAGTCGCCGGGGGCGGAAGACTATCGCATCCTCGCCAAGGAAGTGGCCGCATGGCTAGAAAACGCCTCATAAAGGGCGCGAACGCCACGCGCGTCGAGGAGCGCATAGCCCGCGTGCCGGAGGATATCGAGACCGAATCGAACATCTTCCGCGCCCTGAAGGCGCTCGAAGGCGCCCATCCCGACGAGCCTCTTCCCTCGCCGGCCCTCGCCGCTTCCGAGCGGACGCCCCTCCGGCGCGGCGCCAGGGCGCCGGCTGCAGAGCAGGCCCCCGCTCGCGCGGCCGAGGCGCGCCGACCCGGGACCGCGCGAGATGCCGCCCCGAAAAAAAACGCGGCTCCTCGGGCCGCCTCGCCGAAGCCGCGCACACGACCGCGCGCCACCTCGCCGAAGCCGCCCGCACGATCGCACGCCGCCTCCGCGGCGCCGTCCTCGACCGCGGCACAGACCTCGGTCGTGGCTCCTCGGGCCGCCTCGCCGAAGCCGCCCGCACGACCGAACCTCGCCTCCGCGGCGCCGCCCTCAGTCGCGAGGTCGTCCTCGGTCGCGGCGCCGGCCTCAGTCGCGAGGTCGTCCTCGATCGCGAAGCCCGCGCTCCCTGCCCCGCGCGCTCCCGCCGCCGACCCAGCCGTCGCACGCCCCCCCGCGGCCGACTCTGCCGCAGCACGCGCTCCCGCCGCCGACTCTGCCGCAGCACGCCCCCCCGCGGCCGATCCGCGGGAAAGCGCCGAGCGGCTCCATCGGATCGGCCCCGCCGACTTCAGCGCGGCCGAGCGCGAGGCCATCGTGCGCTGCTGCGCGGACTACCGCAATCGCCTGCCGATCTATCTGCTGGCCGTGCAGCGCGAGGTCGAGATCATCGATTCGGTCATCGACAAGTGCCATCTGGTGGACGAGCGAAAGCGCGAACCCTGACCGGGGGCCCGCTACCTGGACCGCGACCGGCCGGAGCCGGATATCCGATGAAGGCCTATCACCCCTTCGTGCGCCTCGCGGCAGCCTCGACCTCGTCGAGGAACGAGCCCAGGTCGGCATAGTAGTTGTCCGCGTAGCGATCGAAGGGCGGGAGATGGCGGACGCGCGGATAGCTGTAGATCTTGGCCCCGCCCGAAGAAAGCGCCTCGCGGATCGGCGCGCTCACGAGGGGGTCCTCTTCGCCGGCGAAGACGGCCACGGGCGCGCCCAGCTCCGGGGCCAGGGTGGCGGGGCTCTCGGAGTGGAGCGCCTTGAGATCGCGCTTCGAGAATTTCGCGACATACGCCTCCGGGCCCATCAGCTCGTCGAGCAACTCGGGCTTACCGCTCAGGCTTTCCCGGGGGATCATCGTTTCGGCCGCGGCGCCGAAGATGCAGCGCGGCATCTTCGTGCCGGGAGGCGGATAGTCGAGCACGGGCGAGACCAGCGCCGCGGCGGCCAGCTCCTTCCGCCGCTGGAAGGCCGGGACGAGAGCCGCGTTGAACGATTGGGCTATCAGGTAGAGCGGAAGCCCGCGAGCGGCCAGCGAGTCGGCGAAGGCCGTCGCGGCCCGCCTGAGCGCGGCCAAGTCCGCGCGCGGCTTCTCGGGCGACGCGAAGCCCAGCTCGATCGAGTGGACCAGGAAGCCCCGGTCGAGGAGGAAGGCGAGGAGCCTCGTGTCGCGGCCGAGCGGCCAAAAGGGAAAGCCGAGGACGAGGGCCATGCGCCGATAGCCGCCATCCCGCAGCTCCCACAGGTGGCTCCGGTAAACGATGCCGTCGGACGAGGCGAAACTGCTGGCGATGTGGTTCATGGCATCCTCCGCCTTGATTCTAGAGCGGCCGCGGGCGCGGCGCAATGGCGAATCGCCGTCCGCGCCCATCGAAGGCGGCGGTTCGCGGTTGCGCGCCGCCGGGGACTGCGGCTATAGTCAGCCCGGAGAGACAGTGGCATGAATATAGCCCTCGCCGTCGCACCCGATCTCGAGACGCTCGTCGCGGACCGATTCAGCTCCAGGGGCCACGCCTGCCTGCGCATCGAGGGCGAGCTGCCGGCCGAGGCCGACTGCCTGGTCATCGTCGGCGAGCGCCCCGAGTCGGCCTCGCTGGAGGCCGAGGCCGCGGCCGCGGAGCTGCCGGTGCTGCGGATAGCAGCCGAGGGGGCGCTCGAAGCCGCTGCGGCGGCGGCCTGGGGCCTGGCCCGCGCCGACGATTACTTCATGGACGCGGCCCGCGCCGACGCCCGCGTCAAGCGGCTCGAGGATATCCGCGTGAAGATGGCCGAACAGCGCAGCGCCGAGCTCGCGGGCGCCAACGAACTCCTCGAACGCCGCGCCGCGGACCTGGACTCCGCGCTCAAGCTCCTCGACGGCGCCAACCGCCAGCTCATAGACGAGCTCAACCTCGCGAGCGAGCTGCAGATAAGCCTCCTGCCCAAGGCCTACCCCTCCGACGCGCCCATCGAGTTCGCCCACAAGTTCATCCCGCTCGACAAGATCGGCGGGGATTTCTTCGACGTCGTCCGCATCGACGGCCGGACCCTCGCCCTGGTGATAGCCGACGTCTCGGGCCACGGGGTCGGCCCCGCCCTGGTGACGGCCATGTTCAAGAGTTCCTTCGGCCTCGTCAGCAAGACCGTCCGCTCCCCTTCCCGGCTCATGGCGTCGCTCAACGCGGAGATGAACAATTTCCTGACGACCGGCCACTACGTGACCGCCTTCACCGCCTTCATCGACATCGAGACCCTCGAAATGCGCTACTGCAGCGCCGGGCACCCGAACCAGCTCCTCGTCAGGGCCGACGGCGGCTCGGAGGAACTCGCCACGATGGGCTTTCTCCTGGGCATGATCACCGACATGGAATACGAGGAGAAGACACTGTCCATCGGCCCGGGCGACACGCTCATCCTCTTCACCGACGGCGTGTTCGAGTCGGCCAACAGCGAGGGGGGCATGTTCGGCCGGGAAGGGATCCTGCGCTCGGTGGCCAAGCGGGCCGGAGCCGGCCCCCTCGAACTCTCGAACGGCCTCTTTTCCGATCTTCTCGAATGGACCGAGGGCACCGAGCCCAGCGACGACATCACCATCCTCATGGCCCAGGCGCTCGAGTCGCTCTGAAGCGGCACGCCCGGCCACTCCCCCGCGCGGGGCGCCGGAGCTCTCGACGAGCGCGTGTATGCGCGCGGCGCTCCCGGCCCCGCGCGGGGCGCCGGCTTCTCGGCGAGCGCGGCCGAGCTACCGCGAACCTCCCGGCCCCCCGCGCGGGGCGCCTGAGCTCAGCCTCCCTGAGCGCCCCGGTCCACGAGGCGTATCCCCACCTGGGCGCAGGTGACGCTCTCCATGTCCACGCGGGCACTCACCCTGAGAGCCCCGGCGCCCGACATCCACGATCCGCCTCGCACGACCTTGTATTCGCCCTCCGCGCTTCCGCTCGGATCGAGCGCGTCGCCGGCCGAGTAGGGTCCGTACCAATCGCTCGTCCACTCGAAGAGGTTGCCGGCCATATCGTAGAGGCCGTAGCCGTTGGCCTCGAATTGGCGGACGGGCGTCGTGCCCTTGTACTGCTTGGCCAGATTGGCCAGCTTGTCGTTCATCTGATCCCCGTTCGGGTACTTCTTGCCGACGAGGCCGCCGCGCGCCGCGCACTCCCACTCGGCCTCGGTGGGCAGGCGCTTGCCGAGCCAGGCCGCGAAGGCCGCGGCGGCGGGCTGGGAGACGAAGGCGACCGGATGCTCGTCCTTGCCTTCGGGAAACCGGTCGCCCGTCCAGTCGGAGAGGTAGGCCTCGTCGCGCAGCTCCGGGTCGGCCCGGTCCTTCGACCACTCGGGCCGGGCCCTCACGAAGAGGGAATACTCGCGGTTCGTGACCAGATGGTCGCAGACGCGATAGGCGGACAAGCTCACCTTGTGCGGGGGCTTCTCGGCATCCGGCCCAGTCTCCGCGCCCATGATGAAGGATCCGGCCGGTATGCTCTTCATGGTTTCGTCTATCGCGA
>JAJXZP010000310.1 GCA_021779995.1 bacterium | reverse complement strand
AGGGCCCGCGTCGTGTCGCGCCGCTCGCGCTTGACCACGAAGATGGAGAAGTCGAGCGCCACGTGCGCGCGCTCGGCCGCGGCGCCCCAGGCCTCCAGGTCCTCGGGCAGAAGTCTCAGGGCGACGGGCAAGGTGTCCGAGCCCATGACGTGGGTCAGGCGCAGCGAGGCCCCCGCGTGCAGCGCGATGAGCCGCCGCACGATCTCGATCGTATCCGCATCGGAGCCGATGTCCAGCGGCACGACGAAGGGATCGAGCACGCCGGCGAGCTGGCGGCGCAGGACTTCGTGGCGGAAGCGGTACTCCGTCTTGGCCGGCTTGCGCGGGTCGAAGGAGCCTTCGGGCACGACGAAAAGCGCGTCGGCTTCGCCCGCGTCGGAGGAAAGGAAGCGCAGGGCCATGGCCATGTGCGTCATCTGGAAGGGATCGAAGGAGCCGATGAAGATGCCCAGGCGCGCCGCATAGCCGGGATAGCGGAGGTCCTGGGGAAAGCCGCGCAGGTCGAGGGGCCTAAGCCTGCCCTCGCGGGCCTTGCGGTCGATGCCCGCCAGAGCCTCGTCGAACAGCCCCTCGTAATAGCGGAAATCGCTGAGCTCCTCGGCGCCGAGATAGGGCAGGGCCCCGAGCGAATCGAAGACCCGATGCAGTCGCCTCGACACGCGCTCGACCTCGCTCGTCGCGTAGCGGAGATACTTTCTGTCGCGGGCGGGCCGATCATGCTGCACGGCACCAGTATACCGCCGCCCGGCGGCCTGGCAAGGCGCAAAGGAATCGTCGATGAAGCGGCGCCCGCAGCCGTGCCCGCAGCCGTGCCCGCAGCCGCGCCCGCAGCCGCGCCCGCAGTCGCCTTTGCATTCGGCGGGGCTAGCGGATAGGATAAAGGACGGCGCGCTTCCGGAATCCATCCGGCGTCCGACAGCTGTAAAAATGCGCAAGGAGTCGCCCATGCAGGAACTTGACGGAGCCATTCCCGCGGGAGCCCGGGGCGGGGAGCCCCTCGACGATGAGGACTCGACGAGGGCGGCCGGAACCGTTTTCGAGCTCCTGCCCTTGCCCTGTCTCCTCGTCGGCGCCGACGGCACGGTGATCCGAGCCAACGCGGCCGCCTCCATTTTGTTCCGGGCCGCCTCCGACGGCCTCGTGGGGCGCGATCTGCGCGGCTATGTCACGGCCGAAAAGCGCGCCGCCTTCGTCGCCTTCCTCGAGCGCGAGTTCGCCGCCGGAGGCGGAGCCGCCGAGACGGAGTTTTTCCTCGGCACGGGAGAAGTCCTGCCCCTCAGGCTCCTGGCCCGGAAACCTCCCCGCGCCCGGGAGCTTTGGCTATTCGCCCGGGAACTCGGGACCGAGTGCGCCCTTGAGCGCGCCCTGGGCGCGAGCGAGGAGCGCTGCGCCGACCTCGCCGCGGCCGCGGACCGCAGGCTGGCGGACGAGGCCGAGGCCAAGGCCCGCCGCTACGAGGACCTCCTGTATCGCGCCTCGCCCGCCGGAGTTTTCCGCGCCGACGCGGCCGGCGGCTACACCTTCGTGAACGATCGCTGGTCAGCCGTGGCCGGGCTCGACGCGGCCGCGGCCCTGGGCGAGGGCTGGCTCTCCGCCGTGCATGAGGAGGACCGCGAGACCGTGGCCGCGCAGTGGCGCGCCTGCGTCGAGGAGCGCCGGTCCTTCGGATACGAGTACCGGCAGACCGGGACTCGGGGCGGGGCGGCCTGGGTCCTGTGCCGAGCCCTTCCCGACATGGATGCCGAAGGCCGCGTCTCAGGCTATGTCGGCACCCTGCTCGACATAGGCGACCGGAGGGCGGCCCTGGCTGAGCTCGCCGCGCAGGAAGAGCGCCTCGAGTCGCTCGTGCGCGAACGGACCGGGGAACTCGAGAAGGCCCGGCGCCGGACCGCCCTCATCCTCGACGCCCTCGACGAGGGTGTCTGCGAGGTCGACCTGCGCGGCAGGATCGGCTTCGCCAATCTCGCCGCCGCCGAGATGCTCGGCCTCAGGCTCGGAGCGCTCGTCGGCACGCACCTCCACACGCTCATCCGGCACGAAGGCGAGGGAGGCTCGCTCTGCCCGCCGGGCGCCTGCCCCTTCTGCGACGCGATGCGCCCCGGCCGGCATGGGGCGGACGCGGGGGCGGTCTTCGTGCGCTCCGACGGCACGTCCTTCCCGGCGGAGCTCGGGGGCGGGCCCCTCGTCGTCGACGAGCTCGTCGTCGGCACGGTCGTCGTGTTCCGCGACATGACCGAAGCCCGGGAGGCCGAGGCGGCCCTCAAGGAAAGCGAATCGCGATTCCGCCGCGCCATCGAGGGCGCCGCCCTGCCCATCTCCATCCACGCGGACGACGGAAGCATCGAGCTCGTGAACCGGGCCTGGACCGAGCTGACGGGCTATGACGCGGAGAGCCTGCGCACCACCGCGGATTGGGCGCGCCTGGCGTACGGCGAGCGCTCGGAAGAGGTGCTCGGGGAAGTGAAGGCTCTCTATTCGCTCGAAGGCCAGGGCCAGAGCCGTGAGCGGGAGATCACGACCCGCGACGGCCGGAAAATCGTGTGGGAGCTCAGCTCGGCCATGCTCGATCGGCCCAAGGAAGGCCGGAGGACCGTCATCACGACGGCCGTGGACATCACGAAGCGCCGGGCGGCGGAACTCGAGGCGAAACGGCAGCAGCGCCTCCTCATCCAGTCCGAGAAAATGGCCTCGCTCGGCATACTCGTCGCCGGCATGGCGCACGAGATCAACAATCCCAACCACGCCATCCGCCTCAACGCCGGTCTCATTGCCCGGGTCTGGGACTCGATCCGGCCGATCCTGGACGCCGAGCTCTCGGGCAGGGAAGACTTCCTCCTGGGCGGCCTCGAGTACGGCGAGCTCAGGGACAAGATGCCGATCCTGCTCAAGGGCATGATCGACGCCTCCGAGCACATCGACAGCATCGTCCGCGGCCTCAAGGATTTCTCCCGCTCCGAGAGCGAGGGCACCCTGCAGGAAGTGCGGATCGAGCTCGTCGTGAAAGCCGCCCTCGACCTCCTCAAGAGCTACCTCTCCCGATGCGCGGCGCGCCTCGACCTGAAGCTCGATCCCGGCTTGCCGCCGGTGCGCGCCCGCTTCCACAAGCTGGTGCAGGTCGTGATCAACCTCCTGCAGAACGCCTGCCAGGCCTTCTCGCCGCAGTCGCCGTCGCAGCCGCCGGAGATCCGCGTCGGCGGCTCCTTCGACCCGGCTTCGCGGACGGTCAGACTCGTGGTGAGCGACGGAGGCAAAGGCATGACGGAGGACGAGTTGGCGCACATCCGCGACCCCTTCTTCACGACCAAGCGGGGCGAAGGGGGGCTCGGGCTCGGCATCCCCATCTCCGCGGCGATCGTGGAGGAATACGGCGGCAGCCTCGAGTTCGAGTCCTCGCCCGGCCGAGGCACGAAGGCGATCGTCGAGCTGCCGGTCTCGGGGCAGGATGAGGAGGCGACTCGATGAAGGACCGTCCCCCGCCCGGCTTCCCGATCGTCATCGTGGACGACGAGCGCTACGTCCTGGACAGCGTGGAGAGCATCCTCAGGGCGGAGGGCCTAGGCTCCGTCATAGCGCTGGACGATCAGAGCTCGCTCCTCGGGCTGCTCGACGAGCGGCCGGTCGGGGTCGTGCTGCTCGACCTGGTCATGCCCGGGATGGAGGGGCGGGCCCTGCTCGCCCGCATCAGACAGGAGCATCCCCAGACGCCGGTGGTCGTCATCACCGGCAATCGGGAGATCGACAACGCCATCGAGTGCATGAAGCTGGGCGCCGCCGACTATCTGGCCAAGCCGGTGGAGGCCGCGCGGCTCGTCACCACCGTGCGGCGGCTCATGGAGATGTCCGAGCTCGAAAGGGAAAATCTCGACATG
>JAJXZP010000327.1 GCA_021779995.1 bacterium | reverse complement strand
CGGCCTGCGGCTCGCCGGCGACGGCCTCGAACTCTTCATCCTGCACGGACACCAGGCCTTCCGCCACTTCGCCGGCCGGGATTACCGGGATTTCGTCACCGACTACCTCGAGAATCCGCGCAGGATTCGGGACGAGGGCGACACCACCGACCCGGACAGGGTCTGCCGCGCGGAGAAGAGGCTCTATCGCGGCTCCGTCGAGCGGGGAATCGTCACGATTTTCGGCCACAGCGGGCGAAGGCTCTTCGAGGCGCGGGACGAAGGGGAGAGCCTGCGCAGCCTCATAGAGCGGCTCCTCCGCGAATCCAACTTCGGCTACGGCGACAGTCCCTACACCGTGGATGCGATGATCAAGCTCTATAAGGAGAGATACCGCGAGATCGAGCGGGGCGGCTCCGCTCCGCTCGGTCTGGAGGAGGGGGAGGAGGGCTCCCCGGCGCCCTGCCTCTTCAATCCCGGCCTGGGAGCCGGCCGCCGGGGCATGGACGCGATCGAGCTGGAGGAGGGCACGATCAGACTCGTGCGCTGGACGAGATCGGGAAGGCAGGAGGCGGGATCCGAAGCCGCGGCGGGGGAGGTCCGGTCGCTCGAAGGGCCGTCGTTCGTCCGTCTCGTCCAGGCCGAGGCGGAGCTGGGCGGCCTCGCCGAGCGCATCGCTCTCTTTAGGCCGGACCGACATCGCGTCGAGCCCGTCTCGAGCCTCGAGGCGCCCTGAGAGCGCTCCATTAACCCCTTTTAAACGGAAACGTCGCAGTCCTCTTATTTCGTTCCGCTAGGCTCCAACTCGCTGGGAAAAAAACAACTTGCTTCCAGGAGGAGACTTGTATGAAGAAATCACGGATCCTGCCCCTCGCGCTCGCCGCCGCGACGAGGCTCGCCGCCCTCGCGCCGAGCCTCGCCGCCCAGAGCGACGCCGCTTCGCTCACCGCCGCCAAGGTCACGGTCGCGGAACTGACGCCGCCCAGCCCCGGCACCACGCCCAGGCCCCCCGCCGCGATCCGCTCGCTCGAGGGCAAGTCCCTGCAGATCGACGGCTCCTCGGCGCTCCAGCCCTTCTTCCTCAACGCGGCCAAGTACTTCGACCAGGGCATGAAGACCAACACGACCGCGATCGCGAACGGCTCGGGCAACGGCCTCAAGGATGTCGAGGCGGGCAGCGTCAAGATCGGCATGTCGGACTTCTTCGCCGAGGAGAGCTCGAATCCCTCCGCCTTCACCGACCTGGTCGATCACCGGGTCGCGGTGGTCGCCTTCACGCTGGTCGTCTCCAAGGACATCTCTGATACGGTCACGAACCTCACCACGAAGCAGATCGTCGATATCTACACGGGCAATGTCACGAACTGGGCCCAGCTCGGCGGACCCAACGAGTCCATCACCGTGGTCAACCGCCCCCTCGCCTCGGGCACCCGCGCCACCTTCAAGAAGTACGTCCTCGGCGGCGCGACCGAGAACGCCGGCATGACCCTCCAGCAGGACACCACCGGCGCCGTGGCCACGGCCATCAACTCTGGCCAGGGCGCCATCGGCTACGTCGCCACGGGCTTCGTGCTCAACCCGCAGTTCGCCGATATCTTCCCGATCTGCATCGACGGCTACGGCGCCACCGCGGCCAACATCAACTCGGGCACGTACCGGTTCTGGAGCTTCGAGCACGCCTACACCAAGGGCAGGCCGGAGAGGAACAGCGTCGAGCAGGCCTTCCTGGACTACGTCGTGCGGCCCGAGGTGCAGAAGACCCTCCTGCCCGCCCTCGGCTACCTGCAGGTCAGCGAGCTGACCAAGAAAGCCTTGGAGACGCACCCCGCTCCCGCGAAGTGACGTGAGCGCGCCGGCGCGAAAGCCGCCGGCGCGCCCGCACCTTACCCGCGCCGCGCGGGACGGACCGAGCAGGCCGCCCTCGCGCGGCGCTGGTATTTTGCCGATCGGCGGCTCGGCCGGAGAGCCTTCACTTCGCCGGGCCGGAGAGGGCGGCCAGCCTGGCCTGGAGCTTGGCTTCCTTGGCCTTGAGCCGCTTCTCGGTCTTGGCCCGGCCCAGGGCCTCGTCGAGCGAGGACAGGGCGGCGTCTCGCGCGTTCGCCAGCTCGGCAGCCCGCGCCCGGAGAGCGGCCAGCTCGGCCACGGCCTTCTCGGCGGAGGCCAGGGCGGCCAGGGCGGGCTTGAGATTGAGGTTGGACTGCGCGTTCTTCTCGAGCCATTTCTTGGACTCGGAAAGCTTGTCGGAAGCGGATCTGCTCATGTCGAACTCCTTCCTGAAATAAGGGGCGGCGGCCCTCCCCGGATCGCGGCACAACGTTAGATGAAACAGCATTGCCGGGCGGCTGCCGACGGCGCCCGGGTCGAGCCCGACGCCGGCTTCAATTATCTGGCTTCGCCTTTTCGCGTCAAGCGCCGGAATCCGGCCGCCGAGCCCCCTTTCCCCCGATTCGCCGCGGGATGATACGAATTCATCGACTCCTAACAAAGACCTAAATATGGCATCATCGGCGCAGTCCATACCTTCGGCGACGCGGCCGTCGGCATCGGCCTTCCCTGCCGAGACCCCCGTACGGCCCCGCCAATTGCGGCCACCGGTTTTTTCGCCCGCTCGCGGCGACTCTAGCCGGCGGTCCCAGTCTTTCCAAAGGAGGCGCTTCATGCGCACGAGAATCGCTTACGTGATCGCGGCCGCGACGGCCGCGATTCTTCTGGCGGCCTGCGCGTCGCCGCCGCGGCCCTCCGCCGCCCCGGCGCAGGCCGGCGCGGACCGCGAGATGCTGCAATACCTGGCCGCCGCCGGCGCGGAGCCGGAACTTTCGACGGCCCAGGCGGCGGCGCTGCTCAGGCAGCGCGTCAAGTACGTGTTCGTGCTCTACCAGGAGAACCGCTCCTTCGACTCGTACTTCGGCAGCTTCCCGGGCGCCGACGGCCTTTACTCCAAGCCCGCCGACCAGACGCCGGGCTTCTACCAGGACATCGTGAACACCGACGGCAGCATCTCCCGCATCCGGCCCTTCCGCATCGGGCCCAAGGACTTCGCGGCCGACACCGACGATGTCGACCACTCGCACGCCATCCTGGCGGCGAAGATGGATGTCTCCGCCGGCGCGGCGAAGATGGACAGGTTCGCGATGGCCGAGGAGGCCAAGTACGCCAAGGGCGGCAAGCCCTCGCTCATGGCTAAGCAATTCGGCGAGCTGAGCATGGCCTACATGGACGGCGACACCGTGCCCTTCCTCTGGCGCTACGCCAATCGCTTCGTGCTCTTCGACCACATCTTCCAGTCCATGGTCGGACCCTCGACGCCGGGCAACCTGGCGATCATCGCGGCGCAGAGCGGCCAGACCCAGGCCGCCCTCCACCCCGACGAGTCGTACTCGGGCGACGGCAACAAGGGCGCAGGCGAGCCGGTGCTGAACGACTCGGATCCGCTCTGGGGCTCGCCCCAGGACCCGACGACGACGGGCAGGCAGCCGGTCAACCCCGGAGACTTCCCCGGCTACGGCGTCCAGCTCAACCAGACCTACGCCACCCTGCCGCTCTCGCTGGCGGGGAAGGACGCCGAGGGCGAGACCTCGGGGGACCGCGACGCCGCGGGTGATCTCGGAGACATCAAGGACGATATCGCCTTCCTGTCGCACAACGGCCGTGACGCCGTGCCCTGGGGGTGGTTCGAAGAGGGCTACGACAAGGAGCCGACCGATTCCGGCGCCGACCCCACCGACGCGAACGGCCTGCACGCCTCCTATATCACCCACCACAACGGTCCGCAGTATTTCGGCTACATCGCCAACAGTCCCGCGCTCAGCGCGAATCTGCACGGCCTCGGGGATTTCTTCGACGCGCTGGGCTCGGACTCGCTGCCCGCCCAGGGCGGCGTGTTCTTCGTCAAG
>JAJXZP010000095.1 GCA_021779995.1 bacterium | reverse complement strand
GCGGCCCTGGCCGCCGCGGCCTTCGCCGATGCGGCCTCGGCTCGGCGGGCCGCGCTGGACGGCGCCGCCCTGAAAGGGCTGGAAGACGCCGCCGACGGCTACGGCCGCAGCCTGGCCGCGGCCAGGGCGGAGTGCGCCGCCCTCGAATCGGGACTCGCCGGCGACGAAGCGGGCGCGGCCGCCCTGGACACGCTCGCCGAACGCGCCCGAGCGGCCCGCGAGTCCTACGACCTCATCCAGTCGCGGCTGGAGGCCGAGCGGGCCGAGCGCACGCGGCTCGCGGCCCTGGCCGCCGAGCGCGGGAGGCTCCGGGCCGAGCGGGCCGAGCTCGACGCGCGCTGGGCTTCGCTCTCGGCCCTCTCGGCTCTCCTCAACGGCGAGCTTCCCGGCAGGCGCCTGCCGTTCAAGAACTACGCGCTCGGCGCGTATTTCCGCGTGGTGGCCGAGCGGGCGAGCGCCCGCCTCGCGCAGCTCTCCGACGGGCGCTACGCCCTGGTCGCCGACGAGGGCGCGGCCGCGGGCAAGGGCAAGATCGGCCTCGACCTCCTCGTCCGCGATTCCTTCACGGGCCGGCACCGGTCGGTGGGCACGCTCTCGGGAGGCGAACGCTTCCTCACCTCGCTCGGCCTCGCCCTGGGCCTGGCCGACACCATCCGCGACCGCTCGGGCGGAGCCTCCCTGGAGGCGGTCTTCATCGACGAGGGCTTCGGCTCGCTCGACGAGGAGACGCTCGACCGCGCGGTCTCCGCCCTGGACGAGGTCCGGGGCGCGCGGATCATCGGCATCGTCTCCCACGTCGCCGAGCTTCGGAGCCGCATTCCTTCGCGCATCGAGGTGACGAAGGGGCGGGAGGGCTCGGCCCTTCGGATCGTCGGCTGAGCCCGCGTTCCGACCGCGGCGCTTCTCGGATCGGCCGCTCTCAGGATATACTGCCCGGGTGGGATTGGCATCCAGACTAAAACGGGCTCAGGCTCCGATCTCCCCCATAGCTCCGCCTCGGCAGATCGGAACGCGGACCTTCGTCGAAGTCGCCATGATCGTCCTCACCCTCCTCGCGCTTCTCGTGTTCTTCAATGTCCTCCTGCGCCCGCAGATGGCCTTCGCGAGCGATCGCGTGGCGCTCATGGCCCTGAGGGACCAGTGGATCCAGGCGGCGGCCGGGTTCGGCCTCCGCAGCGCTCCCCGTTCCCGCACGGGCTTTCTTAACGATTATAGAAACTTCACTTCACGCCCCTCGGTTCGCAGGCTGCTCCAGGCCGATCCCGTCTTCGCCTCCCTCGCCGCCCGGGCGAACTACGCCTTTTCGAGTCTCGAGACGGACGAGCTGCGCGGGGACCTGGGGGCGACCCAGGCGGCCTCGGACTTCGACACCGCCCTCTCCGGCATGGCGGCGAGGGTCGGCGACTATGCCCAAAATCAGCTCGACACCTTCATGACGTTCTTCTATTTCGTCGGCCTCGGGCTGGTGGCGACGATCGCGGGCTTCGTGGTTCTCGAGCTGCGCCTGCGCGCCTCGAGCGCGCTCGAGGCGCGCAACCGGGCCCTCTCCCGCGCGCTCATCGCGGCCCAGGAGGGAGAGCGGCTCCGCATCTCGCGCGAGCTCCACGATGCCGTGGCCCAGGACCTGGCGGCCGCCAAGCTCTACCTCGGCTTCGGCGGCACTCCGGAGACGGACAAGGCCTCGCGCCTGATCGAGCGGGCCATAGAGGAAGTGAGAGGCATCTGCTACGGGCTCAGGCCGGCCGAGCTCGACCGCCTGGGCATATCGGAGGCCGCCTCGCGGCTCTGCGCCGAGATCGCCGGGGAGACGGGCATCGAGATCAGATTCATCTCGGAGGGGCTGGGCAACCTCGACCTCGAGCCGGAGACCGAGATCAACCTGTATCGCATCCTTCAGGAGGCGCTGGCCAACGTCAAGCGCCACGCCGAGGCCAGGCACGTCCACATCATGCTCTTCGGCTTCGGCAACTACGTCGAACTCACCGTCGAGGACGACGGGAAGGGTCCCGGGGGGACGACTCCCGGCCTCGGGCGCACCGGCATGGAGGAGCGCGCCCGCATGATCGGGGGCACCTTCCGGTTCGGATTCGGCCCCTGGGGCGGGTCCACGCTCAGGGTCACGGCGCCCACTCGCCGAAAGGGGAAGGAATGAAGAAGGTGTTCATCGTCGACGACCACACGGCCATCAGGGAAGGCTTCAAGGCGATACTGGAACGCTCGGCGCGCTATGTCTCCGACGGGGAGGCGTCCAGCGCCGAGGAGGCCCTCGGCCTCCTGGAGAGCGGTTCGGCCGACCCCGACCTCTTCATCGTCGACGTGAGCCTTCCGGGCGCCAGCGGGCTCGATCTCACCTCGAAGCTGCGCAGGACCCGCTCATGCCGGGTCGTCGTCGTCAGCATGCATCGCCGGTACGACTACATCGCGGGGGCGTTCCGCGCGGGCGCCTCGGCCTACGTCGCCAAGGACGCGGGGATCGAATGCGTCATAGCCGCGCTGGACGCCGCCTCCGCGGAGACCTACTACCTCGATCCCACATCCCTCAAGCTCTTCATAGACGAGTCGACGCTCGGACCCCAGCCGGCGTCCTCGGGGCGGTCGGGACTTTCGGGGCTTTCCGAGCGCGAGATGGCGGTCCTCCGGCTGCTTTCGGCCGGCAAGCGCGCCGAGGAGATAGCGGCGAGCCTCGAACTGAGCCAGAAGACGGTCGAGAATCATCTTTCGAACATCACGGGCAAGCTGGGGGCCCGGGATCGATTCGAGCTGTATAGGATGGCGGCCCGCCTGGACGGCATCTGAGTCGAGCGTCCTCGCTTCCCGATATGCGGGATGGTCAAGGATTTATTCCCGATCATTTTTTGGGGAGGAGAGCGCTTCCGATGGCGAATGCCAGGATGCCCATGAAGGAATAGTCGGAAACACATTTTATAAAATATTGTATATAAGCTAATTATTACAATTCGAGCGAACGGAGTCACCATAGTCTTTTTCCCGGGGTGAAGGAAAAAAGGAGTTGCGTTCTCCGGGAAATCAGTTTATAAACGAATACGTCTCGAAAAGAATATCACGTAGGAGGTAGTATGAAGAGGATTCTTCCGGTCCTTCTCGCCCTCATGGCCACGGCAGCCCTGCTGTTCGTGTCCTGCGGCCAGGGACTCTCGGCCGACCATGCCGAGTTCGTCATGTCCAACGGCGCCGAGCCGACGATCGACCCCTCGCTCCTGAACGACGTTCCGTCCACCAATGTCGATCTCGGCCTGTTCGAAGGACTCATGCAGTACGACCCCAAGACCAACCTTGGCGTCCCGGGCATCGCCGAGTCGTACACGGTCAGTCCCGACGGGCTCACCGTGACCTTCAAGCTCCGCAATGCGGAGTGGTCCGACGGACATCCCGTCACCGCCGGCGACTTCGTGTACGCCATGAAGCGGATCCTCGATCCCGCCACTGCCTCCGATTACGCCTATATGCCCGCGATGGTGATCAAGGGCGCCGATGCCTTCAACTCCGGCAAGGACACCAATTTCGACGACGTCGGCATCAAGGCGATCGACGATCACACCCTCCAGTACACCCTCCTCGGACCCACGCCCTACTTCGTCAACATGACGACGCACAATTCCTTCTGGCCGCTCCCCAAGTGGGCCATCGACAAGAACGGCAACAACTGGACCAAGCCGGGCAACATCGTCACCGACGGCCCCTACATCCTCAAGGAGTGGAAGCCGCAGCAGTACGTGTTCATGGTCAAGAACAACAAGTACTGGGACGCCAAGAACGTGCATCTGCGCTCGATCAAGATCCTCTCGAGCGACAACCAGGACACGAACTACAACATGTACACGAGCGGCAGCGTCGACTGGATGTTCGGCATCTCGAACGCCAAGATCGACCAGATCAAGCTCCGCCCCGACTACCAGACCTCGGCCCAGGTCGCGACCTACTACTACGAGTTCAGCGTGGACCGCAAGCCGGTGAACAACGTGCTCGTGCGCAGGGCCCTCGCCGCCGCCATCGACAAGCAGACCCTCGTCGACAAGGTCACCAAGAGCGGCCAGATTCCCACCAACTCCATGGTCCCGCCGATGGCCGGCTACACCCAGCAGCAGGGCCAGGGCTACGATGTCGCGCTCGCCAAGAAGCTCCTCGCCCAGGCGGGCTACCCGAACGGACGGGGCTTCCCCACGATCACGATCGTGTACAACACCAACGACACCCACAAGGCGATCGCCGAGTACATCCAGGAGCAGTGGAAGACCAACCTCAACATCAACGTCGTCCTGCGCAATATGGAGTTCAAGACCCTCATCGACCTGCGCACGAAGCATGACTTCCAGGTCGCCCGCGCGGGCTGGGTCGGCGACTACCTCGACCCGAACACCTTCCTCGACCTCTTCACGACCGGCGCCGGCAACAACGACTGCGCGTACTCCAATCCCCAGTACGACAAGGACATCACCCAGGCCGCCCTCACCCAGGGCGACGCGCGCATGAAGCTGCTCGAGCAGGCCGAGGATCTCCTCCTCAAGGATCAGGCGGTCATTCCCCTCTACTTCTACGCCAACCAGGACCTGATCGACACGAACAAGTGGGGCGGCTGGTACTCCACGCCGCTCGGGTACCATCCCTTCAAGTACATCTACAAGAAGTAGTCCGATCATTCCGGGCCGCTCTTCGGCGGCCCGGAGGCGTTCGACGAAGGGCCGCGGAGGACACTCCGGTGTTCGACGCGGCTTTTTTTGGACGCGAGACGCCCGAAGCCGACCGCCGAGCCGCAAGGTCCGGCGACCGCCTCCGCGCGCTTCGCCGAAGCCCCCATCCCGCGCGGGCAAACCCTCACCGGAGGCAAAGGACACGATGACCAAGTTCATCATCCGCAGATTCTTAAGCCTGATACCGACGATGTTCGTCATCGTCACGCTCAGCTTCTTCCTGATCCGCTTCGCGCCGGGCGGACCCTTCTCGGGCGAGAAGGTGCTGCCGGAGCAGGTGATCCAGAATCTCATGAAGAAGTACCACATGGACCAGCCGATGTATAAGCAATACCTCGAGTACCTGGGCAACGTCCTGCGCGGCGACTTCGGACCGAGTTTCCGCTACAAGGAAAGCACGGTCAACGAGCTGATCGGCGAGAGTTTTCCGACCTCCATCATCCTGGGCTCCGTGGCCTTGGCGTTCGCGCTCGTCGCGGGACTGGGCGTGGGAGTGGGTTCGGCGCTCAAGCAGAACAAGTGGCAGGATTATACGGCGATGTCCTTCGCCGTCATAGGCATTTCGGTGCCGATGTTCGTCGTGGGACCGGTGCTGCAGCTCGCCTTCGCCATGAAGCTGCACTGGCTGCCGGTCACGGGATGGATCACCGGCCGCGCCGGTCTCGCCGCCTTGGTCCTGCCGGCGCTCACCCTGGGCTTTCCCTACTTCGCCTACATCGCCCGCCTATCCCGCGCGAGCATCCTCGAGGTCCTGCGCTCCGACTACGTGCGCACCGCCCGCGCCAAGGGCTTGAGCGAGCGCGTCGTGATCTGGAGGCATGTCCTGAAGGGCGCGCTCCTGCCCGTCGTATCCTATATCGGCCCCGCCTTCGCGGGCATCATCACGGGATCCCTGGTCGTCGAGCAGGTCTTCGTGGTGCCCGGCATCGGACAGATCTTCGTCCAGTCGGCGCTCAATCGGGATTACACGCTCATCATGGGGGAAGTCATCGTGTATTCGCTGCTTCTCGTCGCGATGAATTTCCTCGTGGACATCGTGTACGGATTCCTCGATCCGCGAATCGCCTATAAATAGGAGAACGGCAATGCCCTCGAACAACAACCAGGCGATCAACGAATTCAACCAGCAGGTCAAGCCGGTCTCGCTGTGGGCCGACGCGTGGAAGCGCCTGCGGAAGAATCGGATGGCCCTGCTGGGGCTGTGGATCGTCGTGATCATGGCGGCCATCACGATCGCCGCTCCCCTCCTGCCCCTCTACGACTACACGAAACTCGATCTCTACCATTCCAACCTCCCGCCCAGCTTCAGGACGGCGGGCGAGGTCGCCCTTTCCACCATGCAGGCCCGCATGGACAAGATCCAGGGAATGATCGATAACGGCCGCAAGGACCTCCAGCCGGACCTCGACAAGGTGAAGGCGGACTACGCCAAGGTGCAGGCGGACATGGTGACCAACCCCGCCGAGAAGCGGGTCTACCTCCTCGGCACCGACTACCTCGGGCGCGACATGCTCGCGCGGACGATCTACGGCGGCCGCATTTCCATGATGGTCGGACTGATCGGAACCGTGACCGCGGTCCTCCTGGGCATTCTCATCGGCGCGATCGCCGGCTACACCGGCGGGCGGCTGGACAATCTGCTCATGCGCTTCGTGGACATCATGTACGGCCTGCCCTACATGCTCATCGTCATCATCATGATGTCGATGTTCCGCAAGGAGGGGGCGAGCTCCATCGTGATCCTCTTCATCGCCATCGCCCTCGTCTCCTGGCTGGACATAGCGCGCGTCGTCCGCGGCCAGATCATCAGCCTCAAGAACTCCGAGTTCGTGGAGGCCGCCCGCTCGATGGGCGCGAGCTCCGGGCGGATCATCTTCCGCCACCTCCTGCCCAACACCCTCGGGGTCATCATCATCTTCACCACCTTGCTGCTCCCGAGCTTCATCATGAGCGAGTCCTTCCTGTCCTTCCTCGGCCTCGGCGTCTCCGCTCCCGACGCGTCCTGGGGAACGCTCGTCTCGGAGGGCGTCCAGGCGATGGAGCTCTACCCCTGGCGACTGCTCGTGCCGGCGATCGTGATGACCTTGTTCCTCTTCGCCATGAACTTCCTCGGCGACGGACTGCGCGACGCGCTGGACCCGCAAAGCAAGAATCGGGCCTAGGCGGCCCCAGGAGAGACAAGCATGACCGATGAAGTCATTCTGCAGGTCAAGGACCTGAAGACCTATTTCCATGTCGACGAGGGGATCGTCAAGGCCGTCGACGGCGTCACCTTCGACCTGCACAAGGGCGAGACCCTGGGGATCGTCGGGGAGTCCGGCTCCGGCAAGAGCGTGACCAACCTGTCCGTCATCAACATGATCCCCGACCCGCCCGGGAAGATAGCGGGCGGCCAGGTGCTCTACCACGGCAAGGACCTGCTCACGATGCCTCAGGCCGAGATCCGCAAGATCCGCGGCAACAAGGTGTCCATGATCTTCCAGGACCCGATGACCTCCCTCAATCCCTTCCTGCGCGTATCCACGCAGATGGTCGAGACCATCGTGCTCCACCAGGGCCTGGACGAGAAGACCGCGAAGGCGAAGGCCGTCGAGATGCTGAAGATGGCGGGCATACCCGCCCCCGAGAAGCGCATCGACCAGTATCCGCATCAGTTCTCGGGCGGCATGCGCCAGCGGGTGATGATCGCGATGAGCCTTTCCTGCAACCCCGAGATCCTCATCGCCGACGAGCCCACGAGCGCCCTGGACGTCACCATCCAGGCCCAGATCCTGGACCTCATGAAGGACCTGTCGGCCCGCCTGGGCACGGCGGTCATCATGATCACCCACTCCCTGGGCGTCGTGGCGGGCATGTGCGACACGCTCTGCGTCATGTACGCCGGGCGCATCGTGGAGCGAGGGCCGACCGACGCGCTTTTCGCCGAGCCCAAGCATCCCTACACGCAGGGGCTCATCAAGTCGGTGCCTCGCCTCGACCAGGCCTCGAGCGACCGCCTCTTCTCGATCCGGGGTCAGCCGCCTAACGTCATCGACCTGCCCGACTGCTGTCCCTTCTATCCGCGATGCGACAAGGCCATGGATATCTGCAAGCGCAAGTACCCCGGCGCCACGGCATTCGGAAAGAACCGGACCGTCAACTGCTGGCTGTACAATTCGGAGGGCAAGTAACCATGGCCGAGAAAGAAGTCCTGCTCGACGTCAAGGGACTGAAGATGCATTTCCATACGGGGTCGAGCGCCGTGTTCGGAGGCCACAAGAACTACATCTACGCGGTCGACGGCGTGGATTTCCAGATCCGCAAGGGCGAGACCCTGGGTCTCGTGGGGGAGTCGGGCTGCGGCAAGTCCACGACCGCGCGGGCGATCGCGCAGCTGTACAGGCCCACGGCGGGCGAGGTCACGCTCAACGGCAAGGACCTCACCAAGCTCAAGGCGAATGACTTGATCGCGGCGCGCAAGAACATGCAGATGGTCTTCCAGGACCCCTACGCCTCGCTCAATCCCCGCATGACCTCGGGCGACATCATAGCCGAGCCCATGAAGATCTACCGGCGGCACGGGATCCTGTCCATGTCCCGGAGGGAGATGGACGAGCGGGTCGAGCAGCTCATGGAGCGCGTGGGGCTTTCGCGATTCTTCCGCAACCGCTATCCCCACGAGTTCTCGGGAGGCCAGCGGCAGCGCATCGGCATTGCGCGCGCCCTGGCCCTCAAGCCCGAGCTCGTGCTCTGCGACGAACCCGTGTCGGCCCTCGACGTCTCGATCCAGGCCCAGATTCTCAACCTATTCAAGGATCTCCAGGACGAGTTCGGCCTCACCTACCTCTTCATCGCGCACGACCTGGCGGTCATCCAGTACATCTCGACGCGCGTCGCCGTCATGTACCTCGGCATCATCGCGGAAATCTCCGGGGCGGCCGATCTCTACAGGAAGCCGCTCCACCCCTATACGCAGGCTCTGCTGTCGGCGGCGCCGATTCCCGATCCCGCGATCGAGAAGACGCGCAAGCGGATCATCCTCACCGGCGACGTGCCGGCGCCCGACAAGGTGCGCACGGGCTGCTACTTCTACGACCGCTGTCCCAAGCGGATGAGCGGGACCTGCGACGTCCACGTGCCCAGGCTCAAGGAAGTCGAGAACGGGCACCAGGTCGCCTGCTTCCTGTACTCGAAGCCGGACTGAGGGATATCGTCAGCCTTCGCGGAGGGGCTTTTCGCAGAGCGAGGCGATGCTCGCCGCGTCGCGGCGCAGCCTAGGCGCGCGGCGGGCGCCCATCCGGTCGATGAGGTAGCGGCTCCCGTCGGCGCGGTCGAGGACCAGGCTGACGTAGGGTTTCTTGACGAACGAGCGCCGCCGGGACGAGTCGTAGGCGTCGCCGGCGGCCAGGGCGGCCGCGTTCCGCACGCGCTCGTCCTCCGAGCCGGGAATCGTGCCCCGGACGTGCGGAACCAGGCGGAATCGCTCGACCTCGTCGAAGGGAATGCTGATGGACCGCGCCGCGACGAGCAATCCGGCCCGGTGCGCGATGCGCCGCCCGGCGGGCTCGAAGCTCCAGCTCTCTTCGTACAATCCGGCCAGCGCCAGCAGCGCGAGTATCGCCCAGGCCGCGGGGCTGCCGGGCACGGCGAAGAGCGCGCCGGCCACGATCGCCGCCAGAGCCGCCATTAAGACTCGGTACCAGATCGGGATGGAATACACGAGTCGGCCGTCTTTCGATCGGCGAAGCCGCAGCGGAAGTTCCATACGCCGAAGATAGCGGGGAGAGGGGCGAGGATCAAGCGCCGCGCGGCAGGCCGCCTCGGCTTGCCCGGCGCCCTTCTCCGATAGTACTCTGGACGCGGAGGGAAAAATGCCGAACACGAAGGTGCGCCTCGAGACGAGTCTCGGGGCCTTGGTCATAGAGCTTTTCGACGACACCTGCCCCATCACCGCGGGCAACTTCCTCGACTACGTCGGAGCCGGGTTTTACGACGGTACGATATTCCACCGGGTGATTCCCGGCTTCGTGGCCCAGGGTGGCGGCATGCTCCCGGGCATGGAGCGCAAGCAGACCCGCGCGCCCATAGCCAACGAGGCGGCCTCGGCCCCGCCCAATGTCCGCGGCACTCTCGCCATGGCCAGGACTCAGGACCCCGACAGCGCCACCTCGCAGTTCTACATCAACCTGGCGGACAACCGCAGCCTGGATGCGGCGCCGCATAACGCGGGCTATTGCGCCTTCGCCCGCGTCGTCGAAGGCATGGAGGTGGCCGACGCCATGGCGGCCAAGCCCCGGGTGCGGCGGCCCCCCTACGACGACGTCCCCAAGGAGGACATCGTGCTCCTGAAGGCGACAGTCCTGGACTGACCGGCCGGCGCGCTGTCAGATACGGAATGCGTACGCCCGATCCGCTCCCTGAAGCGCGGATCGGGCGTACGTTTGTCTCAACTTAGTGGAAATCGGCCGGCGCGCTAGGCCTGGGCCGCCGTGGAAAAACCGTCGCTTCGCGCCGAGGCCGACAGCGGCTGAGCTATGGCGCGGGGCCTGCCGGACTCGCGGGCGCGGCGCCCCGCGGGAAGGATCGCCGGCGCCTCGGGCAGCTCGACTCCCGCCAGGGCGAGCATGCGGCGGAAGGAGGAGCCCTCCTTCTTGAGCTCGCGGGAGCCGCGCGTGATCTTGCACAGCGACAGGCCCAGGGCCCGGGCGATCTCGCGCTGCGGGGTTCCCTTGGCGATCTCCTTGACCAGGGCCCAGCGCTTGGCTATCTCGTCGGCCTCGGAGGGAGTGAAGAGGCTGTAGAGAAAATCCTGAATGAGCTGCGGCTCGGCTGCGGCGAGGGCGCGGGACATCTCCGTGAAATTGGCGGAGACGATGTCGTCGTTCTGTTCCATAGATGCAGTATACCCCGGTTTTCCGAATCTGGCGAGCGAATTTCGATATGGCGATTGCGATTTCAAAATATGAAACGATGGTCGCGCACTCCTCGCATGACGAGCCCGACGGCGGCGGTTATACTGGAGGCATGAGCGGATCGACCATGCTTCATATCGCACTCTCGTTCATCATCGCGGGAACCTGGATAAGCTTCGCCACCATGGCCGGCGAGCGTCTGGGCTCTCGCATCGGCGGGCTCTTCACCAATCTGCCGTCCAATATCCTCATTTCGCTTCTCTTCATGGCCCTCACGAGAGGACGGCTCTACGCGGCGCAGGCCTCGGGGTCGGTGCCCGTGGGCATGGTGGTGGATACGATTTTCCTGTTCACGCTGATCGCGTTTCTGCCCTTCGGGACCTGGATAGGCTTGAGCGCCGCACTCGCCGCGTGGATAGCCGCCGCCGCCCTGGCCATCCTCCTGCCGCCCCTTTCGCTGGGCGCAGGCATACTAGTCTACGCCCTCGTCTGCGCGCTCGCGCTCGCGATCATCGAGCTCGTGCTGCGGGTGCGGGCGGTTCCCAGGAAGAGCGCTCCCTTCAGGCCGTCGACTGCGGCCGTGCGGGCTCTTTTCGCGGGCACGATAGTCGCCTCGGCGGTGCTCGTGGCCCAGTATGCTCCGCCCTACGCCACGGGCATCCTGGCCACCTTTCCCGCGGTCCTCCTCTCCACGATGGTCATCCTCATCGGAAGCCAGGGGAGGGACTTCGCCCGCGCGACGGGCAAGGTGCTCATACTCTCGTCGTCGAATATCATCGTCTACGCCGTGGCGGTCTGGTTCCTCTTCCCGGCGCTCGGCGCCTGGTGGGGAACGCTGCTATCCTTCATCCTGGCCGCGCTCTACGTCTCGCTCCTGCTGCCTTTCGCGCGCCGGCTCTCCTGAATGGGCTTTCGCGGAAGGCGGGCTCATTTCGCGGAAGGCGCCCGAGCCTAGTCCCGGAAGCGCTTGGAGGCGAGCAGCGCCCGGCCTTCGTAGTCGCCCGAGGGCGAGAAGAGATCGCGAAGGCAGGGGTGCAGGAGGCTTTCGGCGCACTCGGTCACGACGATGCTGCCGTCGGGCGAGGCGCGCGAGCCGAGATGGAAAATGAAGTTGACGTCCTCCGAGACGACGTCGCCGGTGGAGCCGGGCTTGCGCCACATGGTGCGGCCGGCGTGGAAGGCGAAACGGAACGAGAGCGGCGTCTCCAGCCTGAACACCTCGTATCCGATGAGCGCCCGGTCCAGGAGGAGGCGGAAGGCGGCGAGGGCCGGGTTGATCCCCTCGTCGGCCGGTGGAAAGAGGAGCAGGTTCCCGCTCCCCTCGCGTATCCAGACCAGGCCGCCGCATTCGGCCGCCCAGGGACCGAGAAAGGCGGCGAAATCCTCGCGCAGCTTGTTGAGGCGCGTTTCGCCTATCCGCTCCAGGAGCTCCCGCTGATTGGCGAGGGCCGCGTAGCAGAATCGCACGACGACGCCGGTGCCCTCTTCGAGCTTGTCCCAGCCCGGGAAGGGCTGGCTGACGGGGGCAGGTTCCTCTCCCGCGAGGCCGGCGGCGGCCAAGGCCCGGGAGACGCGGTCGGCGTCGAGGGCGGGTTTCCGCTTGCGCGGGTCCGCGCCGCGGGCGACCTGGGCCTTGAGCAGAGGCGGCCCCAGGTAATCGCCCGCTCCCGCGAAAAAGAGGCCGGCCGGGTCCTCGACCGTTCCGCCGCGGTCCAGGACGCCCCATCCCGCGCAGCCGTAGCCCTCCAGCCGGGAACCGAACTCCAGTAGTTTCTCCGGCTCGAGGCCTTCGGCATCGAGGTAGACGAAGCTCTGCGGCGCCTTCTTGCGGGCGCTCTTGCCCAGGCTGGAACGCGGCAGGACCTCGAGCTCGGCATCGGCGGGGAGGGCGCGCTCGAGGACGGCGGCGAGCCTGGCCAGGCCCTCGTCGGCGATATAGGCGAGGATTTTCATATCCCCCCCAGACGGATCTCGTAGGCGAGATAGCGGGAGGAGTCCCCGTTGGCCGCCTTGAACCTGTCGAGGATGACGCGGTCGAGGGTGGGCGCGACTGCGGGGCTGATGACCAGCGAGCCGGGATGGGTCCAGCGCGATTCGATTTCCATGACCTCGCGCACCGTCTCCTGCTTCATGATCTCGCGCGGGTCTTCGTGGTAGCGCAGCGGCCCGGTGTGCACGGCCGCCCGCACCCTGAGCGGCTCGCCGATGCGATTGTGCAGCCGATCGTAGAGGAACAGCTCGTGGAGCAGGGCCATGCCGGCCAGGACCGAGGCGGTGGTCGAGTGGCCGAAGAGGAAGCCCGCGAGGGCTCCGTCTCCCTGCCAGTCCCAGACGCGCCCCGAGCGGCGTTCCACCACGCGGGCCATGATGCCGCGCAGGTCGTCGAAGGCGTCGCGGGCGAGATTCTCGCCGTGGACCTTGACGATGCGGGAGTTCTTGACGACATCGATGCGCAGGAGCGAGAAGCGGAACTCCTCGCCCTCGATGAGGCGGCCCCAGTTGGGCGTGCGCCGGATGCGCGGATCCTCCATGAGGTGGCTCGTCTCGGCGTCCCAGAGGTAGCCCTCGGCCTCGACAGCCTTGATGAGGTCGTACAGGCCGTTGATGCGGTAGGCTCGCCCCATGAACCCCTCGCGGTCCAGCCGGGCCAGCCGCTCGAGGAGCTGGAGGTACCGGCCCTCCTCGACGGCGTCGTCGACGATGCGGCCGGCCGCGACTTGTCCGGTGAGCGGGATGTTCGGCGGGAAGCCCGTGCGGAGGTGGAGGTCGTAATCCGGGAAGATGTCCTTCGCTATGCGCTCGAGCATGTCGGCGTTGAGCGATTCGTTGAGATTTTTCTTGGTCGCCTGGGCCAGCGAGCCGCGGACTTTCAATCTGGGCTCCTCCTCGCTCGGGATTCGGCCTCGGGCGGTCGGCCGGCGCGCCGGAGCCGCGCCGGCCGACCCTGCCCCGTTCGGATATAAATCCTAAGGCATGGACGGCCGAAAAGTAAAGGCTCGATAATTCGAGGCGCGGGCTCTTATTCCAGGCCTCGCTCGGCGAAGGAGGCCATGGCCTCCTTGAGGAAGTCGGCGAGGCCCGATCGGATCTCTTCGTAGCGCCGGCGGAATCGATCATCCTTCGCGTACAGCTCGCCGAGACCCCTGAAGAGCGCCGGGCTCGGCTCGTAGAAGGAGCGGAGCCACGCGGCCTTCCTCCGCATGAGGGCCCGGACGACCGGCGAGTCGGGGGTCGCCCGGGCGTCCATGGCCTCGGCGAGCTCCCGATCCAGCGCCTCGCCCTCGGCTTTCACCTGCGCGAGGCGCTCGCGACTCATCGCCGCCATTCGCTTGTGGCTCTCCCCGTAGGCGGGCGTGGAACCCCAGCGCCCCTTCGCCTCGGCCTTCATCGACTCGATCTCCGCGGTCGAGAATCCTTCGTACAGTTCTTCGTCGGTCGACATAGTCTCTCCTCTCAGACGGGCGATCGTCCGATCGACCGTCGCGATGAGGCGGGCGATACGCTCGCCCCGCAGGCTAAGAAGGCGCCGGTGCCCCTCGAGCGCCGTCAGCAGCTCGAAGCCGGGTTCATCGAGGAGCGCGCGTATCTCCCCGAGCGGCATGTCCAGCTCCCTGAAAAAGAGAATCTGCTGGAGCCGCATGAGCTGGCCTTCTCCGTAGAGCCGGTAGCCGGCCGCCGTGCGCGATTCCGGCCTCAGGAGGCCGATGGCGTCGTAGTGGTGGAGCGTCCGGACGCTCAGGCTCGCCATGTCCGACAACTGCTTGACGGTGTACGGCACAAGTGCCTCCCTTCTGGTTCGAAGGTAAACCATGACCTAACGTCAGGGTCAACCGGAAAAGTAAGAAAAAAGACGTCGCCGCCCGGCGGTCCTGGGGTATAGAATTCCGTCCATCGCGCAGAGTCGGCCTCGCGCTCGGGCGAGGGCTCGCCGGCGGTCTGGTCGCGGTAGGAACCGGGCAGGTCGGCCCCCCGCTCGGGCGAGGGCTCGCCGGCGCGGCAGGCGGCCAAGCCGATCGGGCCTGTGGCCTGCTCGACAGGAGGAATGTATGAACATTCGGAACAATACGATCGTCATCACGGGCGGGACCTCGGGGATAGGGCTCGGCCTGGCCGAGCGCTTCCTCGCCCTCGGGAATCGCGTGATCGTCTGCGGCCGGAGGGAAGACCGGCTCGCCGCCCTCCGCGCCAGGCTGCCCGGCCTGGTCGCCCTGCGCTACGACATGGCGGACGAGGCTCAGCGCCTCGATTTCGCGCGGCGGGTGGCCGAGGACTATCCGGCCGTGAACGTGCTCGTGAACAACGCCGGCATCCAGCTCGCGACCGACCTCAGGAAGCCCCTCGACATGGAGCGCATCCGGGGCGAGCTGGAGATCAATCTCGTCGCCCCCCTCCAGCTCTCTTCGCTTTTCGCTCCCTTCCTGTCCGGCAAGCCGGGAGCCGCGGTCGTCAATGTCAGTTCGGGTCTCGCCTTCGCGCCCATCGCCGCCATGGGCGTCTACTGCGCGAGCAAGGCCGCGGTCCACTCGCTCTCCCTCAGCATGCGCCGCCAGTTCCGCGACCTGGGCATCGAGGTCTACGAGGTCGCCCCGCCCTCGGTCGACTCCGAGCTGGGATGGCAGCACCGGCCCCAGGGCGGCAGCCACGGCGGCCTGTCCGTGGCCGCCTTCGTCGACGCGGTCATGGCCGCCCTCGAAGCGGGCACGGTCGAGGTCGCCGTCGAGCAGGCGGCCGGACTGCGCGAAGGCAGGGAGGCGCTCTTCGACCGGATGAACCCCTGAACAAGGATCGCGGCGCGTCCGCGCACTTTGTCGCGCCGCGCACTCCGCCGCGCCGCGCACTCCGCCGCGCCACGGCCGCCGCGAGGCCGCCGCGGCGGTCTGTCGTGCCGGCCGCG
>JAJXZP010000131.1 GCA_021779995.1 bacterium | reverse complement strand
GGTCCAGCCGAACCAGGCGCTCGATCAGCTGGAGGTAGCGGCCTTCCTCTACGGCGTCGTCGACGATGCGGCCGGCCGCGACTTGTCCGGTGAGCGGGATGTTCGGCGGGAAGCCCGTGCGGAGGTGGAGATCGTAGTCCGGGAAAATGTCCTTCGCTATGCGCTCGAGCATGTCGGCGTTGAGCGATTCGTTGAGATATTTTTTGGTCGCCTGGGCCAGCGAGCCGCGGACCTTCAATCTGGGCTCCTCCTCGCTCGGGATTCGGCCTCATGCGGGCGGACGTCGCGCCGGAGCCGCGCCGTCCGCCCATGCCTTGTTCGGATATAAATCCTAAGGCATGGACGGCCGAAAAGTAAAGGCTCGATATCCGGGCCGGGGGCCTACTCCATGCCGCGTTCGGCGAAAGAGGCCATGACCTCTCCGAGGAAGTCGGCCAAGCCTCTCGATGCCGCGCCCGCCCTCGGCCCCTTGAACCGCGCGTCGCACTATCTTAGTATCCGTGTATGGAAAAGGTTCACTACACCTACCAGGACATACACAGGACCGCCAAGGACATAGCCGGGCGCGTGAAGGCCTCGGGCTTCGCGCCCGACATCATCGTGGCCATCGGCTCGGGCGGGTTCATTCCGGCGCGCATCCTGAGGACCTTCCTCGGCAAGCCCATCCTGGCGGTCGGGGTCGCCTACTACGACGACCAGGACCGGCCGACCGAGCTGCCGCGGACGGTGCAGTGGATCGAGGAGGCCGAGCGCAAGCTCGCGGGCAAGCGCATCCTCCTCGTCGACGAGGTCGACGATTCCCGGACCACCCTGGAGTACTGCATCCGCGAGCTCATGCGGCACCGGCCCGCCGAGATAGCCGTAGCCGTCCTGCACGACAAGCTCAAGGAAAAGCGCGGCGTCATCCCCCCCGAGGTCTCGCGCTATTTCGCCGGCGAGAAGATCGAGGACCGCTGGGTGTGCTATCCCTGGGACGCCGAGGACATCGACGAGCATGACGCCGCGAGGCTGGCCGAAGGGAAGGCCGCCGGTGCTTCGTGAGGCCGCCCTCCGCGGATTCTGGCGCCGCGGTCGAAAAGCGTCCCGCGCCCGAAGGCGGGATCGGTCATGAGCGCGAATGAGGCCAAGGTCGCGGCGCGGAAGCGCGCGCGCGCCGCGCTCCGCTCGCTGGAGGCTGACCGGGCTGTGGAGCTGAGCCGGCTGGCGGCCGCGACCTTCCTGGAGCTGCCAGAGTTCGAGGACGCGGACACGGTCCTCGCCTTCCTCTCCATGCCCGGCGAGATCCGGACCGATGCCCTGGTGGACGCCTGTCTGCGGCGCGGCAAGCGCGTGGCCGTGCCGAGAATCGAGGGCGAGGACATCGCCTTCGTGGTCCTGGACGAGGATTTCGGCTCCTGGAAGAGCGATGGGATGGGCATCCCCGAGCCGCCGGCGTCGCGAGCGGCCCTGTCTGTGGACGAGCTGGGCGCCTCGCGGGTCCTCGTGGCCGCGCCCGGACTCGCCTTCGACCGGAGCGGGAACCGCCTCGGCCGCGGCAAGGGCTACTACGACCGCTTCCTCGCGCTCTCGCGCCGGGCCTCGGCCTCCGGGGGCGGGAGCCTCTTCGCCTGCGGCTTCTGCTACTCGTTCCAGCTCGTGGAAACGCTTCCCGCGGATGACCGCGACATGCCCGTGGACGCCCTGGCTACCGACTCGGGGATGATCCGGATCGCGGCCGGGCGCTCCCGAACGCCGCCGCTCAGCCCTGGGAATCGAACCTGATGAGGATGTCGACCCGCCGATTGTAGGCCCGGCCCTCCGGGGTGTCGTTGGGGCGGGCCGGCTTCGAGTCGCCGAAGCCCGTGGCCGACAGGCGGTCCTTGGTCACGTCGAGCAGCTCGAGCGCCTGGGCCACCGAGACGGCCCGCGCCGCCGAGAGCATGAGGTTCGAGTCGTAGCGGGAGCCCGGCGCCACGGGGGTGTTGTCGCTGTGCCCCTCGACCGAGATCGGATTGGGCATGCCGCGGATCAGGTCGGCTATCTTCTCCATCGTGCCCATGGCGCTCGGCTCGAGGGTCGACGAGCCCTCCCGGAAGTTCACGTCGCCGGAGAGCGCCAGCACCACGCCGCGGGCCTCGGTGTTCATGCGCACGGCGCCGGTCTTGATCTCGGTGGCCAGGGTGGAGCGGGCCCGCTCGATGAAGGGGTCGCGCCTGTCGGAGGGCCGCGGCGAGAGGCCCGTGCCGGGGGGCGGCCGCAGGGGGGCGTCCGTGGGCGTCTGCGAGTGGCCGCCCAGGCCCTCCTCCAGCTGGATCCCGGGCATGTTGAAGGCCTCCTGGAGGGACTCGGCCAGGGCGGTGAACTTGTTGGTCTCGATCTTGGAGAGCGCGTACATGACGACGAAGAACACCATGAGAAGCGTGATCATGTCGGAGTAGGTGAGGAGCCAGCGTTCGTGGTTCTGAGGCTTCTCGAGCTCTTCCTGGCGCTTCTTGCGCCCTCCCCCGACTTTTTTCGCCATCCCTTATTCCTCGTTGAAGGTTTCGAGCGCGCCGCGCTCTTCTTCCGAGACGTAGGCGGCCAGCTTGTCGCCGACGAGCTTGGGGCTCTCGCCCTGCTGGATCGCCAGGACCCCGGCCACGATCATCTCCTTCAGGTTCCGCTCCTTGGCCAGGATGAGGTTGAGCTTGTTGGCGAGCGGCAGGAAGATGAGGTTGGCCGAGGCGATGCCGATCAGCGTCGCGATGAAGGCGACGGCGATGGACTCGCCGAGCTTGTCGGGCTCGTTGAGCTTGGAGAGGACGAGGATGAGCCCGAGGACCGTACCGATGATGCCCATGGTCGGGGCGAAGCCGCCCGCGGCCTCGAAGATCTCGGCCTCGTGCTTGCGGTGCTTCACGTAGATGGCTATGTCGTTCTCCAGGAGCTCGTGGAGCGCCTCCGAGTCGGTGCCGTCGATCACGTAGCGGAGGCCCTTCTTGAGCAGGACGTCCTCGTTCACGTCCAAGGCCTGCATGTCCTCCTCGAGCGAGAGGAGGCCGTCGCGCCGCGACTTCTCGGCCAGGGCCACGAAACGGAGCGCCAGGTCCTTCTCGCGGGTCGGCGGGCTGCGCATCGCGCGTCCGATGAGCCGGGGTATCGAGATTATGTCGCTCATGTCGAAGGAGACCATGAGCGCGCCCGTGATGCCGCCGAAGATGATGATGAAGGGGGAGGGCAGGACCAGGCTCGCCGGGTTGCCTCCCTCGATCAGGAAGGCGATGAGGAGGCAGCCGATACCGACCGGTATGCCGAGTACTGAAGCGAGATTCATGCGTTACCTCGCGGGCTAGTATAGGCGCCGCGCGCCAAGACCATCAAGTCGAATCACTGATGCGGCCGCGACCAGTCCGCTATAGTTATCGGCGCTCCCGAGGCCCGGAAAAACCACAAAGAGGAAAAGGCGCCCGAAGGACGGCCCGAGCTCCCGTTTTCGGCGGTCCCCGGCCGACCTCTCGCTCCGGAGCGGGGACTTCTAGCCGCCCGACACGAGGAAGAAGGCCTGGATGACATCGCCTTCGGCCGCCCGGACCTCGTCGAAGCGGCCGCTTTCCACCGGCCGGCCGTTGATCGTGACGGCGACGAGCGCGCGCGTCCAGCGATGGGCGGCCACGAGCTCGGCCAGGGACGGGCCGGGATCGGGCCAGGTCTCGGGCGCGAAGTTCAAGGTGAAGGTCACGAAGGTAACATACCCACGGCCGCGGCCTTGGGGCAAACGATTCGGTTGCGCAACGGGCGAAACGGATATATAGTGGACGACAACCCTACAGATGCCTGTCGCGGTCGAGACGCTCCGAAGATGAAGACTGCGCGGCGAGTGGGCGGTCCCGGTGTCCCGATCAGAACGCACCGCATCGCGTCTCGCGTCTCGGATAGGCG
>JAJXZP010000218.1 GCA_021779995.1 bacterium | reverse complement strand
GCCGATCGCCTCGGCCGCCTCGCCGTCCTCCGTCGCCGGGCCCGCCTCGGCCAGGAGCCCGGGCGGCGCGTACCAGCTCTTCCCTGCCTCGCTCCCTCCGAGCCGCAGCTCGACGAGGCTCCCCTCCTCGACGCGATGCGCGATCTCGTCCGGGATGCCGTCGACCAGGTCCCGGCGCCCGTAGGCCACGTCGGCTGCCGTGAACGCGCCGAGCGCCCGCGCGGCGACGTCGACATAGTAGGCGGCCATCTCCTCGGCGCTCGGCCGCCTGAGGTCCAGGTCCGCGGGCAGGGCGCGCTCGGCCAGGTCGTAGCGTTTCTGGAAACCCTCCCGCCCCAGCGACACGAGCTCGCCCGCGTGGAAGAGGTACTCGAGGGCCACCTTGGCGGGCTTCCAGTCCCACCAGCCGGCCGAGCCCCGCCGCGGGCCCTCGAAATCCTGCACGCGCAGCGGCCCCTCGGCCGCGATCCGCTCCCGCACCATCGCCACGGTCCGCTTGTCGGCCTCGAACCAGTCGTGCCCGTGCGCGCGCACCCGCTCCATGCGCGGCAGGCAGTAGCGATACTCCTCGATCGGCAGGTAGGCCGCGGCGTGCGACCAGTACTCGATGATGCGCCGCGGCTCGGCCTCGAGCCGCCCCAGCTGCGGCTTCGCGTAACGCGGCACCCGCGACCAGAGGATGTGGTGATGGGCTCGCTCGACCACCGAGATCGTGTCGATCTGGACCGCGGAGAGGTGGCGTATCGCCGCGCCCGCGTCGCCGGCCGCGAACGGCCGCCCGAGCCCGGCCGCCCGCACCGCGATGCGCCGCGCGCCGTCGAGGTCGATGCTCTCTGCCATGGCACGACTCTATGCGCGGCGACGGGGCCCTGGCAAGGCCGGCGCGCCGCGCGGCTTCAGGGCCCGCGGGCGACCTGGATTCCGGCAGGTCCTTCGCTTGACGATGCGGGGCGAGGGGGCTATCCTTGAATCAAGGAAACGATTCATGAGTCAAGTGACGATTCGCGATCTCGCACCCGAGGTCGAGGCCCGGGCCGAGGGTGGCCGTCCGGGGCGGGCGAGCCGCCCAACGTGGACCGGCGTCTTGCCGAAGGTGGGCACCCGCACCGCTTCGGGCTAGAACGGCCGAAGTACTCGCGGCAGGGCCGCTCCTCGCGCGTCAAGCTTTCCACTGCGTCATCGCTTTCCGTGAGGGAGGGTCGAGAACAGGGCGGCCAGCGCGCCGAGCGCCTGGGCGGCGTCCTTCGCGTCGGCCACCGGTATCTTGAGGTAGCTGCGTCCGTCCTGCGGATCCGTATAGGTCAGTTGGGCGACGAGGCGCTCCGCGGCTCCCGGTCTCGCGAGTTCCGAGAAGAACGAAAGCCCGCGCGCGACGAGCTCGTCCGGTTCGCCGTCGGGCTCTTCCCTCGGCCGCTCCGATTCGTCGGTCGATGCCAGCTCGGCGGCCTCGGTGGCCTCCGCCGCTTCCTCGCGCTTGATCGCCGGTCGAGGCTCCCCTCCGAGCGCGATACCCTCGCGCTCGTCCGCGGTTCCCGTCAGTTCGGCGACCATATTCATGAAGCGTCCGTGCCGCTCGTCGGTCATGAAGATCGCGTCGTCGCCGGCGTCGAGGATCCCGGCCGCGAGCTCGGCTTTGAAGGCGAGGAGACCGAGCATGCGGCTCTCTATCGAGTCCGCCGCGATGATATTCACGACGAACACCGGGCGTTTCTGCCCTATGCGGTGCACCCGCGCTATGCGCTGCTCCAGCACCGCGGGATTCCAGGGAAGATCGAGGTTGACGACGATCGAGGCCGCCTGGAGGTTGAGCCCGGTGCTGCCGGCGTCGGTCGACAAGAAAACCCTGCAGCCTGGGTCGCCGTTGAAGCCGTCGAAGAGTTCCTTGCGGTCGGAGCTCGGCACGCCGCCGTGGAGCGAGCGATAACCGATGCCTCTCGCGTCGAGCTCGGCGGCGACGAGCCTGGTCATCCGCTCCCACTGGCTGAAGACGACGACCTTCTGCCCGGGGTCGGCGAGGCATTCGTCGAGGATGCTCATGAGCTCGTCGATCTTCGTATCTTCGCGGCCATTCGCGTCCTGGTCGAGGATGAAGGTGCTGTCGCAGACCATGCGCATGATGCTCATGGCCAGAAGGAGGCGCTGCCGGTCCTGCTCCATGAGGAAGCCCTGTCTGCGCCACTTCTGCACCAGGCGCGTGACGGTGAGCTCGTTCTCTTCGTGAATGCCGCGCTGCTTCGGTCCGAGGGGGACGAATACGCGCTTCTCTATGCGTTCCGGCAGCTGGGCGAGCACCTCCTTCTTCCTCCGGCGGATCGTGATGTCACCCAACGCAGAACCGATCTCGTGGAGTCCGCGATAGCCGGTCACCTTGCCCGTATCGTCCTTGACCTGATGAGCGTCGAGGAATTTGTAGAAAGGGCCGAGCCGGAAGGGGTCGACGAACTCGACGATCGAGTACAGCTCCTCGAGATTGTTCTCGAGCGGCGTTCCCGTGAGGACGATGGCGTAGGGCGAGCGGATCTGCTTCACCGCGCGGGCGATCTTCGTGCGCCAGTTCTTGATGCGCTGCGCCTCGTCCAGGATGACCAGATCGGGCTCCATGCGCCCGATGGCCTCGAGGTCGCGGCTCGCCGCGTGGTAGGAAACGATCTTGTAGAAAGCCTCTTCCTCGTACTGCTTCTCGCGGGCGAGCGGGCCGCCCTCGACGACGAGCGTGCTCGTGCCGGCGAATTTCCGTATCTCGGATTGCCACTGGTACTTCAGCGAGGTCGGACATACGATGAGCACCCGCGCGATGCGCGTCTCGCGGCGCAGGAGCTCCGCCGCGCCGAGCGCCTGTATCGTCTTCCCGAGTCCCATCTCGTCGGCGATGAGACAGCGGCCCGCCCGGGCCGCGAAGAGAATGCCTTTTCGCTGATATGGATAGAGAGAGGTCTTCAGGACGCCCTCGAGGGAATCCGGTGTCGCGTAACGCTTATCCAGCATCTCCCGGCGTCGCTCGGATTCCCGGCGCTCGATGACGAGCTCCAGCGCGTCGTCGTAGCAACGGAAGTCCTCGCCGATCCGGGCGGCGCGACGCAGGAAGTCGTCGAAGGAGGCGTAGGCTTCGGGGCGTAGGCAGAGGGCTTCGTCGAAGAAGTCCCGGGCCGCCCGGGCGAAGTCCGCGCTCCGCTCCGTGCCGATCCTGAGCCGGACCCGGCGCTCGGCGCCGTATTCGAGGAACACCGAGCTGTACGGCGGGGTGTAGCCGAGACTGAGCAGCTTCTTGTTGCCACGCTTGCGCTCGATCGCGCGCATGACGAACTCGATGTGCTTGCAGGTTCCCAGACGATTCGTCTTGAAATCGAGGCAGTCGCAGTAGTTGAGTCCGGCCGCCTTGTCGCGGATGGCTACCTTGTAGCTCCGCTTGGTCTCCGGATTTCGCACGATGTAGTCGCAGAAGACCGGGTGGCCGTCGAGTTTTTCCACCTCGAAGGGGACGGGCGGTTCGTACTGGCGCCGGAGCTCCCTCTGCCAGGTCTCGAGCGCCATGTCTTCCGGTCTGCGGTGGTACAGACCGGAGGGCGTCGTTTGCTTCGTTTTGCGGGAGGGCTTCGCCACCGGTTCCCGTGGCGACTTCCCCGACCTGGAGCGAGGTGCTTGTTTCGTGCTCATGGAAAGGGATTATCCGCCGTCTGCGCGGCAAGGTCCACGGGGCGGCGGGGCGCGCGAATCGGCAGGCCTTGATCGCCGGCGTCGCGATGAAGGTCTTGATGTGAAGGTCCTGGAGGTCGTCGCCCCGATCATTCTCGTAGAAGCCCGCGATTACGAAGCCCGCCGCGGCCCGGGCAGGGCTGCCGGCCGCTCCCTGCCCGCGGCGAGCGCGAGGACCGCGCCGAGCGCGTAGAGCCCCAGGTTG
>JAJXZP010000122.1 GCA_021779995.1 bacterium | reverse complement strand
CTGATGACGCAGGCCTTCCAGGGCCTCAAGCAGTAGCCTTCGGAGCGTCGGCTGCCGCGGCCAGGCAGCTCCGGCCGCCGGCGCTCCGCACAGGCCGGGCCCGTCGTTCCGCCCCTCGCCGAAGGCTGTGGGGCGGGCTCGCTTCGGCGCGCGGCCCAATGCCCGAGGGAGGTCGAATTGAGAAAGAAACGCGCGAACGGCGTCACGTTCTGGCTGTTCTTGGCGCCCGTCATCTTTGCCTTCATCATGGTGATCGTCATTCCCTTCCTGCTCGGCGTCTACTACTCGTTCACCACCTGGTCCTCGTCCCCCGGCGCCGGCGGCGGCATACGTTTCGTCGGTCTCGTGAACTACACCGATAGCTTCAAGTCGCCGGCCTTCGCCTACTCCTTCCTGATCACCATCGCCTACACGATCGTCAACATGGCCGTGATCAACGTGGTCGCCTTCGCCCTCGCCCTCCTCGTGACCACCCGGCTCAAGCTGCGCAACATCTACCGCGCCGGATTCTTCATTCCCAACCTCATCGGCGGCCTCATACTGGGCTACATCTGGCAATTCATCTTCAACAACGGTGTTCCGGCCCTCGGCGCGGCCCTCGATCTCAAGTCCTGGGTCAATCCGGCCAATCTCATCCTCGCCTCGAACGTAAAGGCGCTCGGCGCGATCGTGGCCGCGGGGAGCTGGCAATACGCGGGCTACATCATGATGATCTACGTGGCCGCGATCGAGAATGTGCCCGCGGAGCTTCACGAGGCGGCCCAGATCGACGGCGCCTCGGCTTTCCGCAGGCTCATGGTGATCACGGTGCCCATGGCCTCCCAGGCCTTCACGATCACCATCTTCCTCACGCTCGTGCAGTCCTTCAAGCAGTTCGACGTCAACTACTCGCTCACCGGCGGGGGGCCGTCCACTCTCTTCGCGGGGAGGCCGATCTTCGGCACGGAGCTTCTGGCCCTCAACATCTACGATACGGCCTTCCTCTCGAACAATCTGGCCATGGGCCAGGCGCGCGCCGTCATCTTCTTCGTGGTGCTGGCCGCGATCGCCCTCGCGCAGGTCTCGATCAACAAGCGGCGGGAGATCGAACTATGACCAGGAAAAACCACAGCTTGTGGGCGCTCGAGGTTCTGACCGCGATCCTCTTCCTCCTCTTCCTGATCCCCTTCTACATGGTGTTCGTCAACTCGGCCAAGGGCCCCTTCGAGGTGACCAGCGCCCCGCTCCGGCTGCCCGACCACTGGGGCAACATCTGGAAGAACATCGTGGCGATCTGGACGAGTCCGAACATCCGCTATCCGCAGTCCTTCGTCTCGTCGCTCGTCATAACGGTCTCGTCGCTCATTCTGCTCAACGTGCTCTCGGCCCAGGCCGCGTGGGTCCTCGTGCGGACCAAGACGAGGAGTTCCTCGACGATCTTCATGATCTTCGTCGCCGCCATGATCATTCCCTTCCAGATCGTCATGTTCCCCCTCCTCGAGTGGTTCAGGAAGGTCTACGAGCTCACGGGCATCCACCTGCTCAGGGCCTACGCGGGCATACTCCTCGCGTATGTCGGCTTCGGCATGTCACAGTCGATTTTCCTCTTCCACGGTTTTATAAAGAGCATTCCGCTCGAGCTCGAGGAGGCCGCGATCATCGACGGGTGCACGAAGCCGCAGGTGTTCTATCGCGTCATCTTCCCTATCCTGAAGCCGATCCACGCGACGGTCCTCGTCCTGAACGGCATCTGGATCTGGAACGACTTCCTGCTTCCTCTTCTCGTGCTGGGCAAGGGCAACCGGATCCAGACGATACCCCTCGCCGTCGCCAACTTCGCCGGCGCCTTCGTCAAGCAATGGGATCTCATCATGACGGCGATCCTCATGGCCATGATCCCCATCGTCATCTTCTTCATCTTCGCCCAGAGGTTCATCATCAGGGGCATGGTCGCGGGATCGATAAAGTGATGCGGGACCTGGGGGATCGGGGAGGGGAGTCGTGAGCGCGTCGTATCCCGGCGCGCAGAAGACCAAGCGCCCGACCATCAAAGACATCGCGGCGCGGGCGGGCGTGTCCAAGACCACCGTATCCTTCGCTCTCAACGATCCAAGCCGCATCTCCGAAGCCACGTACCGGCGCGTCATGGACATCGTCAACGAGCTCGACTACGTTCCGAGCCCGGTCGCGCGGACCCTCACCACGAAGCGCCTGGGCGCCCTGGGGCTGCTCCTGCCGCAGTCCATCACGGAGGCCCTGGGAAATCCCTACGTGGTCGAGATCATCCGCGGAATCGGAGAGGTCTGCGAGCCGCGCGAGCTTTCGCTCACGATGCTTCCTCCGGTCAAGGGCAAGGTGATCGAGGCGGCGCGGCGGGCCTTCGTCGACGGGCTCATCACCATCGGGGTCGGGCCCGACCATGAGGTCGTCGATCTCCTCACCAAGCGACACATTCCCTTCGTGACCATCGACGGGGCCGAGTCGGAGGCCACCCCCAACGTCGGCATCGATGACGAGGGTGCGGCCTACGAGCTCATGCGGCACGTGCTCGCTCTCGGGCACCGCAAGATCGCGATTCTCTCGCTCATGCCCGAGGCCGTGTACCTCCCGGAGTGGAGTTTCTCGCTGGTGCGGGACATGCGGCTCTCGGGCTTTTCCCGCGCCCTAGGGGAGGCCGGCCTGGGCCTCGATTCGGACGGCATTCTCGTGCTGCCGACGGGGGGCACCTTCGAGGGCGGCGCCCGCGTCTCGATCGGCCTGCTCGCCGACGAGGCGAGGAGGCCGACGGCGATCGTCTCCATGGCCGACGCCGCGGCCCTGGGCGTCTACGAAACCTGCAGGGATCTCGGCATCTCCATACCCGACGAGCTCAGCGTCGCCGGTTTCGACGACATACCGATGGCGACCATGGCTTCGCCGCCCCTGACCACCGTCCGGCAGCCCGGCCGAGAGAAGGGACGGGCCGCCGCCTCCCTCGCGATCGAACTGCTCGAAGGGGCTCCGGCGACCCACCGCCGTCTCGAGACCGTTCTCGCGCCCCGCGCCTCGACCGCGGCGCCCCGGTCCGCGCCGCCGGTCGGCGCTCCGGCTGCCATGCCGCGCGCCGCGTCGACGGCCGTAAAGGCAGCCGACGCGGCAGCCCAGGACAGCGCGGGGCCTTCCTCCTTGACGGCGCAGGGCGGCTCGGCCGCGACCTCCACTTCGCCCGCGGGGCGAAGCGGCTCTGCGCTCAGCCGCCGGCCCGGCTCAAGGCGCGCCTAGCCGGCCCCCGGTTCGAGATCCACCGCATGAAGTTGAGTCCCGAAGCCGAGCGATTTCTTGCACAGGGGGTGGACCGCCTCGTCTCCCTGGCGGGCATGCTCGCCGCCCGGGATCTGCCGTTTTCCGTCGTGCGCACGGGCAAGGAGCGCCACCTCATCCTCCGCCTCGGGCGGGGCAGCCCGCGGCTCGCCCTGGCCGCCCACTACGACCGCTATGCCGGCAGCCCGGGCATGCTCGACAATTCCTGCGCCTGTCTCCAGCTCGTGGAGTTCGCGGCCCGCCTCGCAGCCCCTGGAACGGGCGGCGAACCGCGGAACGCCGGACGGCAAGGAGCTGGGCCGGAAGGAGCCGAGCCGGAAGGAGCCGAGCCGCGGCCCCCCGGCGTGGAGGGGCCCTCGCTCCTCTTTCTCTTCACCGACGGCGAAGAGAATCCGGCCCTGCAGGGCGCCTCGGGGCAGGGGGCCTACGCTCTCGCGACTGCGGTGTCGCGGAGGCTCGGGCCGCGGAGCGCCATGCCGCCGGTGCTCGTGCTCGACGTGACCGGTCGCGGCGACACCCTGCTGCTGTCCTCCGCCCCCGCGGCCCTGCTGGAGCGCAACGGCATGGGCGGCACGGCCCTCGCCGAGGGGCACCGGCGGCTGCGCGGCCTGGCGCTCGCCGC
>JAJXZP010000108.1 GCA_021779995.1 bacterium | reverse complement strand
CGCCCCTCAGGGATTCTCGACGGTGTCGGTGGCCGCGACCGGCGACAACCGCCCGGTCCCCACCGGGAACATCCCGGTTCTCGTCGCAGCCCCCGGCAGCCTGCTCGCCACCGAGGTCGTCGCAGCGCGCGATATCGCGACCCTCGAGCCGCGCTGGTCGGGCTCGGGGCCGGCCACCCTCCGGCTCGGCGCCTTCACCCTGGAGCGCGTCGGCAGGGCCGAGACTTCGAACGCGCCCGATCCCCTGAAGCTGTCGAACGGCACCCTCGAACTCGACTTCGACCCGGCCGACGCCCGCTTCGCGGTGCGCGATCTGCGCTCGGGCCGACTCTGGAAACAGGTCGCCGCTCCGGGAAGGTGGTCGGCCGTGGACGCCGGCGTCACGGGAGACACTCTCTCCGCCCTCGTCGTGGACTCCCGCAGCGGACGCCCGTTCAAGCTCGAGCTGTCGCTCGATCCCGCGGCCCCCGAGCTGGAGGTCGCCCTCGATGCGCCCGGGGCGATGCCCGCCGACCTGCGCTATCCCCGACCCTTCGCCCCCGCGGCCGGCAGCCGCCTCGTCGTTCCCCTGAACGAGGGCATCGCCTATCCCGTGGATGATGCGGAGGTCCCGGCGATGCGGCTCGTGGCCTACGGAGGCCACGGCCTCTGCATGTCGTTCTGGGGCGTCGATCTTTCGCCTAACGTCGGGAAACCCGGCCCGGGCTACATGGCCGTCATCGAGACGCCCGACGACGCCGCGCTCGACATCGGGCGGGTCGGCGGCCTCCTCGCGCCGCGACCCGTCTGGGAGCCGCAGAAGGGCGAGTTCGGCTACACCAGGAAGCTGCGCTATGTCTTCTTCGACTCCGGCGGCCCCATGGCCATGGCCGAGCGCTACCGCCGCTACGTCCGCGATCGCGGCGGCCTCGTGACCCTGGCGCAGAAGCGGGCGAAAAATCCGAACGTCGATCTCCTCATGGGCGCGGCCGACGTCTGGTACTGGGACCGGAATCCGGCGGGCATGGCCGCCGAGCTCAAGGCCGCAGGCATGAGCCGCGTGCTCTGGAGCGCGGAAGAGAGTCCGTCGGTCGTCGCGGCGATCGACCGCCTCGGCTACCTGACGGGCCGGTACGATATCTATCAGGACGTCATGGATCCGGCGCAGTTTCCGCGCCTGCGCTACGTCCAGAAGGAGTGGCCGACCGAGGCCTGGCCCGCCGGCCTCGTGCGCGACCGCGCCGGAAACTGGATCAAGGGCTGGGAGGTCGAGGCGAAGGACGGCTCGCGCGTGAGCTGCGGGGTTCTCTCGGACTCGCTCGCCCCTCCCATCGCGGAGAAGCGGATCGCGGCCGACCTGGCCGACCATGCCTATCGCGCGCGCTTCATCGACACGGCCACCGCCTCGCCCTGGCGCGAAGACTACTCTCCCGCCCATCCCCTCACGCGCAGCCAGAGCCGCGAGTGGCGCATGCGCCTCCTCGACCTCGTCTCGCGCCGCTTCGGCCTCGTCACCGGCAGCGAGACCGGCCAGGACGCCGCGGTGCCCTATGTCCACTACTTCGAGGGCATGATGAGCCTCGCCCCCTACCGCGTGCCCGACGCCGGACGGAACATGCGGCGCATCCTCGGCTCGGCGCCCGAGAATCTCCTGCGCTTCCAGCTGGGCTGGAAGTACCGCCTGCCGCTCTGGGAGCTCGTCTACCACGACTGCGTGGTCGCCTATTGGTACTGGGGGGACTACTCGAACAAGATACCGTCGGTCTGGCCTCTGCGCGACCTCTTCAACGCCTTGTACGGCACGCCGCCCGTGTACATGTTCGACGCGGCCTTCTGGAAGGCCGAGCGCGGGCGCTTCGTCGCGAGCTACCGGACCGCCGCGATCCCCGCCCGGCTGACCGCCTATGCCGCAATGAGCGGCTTCGAGATCCTTTCCGAGGATCGGAGCGTCCAGCGCAGCGTCTTCTCCAACGGCGTCCAGGTCACGGTCAATTTCGGCGCAAAACCCTGGACCATGGAAGACGGCAGCGTGCTGGCCCCCGGCGCCTTCGTCCTCCGCCGCCCCTGATCGCGGGGCCGCCGCGCGGGACCGCGATCAGGGACCGCGGAGTCCGGCCCCGGAAGGCCGCGCCCCCGGTCCTTTCCGGGCTTGATCCGGGGCCCGGACTCCGCCTATCCTAAGAGGACGTCGCGGAAGGCCGACCCGGGCCTTTCCCGGCGCCCGGTCACGGCGCGGGAGGATGCGAATCATGAAACGAAGCGAGATCAACGCACGGATAGAGGCCGCCGAGAGCTATTTCGCGGCCATGAACTTCAAATTGCCTCCCTGGGCGTTCCGGCGGCCCGAAGACTGGAAGGGACGTTATGCGGTCGATGCCGAGATAGTCGACAACGCCCTGGGCTGGGACCTCACCGATTTCGGCGGGGGCGACTTCGCGCGCCGCGGACTCCTTTTGTTCACCGTCCGCAACGGCCGCCTCGGCGCGGACCGCAAGACCTATGCCGAGAAGATCATGATCGTCGAGGAGAGTCAGGAGACGCCCTTCCACTTCCACTGGTCCAAGATGGAGGACATCATCGACCGCGGCGGGGGCAATCTCGTGCTCGAGCTCTACCGCTCGGCCGCGGACGAGTCGCTCTCCGTCGAGGACGTCGAGGTCCGCGTCGACGGCGAGCTGCGCCGCGTCGAGGCGGGAGCGAAGATCGTGCTCGAGCCGGGCCAGAGCATATGCCTCGAGCAGGGCATGTATCACCGCTTCTACGGCGAGGAGGGGAAGGGCAGGGTCCTGGTCGGCGAGGTCAGCGCGGTCAACGACGACCAGGCCGACAACCGCTTTCTCGAATCGCTGGGCCGGTTTCCGAAGATCGAGGAGGACGAGCCGCCGCGCCGCCTGCTCATCTCGGACTACCGGTCCTACGTGTAGGCGCGCCATGTCAGTGCGCATCGCCGGGGCGGGTTGCTGCCTCATGGACATTCTCTACCCGAAGGTGGATTTCTCCTCCGCGGCCTTCGAGGCCCTGCGCTCCCGAGTCGACGGCGACGGCGGCCTCGCGCCCGGCCGCCTCGTGTTCGCGGACGGAGCCGAGCGCTTCCTCGCCCGGGCCGACGCGGCGGCGGGGCGCCGGCCTCGGCCTCTGGCCGAGGCGCTCGCCGAGCTCGCAGGCGGCCAGGCGAGCGCGGCCGAAAACATCGGCGGCCCCTCCATCGTGGCCCTCATCCACGCCGCCCAGATGCTCGCCGGGGAGGATGTCAAGGTCGAGTTCCACGGGGTGAGGGGCGACGACGCCCTGGGCGGACGGCTGCTGGCCATGCTCGGACGCACCCCGGTAAATCTCGCGTCCTTGAGGCAGGCTCCGGGCCGGACGCCTTCGACCCTCGTCTTTTCCGATCCCGAGTGGGACGGCGGGCGCGGCGAACGATGCTTCGTCAACGATCTCGGCGTGGCCGAGCGCTGCAGCCCGGCCGAGCTCGGGCCGGATTTCCTCTCGGCCGACATCGTCGCCCTCGGCGGCACGGGACTGGTCCCGCCCCTGCACGACGCCCTGCCCGAGCTATTGAGCGCGGCCAAGGCCAGGGGCGCCCTCACCGTGGTCAACACCGTCTTCGATTTCCGCAACGAGCGGCGCAATCCCGCCGCGCCCTGGCCTCTCGGCCCCCCGAGCGACTCTTCCTCCCCGGGGCCCGCCGTCTCGTACGAGAACTGCGACCTGCTCATCATGGACCGCGACGAGGCGCTGCGGCTTTCCGGCGCGGCCTCGCTCCCCGCCGCCTTCGACTTCTTCGAGCGAAGCGGAGTCGGCGCCTATCTGGTCACGCGCGGGGGCGAAAACGTCGTCGCCTGGGCGGGCGAAGGCCGGTTCCGGCCGCTGGCCCGCCGCGAGCTGCCCGTCTCGGAGCGGGCGGGCCGCGAGCTGGCCGCCC
>JAJXZP010000217.1 GCA_021779995.1 bacterium | reverse complement strand
CCGCGCCTCGCGCTGACGCTGCGGCCCAGCCCGCCGCGGCGCCCGAGGGCCCGAGCCGGGCCGCCACCCTCGCCGACTCGGCGTCGGCCCAGGGCAGCAGCGGGCTGCGCATGCCGAGCCGGCCCAGGCCGGAAAGCTCCGGGCTTTCCCAGGGCGTCGTTCCGTGGAATAGGTCCTTGCTCATGGCGGTAGTCTCCTTGGCGTTCGGCCCGACCCTCCGGGCGGCTCTACTTCACCGACCCGAGGAGGCCGGCCACGAACTGCTTCTGCATCGAGAGGAAGAGGACGAGCACGGGCAGCACCGAGATGCAGACGATCACCATGAGGGCCCCGTACTCGATGGTGTAGGCGTTCATCATCGAGGCCATCGCGATCGGCAGCGTCTTCTTGGTGTCGGTGAGAATGGTTATCAGCGGCCAGAGATAGGAGTTCCACTGGCCGAGGAAGAGATAGATCGCCGCCGAGGCGTAGGTGGCCTGCATGGAGGGCGTGACGATGCGGACGAAAATGCTGAACTCGCCCGCCCCGTCGACGCGCGCCGCCTCCATGATCTCGGTGGGAAACATCTTGAAGTTCTGCCGCATGAAGAAAATTATGAAGACCGACATGATCGAGGGCAGGATGATAGCGGCGTGGGTGTTGAGGAGGTCGAAGAAGGCGAACATCCTGAACATCGGGATGACGAGGGCTATCTGCGGGATGATCAGGGTCAGAAGCAGCACGCCGAAGACCTTGTCCCGCGCCTTGGACGGGTACTTCTCGAAGCCGAAGGCCGCGAGGCCGTTGACGACGAGGCCGAAGACCACCGTGAGCACGGCTATCTTCAGCGAATTGAAGAAGAACAGGGGAAGGTTGTAGTTCTTGACGGCCTGGAGCCAGTTCGAGACGAAATCGCGGCCGGGTACGAGTATGCCGCGGAGCACGTCGTTGGGATTCAAGGTAGTGCCGACGATCATCCAGTAGAAGGGGAAGACACTGATGACCGCGGCCAGGGCCAGGATCAGGATGACGAGGATCCGTCCGGCGGACCACCTGCGGGTCACGCTCATTTGGCCCTCCTCTCGCCGAGCAGGCGCATCTGGACGAAGGCGAAGATGCCCGAGATCAGGACCACCACGTAGGACATGGCCGTCGCGTAGCCGAAATCGGCGTTGACGAAGAAAGCCTGCCGGTAGATGTACAGGGCCGCCGTCATGGTCGCGTTGGCCGGGCCTCCCTGCCAGGTCAGGATGTTGGGCTCGTCGAAGAGCTGCATCGTGCCGCTCGTGGAGGTGACCGCGGAGAAGAGGATGACCGGCACGAGCAGCGGGATCGTGATCGTGAAGAACTGCCGCACCTTGGAGGCTCCGTCGACCTCCGCCGCCTCGTAGATCTCGGTGTCGATGCTCTGGAGGCCCACGAGGAAGAAGACCATGTTGTAGCCGGTCCAGCGCCAGGTCATCGCGAGGATGATGGTGATCTTGGCCCAAAAGGCGTCCGTCAGCCAGCCGATCGGCGTCGTGATGAGGTGGGCCTGGATCATGATGTTGTTCAGGAGGCCGTTCGTCTGCAAAAGGACCCTGAACAGCACGGACACCACGACGAGCGAGGTGACGGCGGGCAGGAAGATGGCGAGCCTGACGGCGCCGCGGAATCGCTTGATGCCCTGATTCAGCAGCGTCGCGAGCATGAGGGCGAGGAAGATCATCAGGGGCACCTGGATGACCAGAAAGAAGAAATTGTGGGCCAGGGCATCCTGGAAGATCGTGTCATGGGCCATCCGCACGAAATTGCCGAGGCCGATGAAGGTGTTCGACATGCCCTTCCACCTGCGCGTCACGTAGTAGAGCGACGAGAGGATCGGATAGAGCATGAACAGCGTGAAGAATGCCATCGCGGGGGCGACACAGAACCATCCGAAACGGTTCAGGTATCGCTGGTAGATTCCTCGCTTTTCCACGGGAGGCTCCTGTTGAGCTAGGGTTCAAAAAGGGCTTCCGCCCCCGCCGCGATGTCGGCGGAGCCACGGAAGCCCGTTCTACGTCGGTGAAGGTCCTACTGACCCATCACCTGCTTGTACTCGGCCTCGGCCGCCGAGATCGTCTCGTCGATCGTCTTGTACTTGCCCTGGAAGTAGCCGAGCGTCGCGTGCGCCACGGCGTCGCGCATGGGCACGTAATTGGGCGTGTACCTGAGCACGGGAACATCCTTCATCCACGCGGCGAAGTCCTTGTAGATGGGCTGGCTCTTATAGAAGAAGTCGTCGGGGGCCGTGTAGTTCGAGCCGGTCTGGCAGGGGAGGAAGGTGCCCATGGCGCCCGCGCCCTTGAGGATCTCATTGTAGAAGGCCTCGTTGTCGGGGGTGTCGGTCGCCCAGACCGACTTGAGGAAGTCGACGGCGCGGGCCTTGTTCGGGCTGGAGGAGAAGACGTACCAGCTCGAGCCGCCGTTGTTGGAGGCGTTGGCCGCGCCGGGGACGCCCTCGATCCTCGGGGTCGGGATGATCATGTACTTGCCGGCGTTCGCGGGGCGCGACTTGACGCTGCCGACCATCCAGATCGCGTTGAGGAAGCCCGCGCTCTTGTCGCTGTTGATCGCGTTGATCCAGTCCGACCAGCCCACGACCGGGTAGAGCAGGCCCTTGTCGTTGAGTTCCTTGAAGAGGGCCAGGGACTTCTCGAAGGCGAGGCTGTGGAGATCGAGGGAGCCGTCGGGCTTGAAGAACTGGCCGCCCGTGGACTGGACCACGATGCGGAGCATGTCGAAGTTGTCGCTCTGGTAGGCGAGCAGCGGCTTGCCGGTCTTGGCCTTGACCGTCTCCCCGAGCTTGATGACATCGGACCAGGTCAGATCCTTGCCCATATAGTCATCCGGATTGAGGCCGGCGGCCTTCATGTAGTCGGTGCGGAGCCAGAGCCCGGTGGAGCCCGTGTCGAAGGGGATGCCGTAGACGTGGTCGCCGACGGTCATCGGACCGACCTTGTAGGCAGCGAACTTCGAGTAGTCCACGCCCGCGGCCTTGAGGTCGACGAATGCCTTCGGGTAATCGTGGAGGAACTGCTCGATGCGGAAGTCCTGGAAGAGGGCGATGTCGGGCAGACCCGCGCCGCCCGCCTGGAGGCCGGAGATGATCTTGGCCTCGATGTCCTGGGCCATGTCGACGATTTCGATCGTGACCTTGGGATGGGTCTTGTTGTAGACGGCCGCCGCCTGCTTCATCGCGTAGACGTTGAAGTTGGGGTCCCAGCACCAGACCGTCAACTTCTTCTGCGCGGAGAGGCCGACGACCAGGGTCGCGACCAGCGCAAGTACGATGAACATTCTTTTCTTCACGTGAAGCCTCCTGCCTACGAACGCTTCGCCACTTTGTGGCGCGGCCTTACAGTGGACCCGGTCGGCCGTATCCGCAAGAGACAGGAATCACGATTTGATCGGGACAATTGTCACGCCTTCACGCTTCACTCGTGGTAGCGGATGCGGTTGGCCATTTGAATGATCTGGAAACGATCCTGCACTCCCAGTTTCGAGTAGATCATGCTGACGTGGTTGCGGACGGTGTGCTCGGCCAGGTGGAGCGAATCGGAGATCTGCGCGTTGTCGCAGCCCGTGGCGATGAGCGAGAAGACCTCCCGCTCGCGCCTCGTGAGCGTCTCGAAGCCCTCGATGTCGCCCTCTCCGCGATCGGGCCGCGAGGGGCTCTCGTCCACGATGCTCCGCATGAGCTTGCCGACGACATGCGGCGAAATCTGCATGGCCCCGCCCTTGAGGGCCCGGATGCTCGCGATGAGCTCGGTGGGGGAAATGTCCTTCAGCAGGTAACCCGCCGCCCCGAAACCCAGGGCCTTTCGCACATTCTCGTCTTCGTCATAGGTGGAAAGAATGAGGATCTTGGTGGCGGGAAGGGCGGCGAGTATCTTCCCGGTGGCCTCCACCCCGTCCATC
>JAJXZP010000016.1 GCA_021779995.1 bacterium | reverse complement strand
CTACCGAGGAGGTTATTGAGTCTGCACCCACGGACGAAAAGGAGGACTGGCTGTGATGCGACTGAACGTACTTCAACGCGGGGCTGTGATCATCGAGGAGGCCGAGGAGCGAGACGGCCTGAAGGGTGCTTTGCGCGGCTCGCTCTGGGTTGATGTCGTCCGCGATCTGCGGGCGGCGGGACTGGTGGTCGCCGCGGTGCCGTGAACCGGGGGCTAGTGTCAGCGCCCCGGTACGCTGACGCCACCGGCCCGCGGCGCCCTTGGCCCGCGGCCCTGCGCCTGTGGCGCTCGGCGCCCGCCCGCGGTATAGTTAGATAGCCATGCGATCGAAACTTGCCGCCCTCGCCCTCGCCGGGGCGCTCTCCTCGGCCGGCGCCCTCCACGCCCTCGGACCGATCACGGCGATCCAGTTCGATCTGGGGGTCGTCACCGATCTCAATCTCGCCCCGTCCACGAGCGCGGGCTCCAGCAGTCTCGTCACGAATATTCTCGGCGTGGGGCTGACCCTGCCCTTCGAGCCGGGCTCGCGCTGGTCCTTCGTGCCCGCCGCGGACTTCTACTTCGCCAACTATCAATGGTTCAACGGCGTCGGCCCGGCGGTCCTCGCCGACATCGGAGACCGGGAAGCCTTCGTGTTCGGCATCCTCCTCAACGCGCCGGTCGTCTACAGTCTCGACGTGAAGCCTCCCTGGAAAGTGAGCTTCGGCGCCGGCCTGGCGATCAACGCCCGCTACGGTTTCGTGGCGGTGAGCGGCGTGCCTTCCTCCGATGTCGACGCGATAAACAGCTATTTCTGGAGCGACGGCCGCTTCCTCATGCCCAGCACCCTGGCGCGGGTGTTCTACACGCTGACCAGGCACATCGATTTCGGCTTCGAGGCGCTCGCCTATTGGCCCATCTTCAACCTCTGGGCCGGCACGGGCCTGTCCTTCTTCGACCAGGGCATCTTCGGCGGCAGCCTCGTGGTCCGCTACATCTACTGAAGCCGCACCCGAAACGAGCGCCATGACGAGCCCCACCCGGCCCATCGCTCCCGAAGACATACTCCTCCTCGCCGCCGACGCGGCGCGCATCGTGCTCGAAAGCGGGGGCGAGACCTACCGCGCCGAGGAGACGGCCGTCGGCCTCGCCTCGGCCCTCGACGGCGTCGAGGCCGAATGCTTCGCGACTCCCACGGTCATCGTGCTCTCCTTCGTCGGCTTCGACGGCAAGGCGCACTCCATCGTGCGGCGGGTGACCCGGCGCTCCATGCACCTGGAGCGCGTGGCCCGCATCGACGCGCTCACCCGCCGCACGCGATCGGGCGAGCTCGACTTCGCCGGGGCCGCCGCCGAGCTGGATCAGGTCGAGCGCATGGAGGGCAGGCCGCCCCTCGTGTCCCTTCTGGCCGCCGCCGCGGGCACCGGCTTCTTCACCCTGCTCTTCGGCGGAGCCTGGAACGACGCCCTCGTCGCCGGAGCGGTCGGCGCGGGCCTGTCGCGCCTCACCCGCTTCTTCGCCCGCCGCGCCATTCCCGATTTCGTGGCCAATCTCCTCGGGGCGGCCGGGGCCACGATCCTCTGCCTCTTCGCGCGCAGCCTGGGACTCGCCACCAGCGCGGACGGGACTATCATCGGGGTCATCATGCTCCTCGTGCCCGGGGTCGCCATCACGAACGCGATACGCGACACCATCGGGGGCGACCTCGTGTCGGGCGTGTCGCGCGGGGCCGACGCCTTCATGTCGGCCGCGGCCATCTCCATCGGCGCCGGCGGCGCCTACCAGCTGTGGAACCTCCTCGCGGGAAGGGCTCTCTGATGCCCGCCCCCCTCGAACCGCTGTGGGCGGCGGTCGCGACGGCCGGCTTCGCGCTGCTCTTCAACCTGAGGCGGCGCGACGTGCCGATCGCGGCCCTGGGCGCCGCCTTGGGCTGGGCCGTGTACATGCTCGTCTCCTCGGTCACCGCCGCGCAGGCGGTGGGCCTCTTCGCGGCGGCCGCGGTCATCGGGCTCTGGGCCGAGTTCGTGGCCGCCTTCCTGAGGCGCCCGGCCTCGGTCTACATCGTCTGCGCCATCATTCCCCTCGTGCCGGGCGGCGGCATGTACTACACGATGCTCGCCTCGGTGAAGGGCCAGACCTGGAACGCGCTGACCACAGGGCTCGCGACGCTCCAGGCCGCGGGCGCCATAGCGGCGGGCCTGGCGCTCTCGGGCGCCTTCGCGAGGCTGCTGTCGCTGCGCAGGCTCGCCGGAAAATGGACCGGACCGGTTCACTCCCGGCGGGACAGGCCCAGGCGGTAGACAGTTCCGCCCGAGGTGGTCCTCGTCATGCTTCCGCCGAGCTGGGACATCAGCGTATCGATGAGGACCAGACCGAGCGAGCGCCCCCCGCTCTGGACGACGAAACCCGGGCCGTCGTCGGAGGCTTCGATCGACACCTCGCCGCCGTTCGCCGCTATCGAAATCGCTATGCGGCCCCGATCCCGCCCCGTGAAGGCGTGCTTGAGCGAGTTCGAGACTATCTCGGTCACGACGAGCCCCAGGGGGATGGCGCGATCCATGTCGAGCGAGACCTGGTCTCCGGCGATGACGACCTCCACGCCGGAGGAGCCGTAGGCCGAGACCAGGAAGGCGCATAGCTCCTGGAAATACTCGCCCAGGTCGACATTCGCGAAGTCGCCTCCGCGGTAGAGGAACTCGTGCATGAGCGCCAGGGCCTGGACCCGGGCCACCGAGTCGGCGAGCGCGGCGGCGGCGGCCGAGTCTTCCAGCGCGTCCTTCTGGAGCGAGAGGAGGCTCGACACGATCTGCATGTTGTTCTTGACACGATGATGGACTTCGCGAAGGAGCGTGTCGCGCTGGCGCACCATGCCGGCCAGCTGCGCCTCGCGCTCCTCGACGGCCGACTCCATCGAGCGCACGTCCATCAGGAGCTCGTGGAACTCGGCGAAGGTCGGCTCGAGACCGGCCTCGCCGTAGCGGCGGTCGCTGATGGCCCGCACGCCGAAGCGCAGGGCGTCCAGGTCGCCGAAGACGCGCCGCGCCATGCTGAGCGCTATGAACCCGAATATGGCGAAGGCCGCGAGGGCGGCCGCCACGGCCAGGTACAGCGCCCGGTCCAGGAGGCCGTAGAAGGCGCCCTCGTCGTAGGAAGCCAGCACGTGCCATCCGAAGGCCGGCAGCAGCTGGGCGAAGGCTATGGACCGCCGGCCGTCGGCCGATCCGGCCATGTTCGCCTTGAGGCGCAGGGGGCCCGTCCGCCCTCCCGGCGGCAGGACGTTGCCGATGTTCACCCGCTCCAGGACGAGCCGCTGATCGCGGTCGGCGACGATCGTTCCGGTGCGATCCAGGATCGAGAGCCGCCAGCCGGGCCCGCCCGCGTGGTTGGCGAAGGAGGACAGCCGGGAAAGGTCGAGCGATCCGAGGATGATGTCGCCCCGCGGCTCCAGGCGGAAGGCGATGGACACCACGGGATGCCCGCTCGAGAGGGAGATGTGGGAATCGGAGACGAAGGGCTTCCCGGGAGCGATGCGCGTGAAGCTCCGATCGGAGAGATCGAGGCCGTCGACATTGGGGTCGGGCGGGTAGGAGGCGAGCTGGACGCCTCGGCCGTCGATCCAGGCGAAGGACTCGAAGTCGGGGTTGAGCGACAGTTCCTCTTGGAGATGGGCGCGGAGCCGCGCCGGTTCGCGCCCCCGCAGGAGCCGGCCGTCCATGGCGACGGCCTCGACGAAGATCTCGGCCGATCGGACGAAGGTCGTCGTGCTCTCGGCGACACCCTGGACGACGGCCTCGCCCCGGGAGGCGAATTCGCCGCGAAAGAAGGTCTGGGAGACGACCGCGGCCAGGCCCAGGTACACCGCGAAGGGCGCCACGATGGCCAGGGCGACGAGGAGGAGGAGGTAGCCCCGCATGCCGAATCTTGCGCTTCGCGCGGCGCGGGGGCCTCGGGCTCCTCCTCCGGATGGCCCGCCGCTCATGGCAGGGCGCGGTATCCGTCTCCGCGCACCACGAACAGACTGTTCTTTCGCACAACGTCGCCGAAGGCGTCCAGCCGGTAGTCGGCCTGAAGGCCGTGGACCAGCGGAGCGGCGAGTATCCGTTGCTTGATCCGCCGGGGCGAGTCGGCTCCCTTCGCCATCGCGCGCATGAGGACGAACGCGGCGTCGTAGGAGTACATCGAGCTGAAGCTGGGCGTCGAGCCGAAGCGGGAGCGGTAGGCCGCGACGAAGGCGAGATAGGCCGGAGCCCGGCTGGCCGGGTCGAACTGCTGTTCGAAGATGGTGCCGTCCATCGCGGAGCCGCCGTAGCGCAGAAAGTCGGTCGTGGCGGCCCAGCCCGAGGTGAGCGTGCGGATGCCGCTCTCCAGCTGCTTGGCGCGGCGGATCACGAGGGCCGTGTCGAAGCCCGTGGCTATGACGAGGAGGGCGGCGGGGCGCGGGGCCAGGAGTTTTTCGAGGAGGGGCGCGAACTGGACGCTTCGGTCGGAGGACGAATAGGATCGCAGGGCCACCACCTTGCCTCCCGCGGCCTCGTAGGCGGAGCGGAAGGAGGCGATGAAGTCCCTGGCGTAGAGCCCGTTGTCGGCGTCGTAGAGAATCGCGGCCGTCGCGGCGTGGAACTCCGTAGCCGCCGCGCGGCCCAGGCCCTCGGCCCCGCCCGAGCTCGAGCTCATGAGACGCAGGAGCATGTCGTCCCGGCCGGCCAGGCTCGAGGCGCTGGCCGTGGGCGATACAAAGAGGAGCCTCGTCTCGGCCGAGGCCAGCTCGGCGATGGCGCTCGTGTACGGGCCCACGACCGCCGGTACCTTCTCCGCGACCAAGGCGTCGACGGCGGAACGGAAGGCGTCGGGGCTGTCGCGGTCGTCCTCGGCGACGAGCCGGAACGTCGTGCGGCCGAACTCGCGCCGGGCGTTCGCCTGCTCGACCGCGAGCAGGGCGCCGTCGCGCCCCGACACGCCCAGCTCGGACTGCTTGCCCGTGAGGTCGCCGATGAAACCCAGGTCCAGGGTGCGCTGGGCGCAGCCGGCGAAGACGAGGAGACAGGCCAGGGCCGCGACCCCGCGCAGCGCCGCCGCGGCAGATGGCCGCGCTGCGCCGCGCGGCTGAAACTTCTTCATCCGTGCCAGTCTATCCGCCGGCCGCGGCCTGTCAAGCCGGCGCCTGGTCCGACCGCCGCGGCGGAGGCTCCTGGCGCGGCGCCCCCGGCCCCGTACGGGTCGGCCGGGCGCGGCGCAGTCTCCGCCGGCTCACGCCACGCCGGCCAGGCGCAGGAAGCCCCGCTGGTCTATGAAATTGCTTTCCTTGAGCAACAGCCCGTCGCGATAGTAGCGCACATAAGGAACTTCGCGGTTGCCGTAGACGTCTTCCTTGAAGACCATGAAGCGTTCGAAGAAATCCTCGCGGTCGTATTCGAGCCAGAACACCTCGAAGTCCGCCCTGGCCGGCAGGCCTTCCAGGTAGCGCCGCATCCACCCCCACTGAGGACACCAACTCTGCGTGAGCACGACGGCGACGGCGGGCGCGGACCCGACGATGCCCGGTCCGAAGTCGCCGTTTTCGATGGCGGTCATGCAGTCTTCTCGCGTGAGCTTGATCATAGCGCCAAAGATACGCAGGAGACCCGGGAAGGTCAAAGCCCTCTTCGCCGGAGGCAAACGTTTCCCGCGCGCTCGGATCGGCGTTCAGCCGCGCTCGGATCGGCGTTCAGCCGCGGCCGGAGCGGCCGTCCGGCCGGGGAGAGAGAGCCAGATCCACGCTGTCCAGGAGCTGTCGGTCGTTGATGGGCTTGAGCAGGTAGGCCGCGGGCTTGGTCGCGATGGCCCGATCCTGGCTGCCTTGGCTCGGATAGGCGGTGAGGAAGATGATGGGCACCTCGCTCACGAGGCGCACCCTGGCCGCGGCGTCCACGCCGTCGATGAAGCTCCTGAGGTTGATGTCCATGATGATGAGATCAGGCTTGTGGGCGAGGACGGCGCCCATGACCGCATCGCCCGAATCGACGACCTCGGGCACGGAGTGGCCGGCCTCTTCCAGGCTCTCCTGAAGCTGCATTCCGACGATGGGTTCGTCCTCGACGATCAGGATCCGCGCCATGAGTGCGTCCTCCGATGCGGCCGAGTATAGCATGGATATGAAAGCCGCGCGGTTTTAGCGTGATTTTTTCCGGATCAGGGATTACTCTTCTCGCATGTCTCGAGACACGGAGGGATATTCCGCGGCGCCCGTCCCGGGCGAAGGGAGGTCGCGGATCGCTTCGATCCTCGACCGACCCGTCAATCGGCTGCACCACCTCCTGTTCACCCGATACCGAGGCCTCAGTCTCGCCGTCTCCGTCGCCGCCTACGCCGCCATCGTGCTGGGCCTCGGCGACGACCTGGCCATCTCGAGCAATTACTTCGTGGCCCTGCCGGTGCTGGTGGCGGCCCTGGGCTTTTCCGTGCCCGGCGGCCTCGCGGCGGGAGCGCTCGGGCTGCCGGCGAATCTCCTGCTCTTCCACTTGCTCGGGCATCCCGAGTATTCCCCGGCCAACAAGCTCATCGCCGAGTGCTTCGGCGCGGTCCTGGGCTTCTCGCTCGGCTATGTGGCGCATAACTTCCGGATGTACGAGACCGAGCTGCGCGGGCGCTCGGCCGCGGAGGGCGAGCTGACCGAGGCCCTCCAGGAGAAGGACATCCTCCTCAAGGAGCTCAACCATCGCGTCAAGAACAATCTGGCGGTGATCAAGAGCATAGCCCAGCTTCAGCGCAGCCGCTCCCGCGATCCGGATTTCCTCGCCTCGATCGACCGGCTCGTGGAGCGGATCCACGCGATAGCCCTCGTGCACGAGCAGCTCTACGGCCCCAAGGAAGGGACCTTGGCGGTCGACCCCGCAAGCTACCTGGACGCTCTCATCGGCAACCTCGCCGCCAGCTACCGGGACATGGGCGTCGAAATGATCCACACGGTCCGCGTGGGAGGTCGGCTCCTCGACCCGGAAGACGCGACGCCCCTGGGACTCATCGTCAACGAGGCGCTCAACAACTCGATCAAGCACTCCGTCGGCGTCTGCCGGGACCCGGTCATCAGCCTCGAACTCGAAGCCGCCCACGGCGAGTACCGCCTCGTGGTCGAGGACAACGGACCCGGTTTCGACACCGAAGCGCCCGAGGCCCGCGAAGGCCTGGGGCTCACGATGATCCGCGCCCTGGCGCGCCAGATGGACGGGACGATACGATTCGAGAAGGCCGACGGCGACGGCTGCGTCGAAGGGGCGCGGCTCGAACTGCGCTGGCCGATCAGGAAGGAGTCACAATGAGTTTCGACATCGTGAAGGCCGCGGCGGAGCACCGCGGCTCCGTGCTCGTCACCGTGGCGGCCGCGACCGGCTCCGTGCCGCGGCACGCCGGCTCGAAGATGCTCGTCCTGCCGGACGGGTCGACCCTCGGCACCGTCGGAGGGGGCGTCGTCGAAGCCCGGGCCATCGAGCGCTCCGGGGTCTGCCTGGCCGAGCGGCGATCGGATTGCCTGACCGTCGAGCTCACCGGGGAGGCGGCGATCGGCTCGACGCCGGTCTGCGGAGGCGTCGCCGAACTCTGGCTCGAATATGTCGCGGACGCTTCGTCGTTCGGCGCGGCGGCCGCGGCCCTGGACGCGGGAAAGATCGCCGTGCTCGCCGTCTTCCGCGGGCGGGACCGGCCACGCTGCGCCGCGGTGTTCGACGCCAAGGGCACCCTCGTCGCCGGCGGCGCGGAGCCCCCGGCCTCCAGGTCCGAAGCGAGCGCCGTTTCGGCGGCCGCGGCGGACCTTCCCGCGCTCGCCGCTGCGGCCGCGGCGGCCGCAGCCTCGGGCCAAGCCTCGCTGAGCGGGGCCCGGGACTGGTTCTTCGATCCCGTGCCGCCTCCCGAGCGTCTCCTCGTGCTCGGCGGCGGCCACGTCGGCAGGGCCGTGGCCCGCTTCGCCGTCGACCTCGGCTTCAGGGTCGCCATCGCCGACGACCGCCCGGAGTTCGCCTCGGCGAACCGCTTCCCCGCGGGCGTCGAGACGCGCGAAGGCCGTTTCGCGGAGCTCGTCGCGGGCTTCCCCTTCGGGCCATCGACCTACGTCCTCGTCGTCACCCCCGGCCACCTGAGCGACCTGGACTGCACGCGCGCCATCCTCGGACGCGAGTACAAGTACGCCGGCCTCATCGGCTCGCGGCGCAAGGTCCGCATGATCTTCGAGCAGCTCGTCGCCGAAGGCTTCGACCGCGCTCGCGTCGAGGCCCTCTTTTCACCCGTGGGGGTGGACATCGGCGCCGAGACGCCGGAGGAGATCGCCGTCTCCATCCTCGCCGAGATGATCGCGGTGCGGCGCGGCTCGCCGGCCCTCGCGGCCATGGAGGCCGATCGCCGCCGCCGGCGCGTCTAGGCGATGGAGCTGTCCGATCTCGTCCTGGAGCTTCTGAGCCTCCCCGGAGGTCGCGGCGCGGATTCCCGAGGGGCTCCGGGCCGCGGAGCCGGCGCGGAAGGGCGGCCGGGCCGCGGTTTCCTTTCGGCCTTCGTCGGGGCCGGCGGCAAGACGAGCGCGCTCTACGCCCTGGCCGAGGAGCTCGCCGCGCGCGGCTCGCGCGTGCTCGTCTCGACCACGACGAAGATCTACGATCCGCGCCTCGAGGGCGGGCGACCGCTCGCCCGCATCGAGCTGGCGCCGGAGCTCGCCCCGCTGCCGATGCCGAACGCCGGCCGGGGCGCGGCGGCCTCGGCCGAGCTTGCCGGCGGTTCGACGCCGCCCGCCCCCGGCCTCGACGCTCGTCGCGCCGCGGCTCTCGACAGGGTCCGCGCCCTGGCTTCGCCGGGGAAGATCATCCTCCTCGCGGCCGAGCCCCTGCCCGATGAGGGCAAGCTTCGCGGCGTCTCGCCCGAGGCGCTCTGCGCCCTCTCGGACGCCTTCGACCACATTCTCGTCGAGGCCGACGGGGCGCGCAGGCTGCCGGTCAAGGCGCCCGGCCCGGATGAGCCGGTCGTGCCGAGCTGCGCCGACCTCGTCGTGGGCTGCGTGGGCCTCGACTGTCTCGGCGCGCCGATAGGGGCGGATACGGTTCATCGGAGCGGGCTCTTCGCGAAGCTCGTCGGGGCTCGGACGGGCGAGTCGATCACGGCGCGGCACCTCGCCCGACTCGCCGCCGCGCCCGAGGGGCTGTTCAAGGCCGCGCCGCCCGGAGCGCGACGGCTCGTCGCCCTCAACAAGGCCGAGCTCCTCTCCCGCGACGAGCTCGAGGCGCTCCTCGACGCCTTCGCCCCGGCGCGCCGAGCCGGAACCCCGGCCGAAGCGGCGCGCTCCACCCTGCCGGCCCCCGCGGAGCCGCTCGCAGGCGCCGAGCCGGAGCCGCTCCCGGCAGTCGATGCGGTGGCCTGCTGTCGCTTCGCCGCGCCCGCCGGCCGGGTCCTGCGCCTCCGCAGGCCGGGACGCAGTCCGACGGACAGCACACTACCTCCCCATCCGGGCCTTCAAAGGATATACTGACGAGGCTCGGGGAGGTCGCGCCATGCACCGTCCCGCGGAAAGGGAATGACTCGGATGAATCGACTCGTCGTCGTGCGCGGAGCGGGCGATCTCGCCACGGGCTGCATCGTGCGCCTGGTGCGCTCAGGATTCCGCGTGATCGCCCTGGAGACCGAAAAGCCCACGGCGATCCGCCGGACCGTGTCGCTGTCGGAGGCGGTCTACGAGGGGCGGACTCGGGTCGAGGACGTGGAGGCCTGCCTGGTCGGGACGATCGACGAGGCCCTGGCGCTCGCGGTCGACAAGGTCGTGCCCGTCCTCGTCGATCCGGAAGGCTCGTCGATCGGCATCCTGGACCCGGCCGCCCTCGTGGACGCCATCCTTGCCAAGCGCAACCTCGGCACGCGCCGGGGCCTGGCGCCCGTCGTCGTCGCCCTGGGGCCGGGCTTCGTCGCCGGCGTCGACGCCGACGCGGTGGTCGAGACCAACCGCGGCCACGACCTGGGCCGCGTCATCCTGGAGGGCGCCGCCGCGCCCGACACCGCCGTCCCCGGCGAGATCGGCGGGGCCGCCTCCGAGCGGGTCGTCCGCGCGGCGTCGGCGGGGCAGTTCGTCGCGTTGTGCGACATAGGAGACAGCGTCGCCCCCGGCGAGGTCGTCGCGGCGGTCGAAGGGGCCGAGCGGGCCGAGATACGCTCGGCCCTCGGCGGGGTCGTCCGCGGCATGCTCCATCCGGGCCTGGAGGTGACGCCGGGCTTCAAGGTGGCCGACGTCGATCCGCGCGGCCGGCGGCAGAACTGCTTCACCGTCTCGGACAAGTCGCGCGCCGTCGGCGGGGCCGTCCTCGAGGCGATCCTCATGCTCGGGCGCCAGCTCCGGGCTTGAGCCTCCCGCGCCGCGGACCAGGCGCCGGGGCCCGCCGCCGTAGGAAGCCCGATCCGCCTCGGGCCATGCGGGGGCCGCACGGCGGGGCCGCCGTCGTAGCAAGCCCGCCGGCGCCGACCCCGGAGCGGCTCCGGGCTACTCCTCATCCATGAAGGGATAGCCCCAGGACCTCGGCGGGTCGAAGTTCTCCTTCACCGCGCCGGCGCTCGTCCAGCGGATCAGGTTGAGGATGCTGCCGGCCTTGTCGTTCGTGCCCGAGGCGCGCATCCCGCCGAAGGGCTGGCGCCCCACCACCGCCCCGGTGGGCTTGTCGTTGACGTAGAGATTGCCCGCCGCGTGGCGCAGGGCGTGGAGGGCGCGCACGACGGCCCCGCGATCGTTCGCGATGACCGCTCCCGTGAGTCCGTAGGGCGAGGTCGTGTCGACGAGACGATAGGCGGCCTCCAGGTCGCCCTCGTCGTAGACGTAGGCGCTGAGCACCGGCCCGAAGAGCTCTTTCTCCATCGTCTCGTAGCGCGGGTCCTCGGCGAGGAGCAGCGTCGGCCGTATGAAGTACCCGGCGGATTTGTCGCCCGTGCCGCCGGCCAGGAGCTTGAGGCCGCAGGAGGCGCTCGAGGCCGAGCAGGCGCGCCCGAGGTAGGGCATGATGGTGCCGAAGGAAGTCTCGTCGATCACCGCTCCCATGAAATTGCGGAAGTCCGTGGTCGGCCCCATCTTGATCGACTCGATCTCAGCGCCCAGATTATCGAGGAATTCCGGGGCCAGGCCTGAGGGGACGTAGAGGCGCGAGGCCGCCGAGCATTTCTGCCCCTGGTATTCGAAGGCGCCCCGCAGGGCCGCGACGAGCGCGACCTCCCGATCCGCGCTCGGATCCAGGAAGATGAAATCCTTGCCGCCCGTCTCGCCGACCACGCGGGGATAGGAGCGGTAGATCGAGAGATTGTCGGCCACCTGCCGCCACAGCGAGTTGAACACGTTGGTCGAACCGGTGAAGTGCAGTCCGGCGAACTCCGGCCGGGCGAGCGCGACCTTCGAGATGGTCCCGCCGTTGCCCGGCAGAAAATTGATCACACCCGGCGGCAGCCCGGCCTCCTCGAAGATCTTCATGAGGAACCAGTTCGAGAGGACCGAGGTCGAGGCCGGCTTCCACACGACGACGTTCCCCATCATGGCGGGGGCGGTGGGGAGGTTGGCCGCGATCGAGGTGAAGTTGAAGGGCGTCACGGCGTAGACGAAACCCTCGAGCGGCCGATACTGGACGCGGTTCCACTCGTCCCGGCCGCTCTGCGGCTGCTGGGAGTAGAGGCTCTCCATGAAGCGCGGATTGATGCGCAGGAAGTCGACGACCTCGCAGGCCGCGTCGATCTCGGCCTGGTGGACGGTCTTGGACTGGTTGAGCATGGTGGAGGCGACGATGGCGGGGCGGTACTTGCCCGCGATGAGCGCCGCGGCCCGCCGGAACACGGCGGCCCGCTCCTCCCAGCCCATGTCCTCCCACTCGGCCTTGGCCTTGAGGGCCGCGTCGACGGCGATCCCCGCCTCGGCCTCGCCCGCCCGGTGAAAGCGTCCCAGCGGGCGGGAAAGATCGTCGGGCCTGACGATGGGAGAGGTCACGCCCGTCCGCACTTCCCTGCCGCCTATGATGCAGGGAATGTCGAAGTCCTGCGCGAGAAGCCTGTCGATTTCGGCCTTGAGGAGCGTTCGCTCCGGGCTTCCCGGAGCGTAGGACAGCACCGGCTCGTTCTCGGCCGGCGGCGTCCTGAGTATGGCGTCGTTCATGGATACTCCTTTCCAAACACGGGAGGTCGGCCCCTTTCGAAACCGGCCTATCGGTCCTCCGTCCCTGGGCCGGCCGGCGTCGCCCTGTGGCGCGCAACGCGGACCTCCTGTAGGAGCGGGGACTCGGGGTGATCCATCGGTGATGGGGATGTCGCGAGCCCGAAGGTTCGCGCGAACCCGGAAGGTTCGTCGGAGCCGACGGCTCCGTCCTGGACTTGTGCTGTTCGAGTCACCTCCGATTGAAGACTACTGATGGTTGCCGGCTCGGCGGCGCGCCGGGCGCCGATCCTCGGCCGCGTGGGTCCAGGATCCGGAAAAAGACGGCGGCGGTCAAGACTCGACCGCGGCGCGGCGCCCGGAAAAAAGCGTTGACGGCGGGCCGAGACCACGCGATGATGCAGGCATCATGAGAAACATCCGTTTGGCGATCGCCGCATTCGCGCTGCTCTCCTTGGCCTTTGTCGGCTGCGCCCCGCGCGCAAAAACGGCTGAGACCGCGGCTGCCGCCCAGCCGCAGAAGGTCACGGTCGTGTACACCGAGGGCAGCGTTTCGGTGAACGGCTCGAGCGCTCGGATCGGCCAGACCCTCGGCACGACCGTGAGCGTCGAGACGGGTCCCTCCTCATCCTGCCAGATCGAGTTCGGCGACAAGAACATCATGAATGTCGGCCAAAACGCCGTCGCATCCTTCGACTTCTCCAAGATCACGGCCGAGGTCGAGCTCAAGAGAGGCGGCCTGACCTCGGTGCTCAAGGGCCTGGCCCAGCTCGGCGACCGGGACAGCTTCGTGGTCAAGACCGACGTGGCCTCGGCCGGCGTTCGCGGCACCTGCTTCTGCGTCTGGTGCGACGATGCGTCCACCTATGTCTGCGCCTGCAACGGCACGGTCCGGACCATCGACGCCAAGGGCCACGACGAGCAGGTCCTCACCGCGTCGCACCATGTCGCGCGGCTCTATTCGATGAAAGGCGGCACTATCTCCGTGGAAGCCGCCGGCCTGCTCCACCACAGCGACGCGAGCGTGCAGGCCCTGGCCTCCAAGATCGGCTACACGGTCGACTGGAACAAGGTGGACTGAAAGCGCGGCGCGCGCCGATGTGCGCCCTCTCCGCGGCCCCGGTCTTCGAAGCCGGCTCGCCGGCGGGGCTCGCTACTTCTCCTCGAAGGTGATCACGCCGCGCCATTCCGGCCCGGGCGGCATCGCGACGAGGGCCGTGCAGCGTTCGAGGTAGATCCCGGCGACGCGGTCCCCCGGCAGGCAGGCGAGGACCTGCCTGAAGTGCTCGGCCGCCTCGACGAAGGCCCGCGCGTAGTAGCGCTCGAGGCCGAGGGCGTGGAAGCCCCAGCCCCGCTCCTCGGCCTCGCCGAGCGCGGTCCGCGGCGCGTAGATGTCGAGCCAGGCCTCGCGTCCCTTCACCCGCACCCGATCGACCATCCTGCAGGGATACCTCTCTTCGATGCGCAGGCGCACCGAATCGGAAACGATGATCGGCTCGTGGTAGTGCTTCGTGAGCCCTTCGAGCCGGGAGCCCAGGTTGACCATGTCGCCGATGACCGTGTAGTCCATCTTGCGCTCGGAGCCGATGTTCCCGACGGTCGCGCTGCCGAAGTTGATCCCGATGCCGATGCTCAGCGTGCGCCGTCCGCGCTCGAGCTGCGCGCGGTTGAAGCCCTCGAGCGCCTGCAGCATTTCGAAGGCCGTGGCCACCGCGTGCTCCGCGCTTTCCTCGTCGTCGGCGGGCGCCCCGTAGAACGCCATGAGCGCGTCGCCGATGTACTTGTCCGGCGTGCCGTCGTTGCGCGCGACCGCGTCCACCATGAGCGCGAAGTACTCGTTGAGCGATTCGACGACCTTCCGCGAGTCGAGCCCTTCCGAGTAGGCGGTGAAATCCCTGATGTCCGAGAAGAGAATCGCGATCTCGCGGTCCTCCCCGACGAGCATCGAGTCGGGCGAGGCGAAGAATCGGTCGATGACCTGGCGCGGCACGTACTTCTGGAAGATGTTGCGGATGCGGTTTTCGCGCTTGTGCGCGATGGCCGCGTCCAGGGCGTAGGACTTGATCTCCGAGAACGCATGCTCGAGCGAGGAGAGCATCGCGTTGAAGGAGTCGCCGAGGTCTCCGATCTCGTCGTCGTAGGGGAGCTCGACCCGCCGCGACAGGTCCTCGGTCGTGACCACGGCGTGCATGCTCTGCGCCACGCGCCGGATGGGCTTCGTGATGAAGCCGGCGAAGGCCACGAGCAGGGCGGCGGCGACGGCCGCCGAAGCCGCGCCGACGACGACGTTCCGCAGCACGATCCGCGTCACCGGAGCGAAAAACGCGTCGCGCGATTCCGTGACGAAGAAGGTCCAGCCGAAGGGCGGGAAGGCGGCGACGTAGGCCACCCGCGGCGCTTCCGCAAGCCTGAAATCCCTCCACCCGTCGCCGAGCGCGGCCAGCTTCCGCAGCGCGGAGAGGTCGGCGGCCGATAACGACGCGGCGCCCGTCGAAAAGGCGATCGCTCCGCCCTTGCCCAGCGCGAAAACCTCCTCCCCCGGCCGCCTGGCGAGGCCCTTCGCGAAATCGGCCACCGTCTCCTCGGCGGCCGCGACGTAGTCGGGCGAGGAGGCGAGGCCGTTCGTCCCGAGAAGCCGGCTCTGCGATTCGGCGAAGCGGAGCAGCTCCTCCGTCTCCAGGCGGAGCAGACTGGAGGCCACCTCCGCGATCCCGTCGCGCGCCGAGACGGCCGAGCTGTAGGTCTGGAAGGCCATCGGCGCCACGACGATCGGAAGGAAAAGCAGGATGATCCGGGGTGCGATCTTCACATAGACGATTATAGTCGCGCGACCGCTCCGGCGACAGGGCGAATTTGCCGATAAACCCTCTATACGCTATCGTCGATAGAGGGGAAAGAGGCTCAATGTCGGGGCTCCTCGAGAGGGCGACGAGACTCAGAGTGCGCGGCCGGAACGACGAGGACGGCATCTCGCCCGAGGAAAGATCGCGCATTCTCGAAGAGATCAACCGCCTCATGTCGACCCAGGGCCGGATGACGCTCGTCCCCGCGCCGGTCCGCCGCAAACGGGGCCTCGCCCTGCCGCTTCTCGTCAACGGTCTGGCCCTCGCGATCCTCCTCGCCGGTTCGGCGATCTTCGCGCATCTGGAGCGCGAGGGGCCGGCCAAGGTCTTGGGGGCCCCAGCCACCAAGCTCGTGGCGGAGTCGCGGCTCCTGGAGGCCGTGCGGGGCGCGGCGGCGAGCGCCGTCGCCGCGCGCGACCGGCGCATCGCGGCCATCCAGGCCGAGCTCGCCTCTCTCGGCAGGCAGGGCCCTTCCGCCTCGACGCCGGCCGACTCCGAGCGCGAACGGGCGCTGCGAGCCGAACTCGCCGCCCTGAGTTCCACCGCGAACGCGCGTCTCGCGGAGCTCGGGAAAAGCCGCGAGCAGGAAAACTTTTTCTTCACCCAGCTCCGCAGCCTCTACCACGAAACCGCCTCGCTCGCGCGCTCGGGCGATTACGCCGCCGCCCGGGCCCGCGTCGCGGCCGCGAATCGCCTCGTGGCCTCGGACGGCGCCGCGACCTTCGCTCCGGCCCTCCTCGAAGGGCAGGCGGCCCTCGACGGCAGCCTGGCCCTCGCCCAATCGCTCTCCGGCGGAGCGGGGGAG
>JAJXZP010000088.1 GCA_021779995.1 bacterium | reverse complement strand
TTCCTGTCCGCCTCGGCGGCCCTCGCGTTCGGGCTCTGCGCCGATAGGCGGGCCGCCGCCGGCGCGCCCTCGGCCCGGAAGGAAGGCGGTGACGCCCCGCGAAGGTTCGGGCGGAAGATTCCCTTCGCTCCCTTCCTCACCGCGGGGGCCCTCTGCGCCTACGTCATCGGGCTCCGATGGAGCTGAAGGCCGGAAGGGGAGGGCGCGTGAAAAGCGCCAGGTGCCTGTGCCTCTGCCTGGGCGCCCTCCTCTGCCTCCCCCTCGGGGCCCAGAGGATCAGGCAGATGGAGTTCCGCAACCAGAACATCGTGGACATTCTCCTCGCGCTCGGCGAGGCCTCGGGCACCGCGATCCTTCCGGACGAGACCGTGAGCGGCAGCGCCTCCTTCTACTTCGCCGAATCGGAGCTCATGGACGCCCTCGCGCTCTTCCTGTCCGCGTACAAGCTCTATGCGACGCGCTCAGGCCAGGCGATCCGCGTCTCGCGGATCCAGTCGAGCTACGACCGCGAGCGGCGCCTCGTGTCGCTCGCGGCCGAGGATGTCGACGTGCAGCTCCTCGTCCGGGCCCTCGCCAAGGCGATAGGCGCCACCATCCTCTTCGATCCCCTGCCGCGCGCCGGCATCAGCGTGTCGATCGAGGCTCTCGCCCCCGAGGCCGCGCTCGGCATACTCGTGAAACGCTTTCCCGAGTACCGCGTCGAGGCGGGAGACTCCTGCTATTACCTGCGCAAGATCGGAACCGAGGCCAGGCAGAGCGCGTCGCCGTCCAAGCCGGCGGTAGCCAAAAGCGGGGAGCTTTACTCGCTCGACCTGGACAAGGGCCGGTTCTCCGACCTCGTCGCCCAGCTCTTTTCCGCGGCGGGGAAGGAATACTCCCTCCTCGCCCGCGGCGACGCGGCGCTCGAGTCCCTGCATTTCTCCGGCCGTCCCTTCGACGAGCTCCTGCGCCTGGTGCTGGAGCAGGGAGGCGCCGACTTCGTCCAATCGGGCGGCGTGTACTACATCTTCGAGGCCCAGCGCAAGGACCTGCTCCGCAGGCTGTCGCGAACCGTCGTCGTGCCCTTGAAGCACGTCGCCGCGCAGGAGGCCGCCGGTCTCCTGCCCGCCGAGCTTTCGTCGGTAAGCCAGCTCAAGGTGGACCGCGGCGGCAACTCGATCCTCGTCACCGGCACCGAGGAGGCCATCGCCCAGGTCCGCGACTTCCTGGCCCTGCTCGACCGGCCGCTCGGAGGCCGCTCCTACCATCGCTTCGACCTCAGGTACGCGAAGGCCAAGGACCTCGTCGCCCTCCTGCCGGCCAAGCTGGCCCCGACCCCTCCGGTCCTCCTGCCGGAGGGCAACGCCTTCCTCCTCCTCGCGCCCGACGAGGCGGTCGGAGCGGTCGAGGAGTTCCTTCGCCTCGCGGACCGGAAGAGCGAGGGCTTCCCGATCCGCCTCAAGTACATGAGGTCGGACGAGCTTCTGAAGAATCCGCCGCCCTCGGTCGGCAAGGACGAGCTGGTCGATTCCGGTTTCCCGAATCTCGTCTTCTTCGTCGGCAGCGAGGACCGGCGGCGGCTCCTGCTGCGCGAGGTCGGACTCGTGGACCGGCCGCGGCCCCAGATCCGCTACCAGCTCCTCGTCGTCCAGTACGACCAGTCGACGAACCTCAACTGGACCAGGAACATCTCCGCCTCGTCGGCGGACCGGGGCTCCTCGGGCACGGTCGCCCTCTCGCTCTCACGGCTCCTGAGCCTCAGCTTCGACGTGGTCTCGCAGTTCGGCGCGCTCTTCGCCGCCCAGCTCAGCCTGGAGCTGGACGAGAATCGGGCCCAGGTCTTCGCGGACACCACGCTCACCGGGCTCTCCGGCCAGGAGCTCAAGTTCCAGAACACGAACACCTTCCGCTACCGCGAGATCGAGATCAACGCGACCACCGGCCAGCTGCAGTACACGGGCGCGACCTCCTCGATCACCTCCGGCCTCATCGTGGGCATCTCGGGCTGGGTGTCGGGCGACGGCATGATCACCATGTCGGTGGCCGCGACGGTCTCGAAGCAGGGTGAGAGCGCCGCGGTCGACGGGGGCAGTCTCCCCTCCACGTCGGAGAAGGTCGTCGCGACCCAGCTGCGGACCCGCTCGGGCAGCCCGGTCGTCATAGGCGGGCTGCTCGAGCGGACCGTCTCCACGGCGAGGAAGAAGGTCCCCCTCCTCGGCGACATTCCCCTCCTCGGCGCCCTTTTCGCCGATTCGCTGCGGACGGCGCAGGACAACGAGATCGTCCTCTACATCGTCCCGCGCGTGACCTACGGCGGGGAGGCCTCCGAGGCTCTCCTGCGCGAGCGCCTCGACTCGCTCTACGACTCCTGCGTCCGGGGCCGCCCGGAATGATCGCCGCCGCGTTGCGCGACTTCGCGCCCCTTCCGGCGGGGCCGGAGCAGTATCCCCTCGAGTACATCGAGGCGAACGGGGCGATCAAGCTGAAGGAGGGGGCGGGCCTCGTGCAGGTCGGGCTCGTCCCCGGCGTCTCCGGGACGGTGGCCGACTCGCTGCGGAGTTTCCACTCGGGGGCCGAGCTGCGCCTGTACGAGATCGACCGGTCCGAGCTGGCGGCCTATCTCGGCTCGGCCGCCGCCGAAAGGCCGGCCGAGCCGGAGGACGGCGCGGAAGCGCGCGACGGGCGGATCGCCCTCGACACGTTGGCCGACGGAGCGCCGATCGTCAACCTCGTCAACTCGATCTGCATCGAGGCCATACGCGAGGGGGCCTCCGACATCCATCTCGAGGCCCACGAGGACGGCGTCCGGGTGCGGTATCGCCTGGACGGCGCCCTGCGGACGGTCCGCAGCCTGGACGCCGCCAAGTTCCCGGCGCTCTCCTCCCGCGTCAAGATCATGGCCAATCTCAATATCATGGAGCGCCGGCTCCCCCAGGACGGCAGGATGACGGTCTCGGTCGGCGGCAGGACCGTGGACCTGCGCGTGTCGATCGTGCCCATAGCGCGCGGCGAGTCCATAGTCCTGAGGATCTTCGGCGACTCGGGCACGAGGCTCTCGCTCGGGGAGCTCGGCTTCGCCGAGGACCAGGTCGAGCTCGTGCGGCATCTCCTGAAAATCCCGCACGGCCTGGTCCTCGTGACCGGTCCCACGGGGAGCGGCAAGACGACCACCCTCGGCGCCATGCTCCGCGAGCTGTCCTCGGAGCGGCTCAAGATCGTCACGATCGAGGACCCGGTGGAGTGCCTCGTCGAGGGCGCGAGCCAGATCCAGACCAACGACCAGATCAAGCTCGGATTCGACACGATCCTGAGGCGGGTCCTCAGGCAGGACCCCAACGTGATCATGGTGGGCGAGATCCGGGACACCGCGACGGCCGAGCTCGCCGTCCGCGCGGCCCTCACCGGCCACCTGGTCCTCTCCACCCTGCACACCGACGGCTGCGTGTCGGTGATCCCCCGGCTGCGGAACATGGGCATCGAGTCCTATCTCCTCGCCTCGGTGCTCCGGGGCGCGATCGCCCAACGTCTCGTGCGCAGGCTCTGCCCCGCCTGCGCGCGGCGGCGGCCCCTCGGCCCCGCCGAAGCCCGGCTCTTCGCCGCGCACGGGGTCGAGGCGGAGTTTCTCTTCGAGGGCGGCGGCTGCGAGCTCTGCCGCGGCACGGGCTTCCGCTCCCGGACCGCCGTCGCCGAGATGTTCCTCATGGAGAGCGATCTGGAGGAGCTGATCCTGCGGAACGAGCGCGCCTCCCTGATAGCCGCGCGCCTGGAGCGGGCGGGCTTCCGCAGTCTGGCGCGCGACGGTCTGGTCAAGGCCGCCGCCGGACTGACGAGTCTCGGCGAGCTCGAGACGGAGGTCGCGCTGTGAGGCCGTCGGGCCGATGCGGTTCCGGCGACGGCGGCCGCGGCCGTCTCGGGCGGGGCGAGGCCTGCACGGCGCCCGCCGGCGAGGCCGCCAGCGCCCGCGCGGAGCC
>JAJXZP010000058.1 GCA_021779995.1 bacterium | reverse complement strand
GGTGCTCGAGCGTGGTCCTGGTCACCGAGAGCGTCGTCGTCTTGAGCGCGGATTCGGCCGCGCGATCGCGCAATGCAATGAACGCCTGATCGTAATAGCATTCCATATTGGTCTTGATCCGTAGCACGCACCGCGGACCCGTGAGCTTGCCCGTGAGGTCGAGGGTCGTCCTCCGGGGAAGGCCGGCGGGGTAGCCGGCCCTGGGCTCGATCATTTCCCAGCGGCCGTCGTGGCGAAGGCGCTCGAGGGTGGGGGGTCTGAGGGCGATTCCAGCCGTGGCCGCCGCGTAGTTGGTCTGGGAATAGGGGTATTCGACCCACCCCGCCAGACAGAGCATGAGCGGATCGGTCGCGCTATAGCGCGCGAGGCGATCGCCAAAATCCAGCACGATCCCGTGCTCTTCCGCGTAGCCCACCCACCCCTTCATGCGCCGAAAGCCATCGACGGTCCGGCGGTCGTAATGCCTCAAGGTCTCGGTCACGTCTCGCCCGGCGAGGTCGGTGGCGCGGGCCGGCTCGATCCGCTCGCGATAGGCCCGCTTTTCGCCGGTGGGCCGGGGCCCCTCGGGGGCGAACCGCTCATCGAGCGCCACGCTCACCCCCGGCGGCCGATCGACGATGTCGAGCTCGAGAAAATCAAGATAGACCACCTCGTCCATGGGCTCGGACTTGTTGGCGTGCATGCGCAGGAGCCGCGTTATCCGCTCGCGCTTCTTCTTGTTCTGGTTGTACACCGTGCTCGCGTTCTTGATCGAGCCCGAGTACATCCGCACGTAGCACAGGGGCCCGGCCTCGCGGTCGTACTGGACCTTGAACACGAGCCCCAGCGGATTGCCGGAGGCGTCGCAGGGGACCTCGATCTCCTCGTCCTTCTTGAGGTGGTGGGCCTTCGCGGGCGGCACCTCGTCGGGCGCCGGCAGGTAGTCCACCACCGCGTCGATGAGGGGCTGCACCCCGATGTTGCGCCGGCTCGCCCCGCAGAGGGTGGGCACCAGGCGCTGGGCGATGCAGGCCCGGCGCAGCTCCGAACGCACGAGCTCCACGGGCACCGGCGCGCCCTCGAGGAAGAGCCCCGTCATCTCGTCCGAGTCCGCCGACAGGGCGTCGATGAGCTCCTCGCGCCGCGCGCGGGCCTCGGACTCCCGCTCGGGGGCTATCGGCGCGGCGGCGATCTCGTGGCCGTCCTCGCTCCAGCGCAGCTCCCGCATCGTCACGAGGTCGACGATGCCCTCGAAGCCGCCCTCGCGGCCGATGGGAAAGGAGACCGCGACCGGCTTGGCGCCCAGCTTCGTGCGCATCTCCTCGAGCACCGCGTCGAAGTCCGCGCCCATGCGGTCCATCTTGTTGACGTACGCGATGCGCGGCACATGATAGCGGTCCGCCTGGTGCCAGACCGTCTCCGACTGCGGTTCGACCCCGCCCACCGCGCAGAACACCGCGACCGCCCCGTCCAGGACCCGCAGACTGCGCTCGACCTCGGCCGTGAAGTCCACGTGCCCGGGCGTGTCGATGATGTTGATCTGGTGCTCGCGCCAGAAGGTGGTGGTGGCCGCGCTCGTGATGGTGATGCCCCGCTCCTGCTCCTGCTCCATCCAGTCCATCGTGGCCTCGCCGTCGTCGACCTCGCCGATCTTGTAGGTCTTGCCCGAGTAGTAGAGGATGCGCTCGGTCGTCGTCGTCTTGCCGGCGTCTATGTGGGCCATGATGCCGATGTTGCGGGTCTTGCGAAGGTCCATGGATGCGCTCCGGGGTATGCGTGGTAGTGGCTTCTAATGTATACGAAAAACCGCAGGGTTTTCAAGGTGAGGGGCGGTCGTGCAGAGAGCCGGCGCGGCGGGCCTGGATTGCAAATTCAGTTGCGTCCCCGGTTTCTGTGCTGTAAAGTCTCTGGTATGACAGAATATGATGATCAGAAGCTGCTTGAAGTCCTGAGTTCCTGCTTGCCCCTCATCCGATCGCTCTTCCATGTCGACGCCATGTTGGCCGTGACGGATTTACAACGTTTTCGGGGCTACTGCCCCGGACGCGATATCGATGTCAAGGCACAGCTCGACTCGGAGGTCTCGGAGAAAAGCTCGTCGACGGAGGCGATCAAGGCGGGGAAACCCGTATCGACCCACGTGCCCGCTTCGGTCTACGGTCTGCCTGTCCGCTCCGTCGGAGTCCCCATCCGCAACAAGAACGACCAGATCATCGGCGCTCTCATGGCCGGTTTCAGCACGAAACTCGAGGAAGGCCTTCGGGAGATCGCCATGCAGCTCGCTGCGGCCCTGGACGAGATGTCGGTCAATACGAGGCAGGTCGCCGAGGGCGCCGTCCGCCTCGCCGCCCAGAGCCAGGAATTGCTGAAGCTGACCGAGCTGTCCAAGGATCATCTGGGTAAGACCTCCGAGGTCCTCGCCTCCATCAACGACATCTCAGACTTGACGAACGTCCTGGGGATCAACGCGACGATTCAGGCTGCCCGAGCGCGCGAGCACGGTCGAGGCTTCAAGGTGGTCGCCGACGAAATACGCAAGATGGCGGACATGAACCACAGAGCCTCGGAGCAGGCCAGCGCCACGCTCGGCGGCATCTCCAAAAGCATCCTTTCGATCTCCTCGGCCACGGAAGAGACGAATGCGATCAGCCACGAGCAGGCGGCCGCCACCGAGGAAACCGCCGCGTCGATCAAATCGCTTTCGCTCCTGTCGGAACGGCTTCTGGCTATCGCGCAAGAATTGTGACGCCGAAGCGCGGTCGACGCGGCTCGCGAGGGGATAGCCTCCCGGTGGACCGGCGTTAGCGTCGGCGAGTCCGGCGCCCCGAAGATAGCCGCCGAGCGCCGCGGCTGCCGCGCCCGCACCTCAGGAGAAAGCCTGTTTACTTCGCCCCTGCCTCAGTCCTCGCAGAGATTCAGGTCTCCTGCAAACCCAGGTCGGTTCATTCTCCGAAATGGTCGCTGAACGGGGCATCCGGGCCTAGCCCTAGACTCGCCCGCCGAGATCGGCGGCCGCCCGGCCGCGCGCCATGGAATCCCTGGTTTTTGGTTTTCCATTCCTGCGGACGTATGGCGTCGATCGAAAAGTATAGTATGATTGGATGCGATGAAGGAGCGGTGATGAATGCCGATCAGTCTGCCGCCTATTGGATGGAGATGGCCGATTACGATCTCGATACGGCAAAGGCGATGTACCGAACCGAACGGTATCTCTATGTGGGATTCATGGCCCATCAGGCGATCGAGAAGGCGCTGAAGTCATATCATTGGAGGGCTGCGCGGAAAGAGCCACCCTATTCGCACGACCTCTGGAAGATCGCGAAAAGCGCTTCCGCAGAAATTGAAGCTGATGAGAGTATGGTCGACCTTTTCGACGAACTGCAGCCTCTCAACATCGAAGCGCGATATCCCAAGGACAAAGAGGCCTTGATGCGCTCGTTGAATCGAGAGTATTGCGAGTCGTTGCTTGCACGGACGGAGGTTTGCCTAGCATGGATAAAAGCGAAGCCCTGAGCTTGGCCAGGCGATTCGCGATGCTCGCGCGTTCCAGATTGCCGGTCGCGGACGTCTGGCTGTACGGATCCTACGCATACGGCGCAGCCGGGGAGGACAGCGATATCGATGTCGCTGTCAGGCTCGAACGCGATCCGGACGATCATCTGGCCGCGTCGAAATTGCTATTCGCGTTGCGACGCGAAATCGATATCAGGCTGGAGCCCGTCCTCATCGATCCCGAGCACGATCGCTCGGGCTTCTCCGAAATGGTCGCTGAACGGGGCATCCGGGCCTACCCCTAGACTCGCCCGCCGACATCGGCGGCCGGCCTGCCGCGAAAGGACCTGGGCATCCGTATTTCTCCGCGCCGCTCACCCCTTCCCCGATCCCATCCTGGCCAGCAGCAGCGGAACATAGCGCGCGTCGACCACCCGCAGGTGGTGTCCGATCCAGCTGCTCAGATAGTCGAAGACACGCTCCGGGCTCACGATCCCGCCCTCGTCGGACTGCGCGGAGAGCGCGCCGATGTCGCGCACGAACTTCTCGTGCTCGTCGTGGTGACTCGCGCGCTCGGCATACTCGAACCTCTCGAGATACGTTTCTTCGGTGCGAAAGTGCTCGCGGGCGTACTCCATGAGGTCGGTGAGTATCTGGCGTATCACGACTTCGGCCTGGTTCTCGCGTATGGCCTGATCGAGGAAGTCGAGCCGCTCGAGGATCATCCGGTGCTGCCGGTCGATCTCGGGGACTCCTGTCGGGACGAGATTCTCCCAAGCCTGCTGTGCCATTTCCAATCCTAGACCGGATGGTCCAGGCTCACCATCCAGTGGATGCCGAACTTGTCACGGCACATTCCGAAGTAGGGGCCCCAGGGGGCGTTCGCGATGGGCATCGTCACCTCTCCGACGGAGGAGAGCGCGCCGAAGACTCGGTCCGCCTCGGCCCGGTCGTCGGCCACGACGACGATGCTGAAATTGTTGCCGACCGAGAGCTCGGGTCCGAAGCCCGGGACGGAGTCGCTGGCCATGAGGTGGACGCCCGGGGTGATCGGGAGCTGGATGTTCATGATCTTGTCCCTGACCGCCTCCGGGACCTGGCCGACGAAGGGCGTGTTCCCGTAGGTCTGAATCCCTACGATCGTGGTCCCGAACACGGTTTCGTAGAACCTGAAGGCCGCTTCCGCGGTCCCGGGGAAGTTCAGGTAGACATGGACGAGTTTCATGTAAGCCTCCTTGGGGAATTCCACCTCACTCACGGGAAGCCTCTCCGGGCCACGCTGAACGAGCCGTCGCCCGACGCGGCCCCGCCGCGCTGCCTCATCAGGCCCCGCCGCGCTGCCCTCATCAGGCGCCGCCGCGCTGCCTCCTCAGGCCCCGCCGCCGTAGACCCAGTCGGGCCGGCGGCTCATCACGTCCCGCAGGTCCATGCGGATCTCCTCGGGCGTCGGCCTGCCGAGGAACCACCAGCCGTTGTAGATCTTGTGGATGCTCCGGTCCCGGTCGAGGATGAAGGTGTAGGGAATGTAGATCTCGCCGTGGGCCGTGTCGGTGGTGTCGGTCATTTCGAGCTCGTGGAGGAGCCGCCGGTCGCTGTCCATGAGGAAGGGCCAGTCCGCGCCGAGAGCCTCGCGCGTCTCGTTGGTGTTCAGCTGGTCGTCCACCGAGACCGAGATGAGATGGCAGTAGTTGACGCGGAACTCGCTCTGGAGGTGCTCGACGTAATTGCTCAGCTGGCGCCGGTCCTTCGGACAGAAGTACCCTCGGCCGAAGATGAGGACCCCGGGAAACCCTCGCAGGAGCGACGACAATTTTCGCTTCTCCCCGCTCTGATCGGGAAGTTCGAAATCCGGAAACTGGCCGCCGACCTTCAGGTCGGAGCGCATGGGATAGTCCATGGTCAACCTCCGCTCGCGGATATCGAGAAGGCAGCCGCTGCGGCGACGCCCGCTCCGGCGACGCAGTCTCCGGCGATGCCGTCTCCGGCGACGCCGTCTTCAGCGACGCCCTCTGCGGCGATGCCGTCTCCGGCGACGCCGTCTTCAGCGACGCCCTCTGCGGCGACGCCCTCTGCGGCGACGCCGTCTTCAGCGACGCCCTCTGCGGCGACGCCCTCTGCGACGACGCCCTCTGCGACGACGCCCTCTGCGACGACGCCCTCTGCGACGACGCCCTCTGCGACGACGCCCTCTGCGGCGACACCCTCTGCGGCGACGCCCGCTCCGGCGACGCCCGCTCCGGCGACGTCCGCTGCCTTCACCAAATATACGAAGAACGGCCCCCGCTGTGGCGGGCAAAAGAATGGCCCGGCCGCCGCGTCGCGCCCAGGCTCCTCCTCGGCCTCGCGGATCCACTGCGCATCGATCCTGAGCACGATGGCTCGGGCCTCTCCGCACTGGTCGCCGAACGGAGAATCCGGGCCCGCGGGGCCCGCCGGTCGAGCTCCCCCGCCCCGATGGAAGCATGCGGAAGGCTAGGGCGAGGCGGTATCATCGACGCCCGAGTCCTGGTGTCTGCCATGCGTCCGCACATAGTGCCGCGGGGAAGATCCCAAGACTCGTTTGAAGGCGGCGCTGAAGGCGCTTTCGGACTCGTAGCCGAGAGAGGGCGCGAGCTCGGCGATGGGGTCGTGGAAGTCCAGCAGGCGCTCCGTCGCCTTGAACATTCGCCATCGGGTCACGTAGTCCATGACCGTGCCGCCGACGGCCGCTTTGAACCTCTCGGCGAAAAGGGAACGGGACATCCCCGCCAGCGCGGCCAGGCTCTGGAGAGTCCAGCGTCGGGCCGGGTCGCGATGGATCGCGATCAGCGCGCGGCTGATCTTTTCGTCGGAAAGCGCGAACAGCCAGCCGGAGATCCTGCCGGAGTCTTCGGACAGGTAGACCCGCAAAGCCTGGATCAGGATCAGGGAGGCGAGGTACTGCTCCATGAGGCCGCTGCCCGGCCGGGAGTTCCGGATCTCGCTCATCAAAAGATCCAAGGACCAGCCGAAAGCGGGATCGATCGACTCTTTGCGGATGTGGATGACGGGAGGGAGGAGATCGAGGAGGACCTCGGCATGGTTTCCGGAGAGCAGGAAATGCCCGCCGAGGGTCAAGCTGTCGCCGCCTCCGTTGAGCGTGACGATGTCGCCGTTATGCTGGATCATCGACGTGAAGACCGCCGCGTCGATGGCCGGCAAGGAGGGGTCGGTGGTCAGGCGGCAGGGATGTCCGCCCGTCAGCAGAACATAGTCTCCCGCATCCAGGCGCAGGGTTTCCGCCGTCCCATCCACCGATAGCCACAGCCGACCCGAGATCAGGGCGTAGTACTTGACGCCCTCGAAGCCGGGGAACCGCACCGAGTGGCCGCCACCCACATCGAAACCGCTGCAGGTGAAGCTATGCGGCTTGAGGAAGGAAATGACATCGGAAAGAGGATCCACCGGGCCTCCCGGACTATCTCGACGATAGTTCGGACTCTAGAACATGGATCGCACGGCGTCAATGCAGTACGTTCGCCTAATGAAAGGAGACACAGCCATGTCATTATCGAATGCTGAACCCGTCGGCGAGGTCGCTTTACCTTTGAGTTTCGATGCGCTCGCGATCTCGCGCGAAGGAGCTCCCGTGAGCCTTCAGCGGAGGACCGTCGCATCCCTGGCCCCCGACGAAATTCTCGTCCGGGTGGACTTCGCGTCGATCAACAAGATGGATCCCCTCATGGCGAAGAGGAATCTCTTCCAGCTTCCCAGCCCCTATGTCCTGGGCTTCGACTTCAGCGGGGTGATCGTCAAGCGAGGGAGCGAGGGCGGCCCAGGCCTGCGCGTCGGCGATCCGGTGCTCGGCAGCATCGGCGGCGGCTGTTTCGCCGAGTACGTGGTCGTCAAAAGCCATCCGGACAAAATCGTGCCCCGGGGGAGGGTGCCCGCGGCCGAGGCCTGCACCTTCGGGATAGCCTTCCTGACGGCCTACGAGAGCCTCTTCCTCTCCGGGGACATCCCGCGGCACCGCGGCGAATGGATCTACATCGCCGGCGCGGGCGGCGGCCTCGGGCACTTCGCGGTCCAGATGGCCGCGATCCACGGGCTCAAGGTCATCGGCTCCGCCGGCAAGCCGGGCACGATCGACCTTCTCGGCCGACTCGGGGTCGATCGGATCATCGACTATTCAAAACAGGACGTGGTCGAGGAAATCCTCAAGCTGACCGAGGGCCGAGGCGTCGACCTCGTCTATGACTCCACCAACTCGCCATCGTCCTACCTGCAGTCCTCGGCGGTGATAGCCTCGGGAGGGGAGTACATCCGCCTGGGAACCTCCGCGCAGCTGAAGCAGTTCGGCTCGCCGGACCTGAGCTCGGCGGTCGAGGCCCGGGGAGGCAGGATGGTCATCGGCGACCTCGGGAGATACGGGACTGATCCCGCATACCAGAACCCGCAGGCGCGGGCGAGCGTCATCCGAGGTCTGGAGCAGGCCGTCAGGTGGACCGAGGAAGGAAAGCTCAAGGCCCAGATCACCACGGTGGTTCCCTTCGATCCCGCTTCGCTGCAGGAGGCCTTCGAGGCTTTCGTCCGAGGGGAGATCAACGTGGGCAAGGTCGTCGTCCGCTGCTCTGCATGAAAGCGGGGAATGGGGACACCGCGCGCGCACAAGCGTGACCGTGGCTGACTCGGCGACGCGACACCCGGCGCTCTTCGCGAGACTAGCCCCGCCGCCGCGGGCTAGTCTCGCGACAGGGATACGATGCCCTATCGCCGGGCCGGAAACCCCATTCCCGATCGCCGTCCCTCGAAACACCGCCATCCCTGACGCGGACACGATCCTGCGCTATTTTTTCTTGACAGTTTATTATTAATCATTTCTAATGTTCCGAAAAATAATCGGAGCCCGGCACGAGCCGAGCCCCCGGCCCGCGGCCGGAGCGGCGCCCCGACACTAGGTCCTCCAGCCCAAGAGCTATCTCACCGGCCTCTCCCGTCGACCGCACATAGCTGCGCGTTCGAGGAGAAGTTCCCGCTCCCGTTCATTTCGTGTGAGCGATGCAGCGCGTTCGAGCTCGACTTTCGCCTCTTCGAATCGTCCGAGCTGTGCGAGAATATCCCCTCGCACAGCTGGCAAGAGATGATAGCTCGCAAGTGATGGTTCTCCGATGAGCCGGCTGGTCACTTCGAGCCCCGCCTCGGGACCATAGGCCATCGCCACAGCAACAGCCCGATTAAGTTCCACAACAGGCGAAGGGGTGATCTGGGCGAGGGCGTCGTAAAGCGCTGCAATACGGCCCCAGTCAGTCTCCTCCGCCGTGAGTGCGCTCGCGTGGCATGCTGCAATCGCGGCCTGAAGCGCATAGGAACCAAAAGTGCCGCCAAGCGCCTTGGCCCTCTCAAGAGCAGCGACACCTCGGCGGATGAAGAGCTGGTCCCATAGAAGGCGATCTTGCTTCAAAAGGAGACTCCTGGGCGTTCCCGCTTGCAAGAATGTTACAAGTTTTTGTATATTATTGCCATGTCGATCAAGCCGCTCGCGTTCCGTGGCTCTTCCCTGGAAGCGTTGCGTGCTTTTCCGGAAAATGCGCGCCATGAGGCCGGATTCCAACTGGATAAGGTTCAACACGGTGAGGAGCCGGACGACTGGAAGCCCATTGGGACCATCGGCGCCGGTGTCAAGGAGATCCGCATATGGGATGAGGCAGGGACCTTCCGAGTGATCTACGTGACGAAGCTTGCGGACACGGCGTATGTCCTGCATTGCTTCCAGAAGAAGACACAGGCGACCAGCGAGAAAGATATCAGGCTCGCACGGAAGCGATACAAGGACTTGATGAAGGAGAAGCAGTCATGAGCAAGGAATCGCGATTCGTCAGCGTCTGGGACGCCATTGAGGACACTGCGCAACAGGCGGCCAGTATGCGCGCCCGTTCCGAACTCATGATAGCTCTGCAAGGATGGGTGAAACTCGGCGGCAGTACCCAGGCCGAGGCGGCTCGCCAGTTCGGGATTACGCAGCCGCGCATGTCCGACCTGATGCGCGGCAAGATCAATCTTTTCTCGCTGGATGCGTTGATGGACATGGCGACGGCTGCCGGTCTCGATCCACATGTCACCCTGAAAACGTTGCGCAAGTCGGCTGGAGAACCGACGACAGTTTAGTTACTCACCCGGCAATGTGAAAGAGCATAAAATGACAAGTTATGTTACTGTGATTCTGGAACAGGAAGACGGCAGGAAGTTGAGTAGGGAAGTCCAAGAGGACCGACGAAAGATGATAGTTCGGCTCAGAAAGCGCGGCATGTCGCTGCACTCTACTTCTCGTAGAGCGCGACCCAGCGTAGGACGGTCGAGCGGGCGATCGATGAGCGTGGCGAACCGGGGATCTCCCAATCCTTCGCCATGATGTCGCGGAGGACGGCTTCCTGCTCCCCTCGGCTCATGCCTTTCCTGTTCACCAGCGGGCTGACGATCGTGAAGCGGAAGAGTGAGATGTTCCTGCGTAGATCCTGGTCCATTGCGGTACCTCCACCGCATATGATCGGGGCCTACGGCGGTCCTGTCGCCGCAAGCCTTCGGTGGGGAGGGTCCGGAACGGGTACTGTCGTGCGGTCGGCGGTCGAATGCGTCGCCACGATGACGAGGCGGCCCTGGAGTTCATCGATCGACGCCGGAGGGAGCTCATCGAAGCGGCTCTGGATGAGATAGCCCTGGTGCCAGTATTGCTGGCGCTGGCGGCTCTCGTCCTGTAGCCAGGGGAGCCCACCGAGCTTGGCGGCGAGGCTCGCGAGGATGACCGCGATCGGAGCGAGGAAGCGCCGCCAATGGGTCGTCGGACGGCAGGTATGTACCGCCCCGCATTCGACACAGCGCCAGCGCTTCATCCAGATCTGCTCCGAGAAGCCGTCGAAGTAGCGCCCGACGTAGCCATGCCCCCAGAGCTTCCGACCGCCGCAGCGCGGACACCGCGGCGGTCGGGTCCAGGGGAAGCTTCCTCGCGAGCTTCGCTCGCGCAGGCTCATGATTTGGGCCAAACTGGCCGACACGGGGTAGTACCGCGCGGGCCTCGACGCGGCCTACATGAGGACGCTCAAGGTGGCGCGCGTCGCCTTCGCCGAGGACGTCAAGGTCAGCGCGGCGCTGAAGCTCTACGGTCCGCGCAAGCAGAGCCAGGCCGGCTGGATCGACCAGGCCTCGGCCTTCTACACGAACCTCCTGTCCGACGAGAAGCTCCTGCGGAAGATGTCCCTGTACGGCTATTCGGCGCCCAAGCTCCGGGCCGAGGAGTCCCTCCTGGAGGCCCTCCACGCGAAGATCCAGCTGCAGGCCAAGGAGACGGGCGAGGCCCAGACCGCCACCCGCGAGCGCGACAAGAAGATCAAGGAGCTCGACTCCTACGTGAGCAATCTGCGCGCGATCGCCAAGGTGGCCTTCTACGATTCGCCCCAGGAGCTCGAGAAGCTCGGCATCCTCGCGCGCGGCGCCCCGCGCCGGAAGAAGGCCGCGGCGGAGAATCAGGCGGCGGCGAAGGGCGGGGCGACGTAGGGCTCCCGGCGGCTCTTCGCGTCAGGGACCGGAGCGAGCAGACCGGAGCGCCCCCAGGCGCGAGGACTGCTCGCGGAGGGCCCGACCCCGCCGCTCGCGGCGGGGGGACGCCCACAGGGAAAAACGGAGCCGCCGGTCCTGATGTCGCGCCTCGGGGGACCGTGCCGGGCGGTGCTCGCCCGGCTTTTTTTGGTCATCCCCCTCTAGTCCAGATCGGCGAAGAGCTCCTCGGGCTCGACGGCGAAGCCCTCCAGCACGCGCGAGGCGAGGGGCGAGGTGTCGCCGAGGCTGTCCCGGAGCTCGCCGTCGTCGTAGGCCCCGTCGGGCCTCAGGTGGTAGACCCAGACGCTCCAGGCGGCCGGATCGAGGATCCAGTACTCGCGGACGCCGTGCCGCTCGTAGATGCGGAACTTCTCGTTCAGGTCTTTCTTCGAGGTCGAGGGCGAGAGTATTTCCATGACGAGGTCGGGGGCGCCGCGAGCGCCGCGCTTGGTGATCCGCGTCGTGTCGCGGAAGACCGAGATGTCCGGCTGGACGACGGTGTCGACCTCGTCGTCCTTCTCGTCGCCCCGCGGGAGGAGCACGTCGAAGGGGGCGGGGTAGGCCTTGATTGGCGTGCCGGCCAGGTGGATATAGAGCAGGGCGGAGAGCCTCCAGAGGAGGGCCTGGTGCCGCGTCATCGGCGCCGGGGTCATGACCCAGGCATGGCCGTCGATGAGCTCCCAGCGCTCAGCCTCGGGCCAGCTGCGATACTGCCGATACGTGTAGCGCTCCTGCGGCGCGATCGTCGGATTGCCCATGCGCTCCATGCCTCCAAGTATACTCACGACGCGCGCCGATTTCTCGGGCGATTGAGGGAGGTCCGCGACACGGCAGGCGGCGCTTCGGGCGGCCGGTTTTTCCGGTCTCACGCGGGCGCTCGGCGCGGCCCGTCCGCCGAAGGGCACGCGGACGAAACTGTCAAGGCGATTTTTCGGCTCAATCGATCCGAGAATCCGGCACTCCGCGGGCGCCCGCCCGGAGCGTCCGTGCCGAAACGCGGGCACGATGTGCGCTCCCTTCGATTGCCAGGCCGACAGGAGGTGCTAACCTGGACCTCGAGTGAGGTCGTGAATGGCAGAAGTGCTTCTCCACGTCGAGCATGTTTCCAAAAGTTTTCCCGGGGTCCAGGCCCTGGACGCGGTGTCCTTCGAGCTGCGCAGGGGCGAGGTCCACGCCCTGGTCGGCGAGAACGGTGCCGGCAAGTCGACGCTCATGAAGATCCTCTCGGGGGTCTACCGGCCGGACGGCGGCAGGATCGTCTACAAGGGGAGGGAGGTCCGCTTCCAGAACGCCCGGGAGTCGGCCGAGGCCGGGATCGGCATCATCTACCAGGAGCTCAACCTCGTCCCCCACCTCAGCGTGGCGCAGAACATCTACCTGGGGCGGGAGCCGCGCAGCCTCCTCGGCTACATCGACGACCGGAAGATGAACGTCGACGCCGCCCGGATCCTGCGCGAGCTTAACGTGGACATCGATCCCGCGGTCAGGCTCAACAAGCTCTCCATCTCCAAGCAGCAGATGGTCGAGATCGCGAAGGCCCTGTCCAAGGACTCCGAGGTCCTCATCATGGACGAGCCCACGAGCGCTCTCACCGAGACGGAGATCGACGAGCTCTTCAAGGTCATCCACAAGCTCCGCTCCCGCGGCGTGGGCATCATCTACATCTCCCACCGCCTCGACGAGCTTAAGCACATCGTGGACCGGATCACGGTCTTCCGCGACGGCCGCTACATCTCCACGAGCGATTACGCGTCCATCGGCATGGAGGAGATCATCAACAAGATGGTCGGCCGCAAGCTGGAGAACCTGTTTCCCGAGCGCCGCAACCTGCCCACCGAAAGGAAGCTGCTCGAGGTCCGGAACATCGTACACGGCACGGTGCTCAAGGGCATCTCCTTCGACCTCTACGAGGGCGAGATCCTCGGCATAGCCGGGCTCATGGGAGCGGGGCGATCGGAGCTCGCCCGGGCCGTCTTCGGGGCCGACCCCCGGGACTCGGGCGACATCATCCGCGAGGGCAGGAAGCTCGACATCCGCTCGCCCTCCGACGCGATCCGCAACGGCATCGCCTATCTCTCGGAGAACCGGAAGGAGGAGGGGCTGGCGGTCAAGATGCGCCTGGACCAGAACGTGACGATGGCCAACCTCGGCGAGGTGTCCCGGCGCTTCGGGATCATCTCGGGCGCCCGGGAGCTCGAGGCCACCCGGACCTACGTGGAGGAGCTCGACATCCGCACGCCGAGCCTCCTGCAGGTCATCAACAACCTGTCGGGCGGGAACCAGCAGAAGGTCGTCATAGCCAAGTGGCTCTTCCGCGACTCGCGCATCCTCATATTCGACGAGCCGACGCGCGGCATCGACGTCGGGGCCAAGTACGCGATCTACGAGCTCATCGAGCGCCTGGCCCGCGAGGGCGTCGGCGTGATCCTGATCTCGTCGGAGCTGCCCGAGATACTCGGGATGACCGACCGCGTCCTGGTGCTGCACGAGGGGAGTCTGACGGCCACCCTGCGCACCGCGGACACGAGCCAGGAAGAGATACTCAACTACGCGGCCGGCCTCGGTTCGCTCGGCGCGCACGGCGCGAGCGCCGCGCTCGCCGCGTCCGCGTCCGGCGCGGGCGCGCCCGGCAGGAACGCCGCGCCCGGCGCGAGCGCGCGATGAAAGGAAGCAGCAGCATGTCCAACGAGATTACGCGGGAGCCGACGATCGCGGCCGAGGCCGAGTCCAAGGCCGAGTCCAAGGCCCCCGCCGGCTTCGGCAGGAAGAAGTTCGCCCTGGATCGCTTCGTGATCTTCGGCGCCTTCGTCGTCCTCTTCATCCTCTTCTCCGTCGTGGCGAAGAACTTCTTCACGATGCGCAACGTGCTGACCCTCGCCTTGCAGACCAGCACGGTCACGCTCATGGGGATCGGCGTCACCTTCACGATCATCACCGGCGGCATCGACCTCTCGATCGGCTCGGTCATCGCGCTCACGGGCACGGTGGCCGTCATCGCCGCCAACGCGGGGATGCCCATCTGGCTGTCGATGGTCATGGGCCTCGTCTCCGGGATAGTCTGCGGCTTCCTGAACGGGATCATGGTCACGGGCCTTAGGATACCTCCCTTCATCGCCACCCTCGGCATGATGATGGTCGCCCGCGGCTTCGTGCTCACGATCACGAACGCCATGTCCAAGCCCGCGCCCGACGCCTTCGGGCACCTGGGAAACGACACGCTCTTCCACCTGAGCTCGAAATTTCCGGGCATAGGCTACCCGGTCTTCATCATGATAGCCGTGGCGATCGTCTTCGGCTTCTTCCTCCGGAAGACCCGCATCGGCAGGTACACCTACGCGGTCGGCTCCAACGAGGAGGCCTCGCGGCTCTCGGGCATCAAGGTGTCCCGGATCAAGGTGATCGCCTACATCATCAGCGGCTTCTGCGCGGCCCTGGCGGGCATCATCCTCGCCTCGCGCATGGTCACCTCGCAGCCGAACGGGGGAATCAGCTACGAGCTCAACGCGATCGCGGCCTCGGTCATCGGCGGCACGAGCCTCATGGGCGGCATCGGCACTGTGGCGGGCGCGGTGGTGGGCTCCTTCATCATCGGCGTCCTCGGCGTCGGGCTCACGATGAGCGGCGCCTCGTTCTTCGTCCAGCAGATCGCCATCGGTCTCGTCGTGATCGGCTCGGTGTCCATAGACCAGATCCGCTACAAGAAGAAGTAGCCGCAGACAGGGGAATCAGGCGGTCCCTGGGATCGCCAAGATCAATAGGAGGCTCACATGAAGAAAGCGCTGTCTCTCGCCCTCGCCCTGGCATTCGCGTCCACCCTGGTCTTCGCCCAGGAAATCGCCGTCATCGTCAAGACCGGCAATTCCGGCTACTGGCAGAATGTCCAGACCGGCTGCTTCGTCGCCCAGAAGGAGCTCCGGGCCGAGTCGCCCAAGCTCTCGGTGACCTTCCTCGGTCCCCAGTCCGAGTCGAACGTCAACGAGGAAGTGAACATCGTCGAGAGCGCCATCGACCGCGGCGTCAAGGCCATCGTGCTCGCGCCCTCCGATCCCGACGCCCTCATCCCCGCGGTGAAGGCGGCCAAGGCCGCCCACATCCCGGTCATCATCATCGACTCCCTGCTCAACGGCCCGGCCTCGAACTACGCTTCCTTCCTCGCGACCAACAACGACGCGGCCGGCCGCGCCTGCGCGAAGGAGATGATCGAGCGCGTGAAGGCCGCCACCGGCTCCGACACCGGCAAGATCGCCATCGAGTCCTACGTGGCCGGCGTCGGCTCCGAGATCGGCCGCGTGGGCGGCTTCAAGGACTACATCGCGAAGAACTCCCACCTCCAGATCGTCTCGACCCAGTATTCCCAGTCCGACCAGGTCCAGGCCCTCAACCAGGTGACCAACACCCTCTCCGCCAACACCGACCTCGTCGGCTTCTTCGGCGCGAACGAGCCCTCCGCCATCGGCATGGGCCGCGCCATCGCCCAGGCCGGTCTCGGCGGCAAGATCGTCGCCATCGGCTTCGACGGCGCCGCGGCCGAGCAGGGCTTCATCAAGGACGGCACCCTCCAGGCCATCTGCGTCCAGAGCTCGTACAACCTCGGCTATCTCGGCGTCAAGTACGCCTACGATGTCGCCATCGCCCACAAGAAGATCCCGGCCGTCGTGGACACCGGCTTCCTCATCGTGACCAAGGACAACATCGACTCGACCGCCGCGAAGAACGTCCTGTACTGATTCTGCCAGTGAGGCCGCCCCGCGGCGAGCGCGCCACGGGGCGGCGCGACGGCGGGCGCCGCGTTCCGGCCGCGGGCGGTGCAGCCGCCGCAGGCGGGG
>JAJXZP010000085.1 GCA_021779995.1 bacterium | reverse complement strand
AGGCCGGGGTCTGCGCTGCCGCGGCCGAGCCCGGGGTCTGCGCTGCCGCGGCCGATCCCGGGGTCGGCGCCGCCGCGGCCGAGTCCGAGGCTCCAGCGGAAGGCGCCTGCGTCGAGACGGCGCTCCAGGGCTCGCGGAGGCCGAGCGGCGCGGAGGAGCCGGCTCCCGCCGAGGTCGGAGGGGCGGCCGCCGAGGTCGGGGCCATGTTGGCCACGCTCCCCGCGACCCCGCCGTTGTAGTTGTATAAGCTGCCCTGGATAGTGAGCGAGGCGTCCATGGGCCGGACGACATCCGGATAGAAAAACTGGCGCTGGGGATCCACGCCGTAGAGGGCGGCGTTCTCCGTCGTCGAGGTGGTCTGCTTGGAGAGCCAGCTCATCGAGGTTTCGAAGCGGGTGAGCGAGATGGAGCTCACCCAGGGCTGGAGCTCGGCGGGCTGATAGGTGAAGTTGAGGTCGAACTTGGGGCTGAAGCCGGTGATCACGGCGGGGTACGAGGAGGTGTCGGACGACGAGGACGACGAGGAGAAAAGCCGCGTCCAGTCCATGTCCTCCGAACGGTTCAGGAAGTCGTAATTGAAATAGGGGTCGGAGTACAAAGGCAGATCGTAGGAGGCGTTGAACACCCCGGACTTGAAGGAAGCCGAAGAGTCCATGCCGTAGCGGAAGGGGAGCGACAGGTCGACGAAGCGCGAGCTGTTCCAGACGCTCTGGTAGTTGGCCGCGGCGTCGTAGGGAGAGTAGTAGCCGTTGCTCTCGAGAAAGATGGATCGACTGAATCCCAGCCCCAGGAAAAAGGCGATGTTCGAGAAGGCCCCCTCCTTCGGGAAGCTTCCCTGGACCCCGGTGAAGACCCCCAGGCTGGAGTAGGCGTCCGCCATCACCTTGAGGACATCCGAGGAGGCGGCCGCCGCGGCCTTCGCGCTGTCGTCGCGTTTCAGGAAGAGCCCCTTGAGGACCATGGGGCCGTTCTGGCTCTGCTGCGAGAGGCTGAGGATGCCCGTCGTCCCCTCCTTCTGCGGCTTGCGGCCGATCAGGTAGGTCGTCGTCTGCACGAACTCGCCCTCCCGGGAGCGGTAGCCGATGACGGGATGGAACACGATCTCCTCGCCCGGATAATAAAAGAACGGCAGCCAGAGCACGGGCACGTTGCCGACCGAGAAGACCGCGTCGGCTATGGCCCACTCGTTGTCGCCCAGGATCCAGACCTTGGCGGCGCGGATCGAGTAGTGGGGATCGGCCGATTGTGAAGAGGTTATGACTCCGTTGTCGAACACGATCACGTTCTTCGAGCGGCGGACCATGGTGTCGGCGCTCATGACGAGCCCGCGCTGGCCGGTGGCCCCCCCGTTCGACGCCTGGCGCAGGGTGCCGTCCAGGAAGACGCCCGTCCAGTCGTCGAGGTTGGCGCTCAGCGTGTCGCCGAAGAAGGTCTCGGTGCTGCCGCCCGACTGGCGCAGAAAGCGGACATGGCCGCGGGCGGTCACCGCGTTGTGCGAGCGATCGTAGGTGATCTCCTGCGCCTCGATCCGCTGGGTCGCCCCGTTCTCCTCCTTGAGGGTGAGAATCACTCCGCCCGAAGCGCGGATGACGTCGCCTTCTCCGCTCTCGAGCTTGAAGTAGGAAGCCTTGTCCGCGCGCTCGATCGTGACGACCGTGCCCTTTCGCGCCGCGGCCGAGGGCGGCGGACTGACCTTGTAGTGGGCATACAGCCGCGCGCGCAGGTCGCTCGCCGAGCCCGAGTCGGAGAGTCCGAGGGAGCGCGCCCAGGCCGCGAGCTCGTAGAACGTGGCGGTGGAAATATCGAGCGGCAGCGTGTCGCGGTACAGCTCGTCGTCGAGCCCGGCCCCGCCGCCCGGGGCGCCCGCCGGCGCGGCAGCTGGTGCCGGCGCGGCGGAAGCGGCGGCCGCGCCGGAAGCGCCAGATGCCGCCGCCGTGGTCGATGCGGCCGCCATGGTTGATGCACCCGCCGCGGTCGATGCCGCCGGCGCGGCCGATGCCGCCGCCGCGGTTGATGCCGCCGCCGCAGTCGATGCCGCCGGCGCGGCCGACGAAGCGGCCGGCAGGGGTGCAGCCCCGGAACTTTGGGCGTAGAGCGCTCCGGCGAAGAGTACGCACAAGAGTGGGAGGCAGACCGCGCCGCGCCGAGGCATGACTTCGGATACTACCTGGGCTCGGGTCCGTAGTAAAGCGGAAATGCCCGGCTACGCGAGAACGTCTTTCAGATACCTGCCCGTGTACGAGGCCTTCGCCTCGACGATGTCCTCGGGCCTGCCCCGGGCGATGATCCGCCCGCCCCGGTTGCCGCCCTCGGGCCCCAGGTCGAAGATCCAGTCCGCCTGCTTGATCACGTCAAGGTTGTGCTCGATCATGACGACCGAGTTGCCCGTATCGACGAGGCGTTGCACGACCTCCATGAGCTGCTTGACGTCGGCGAAGTGCAGGCCCGTGGTCGGCTCGTCCAGGAAGTACAGCGTCTTGCCCGTCGCGCGCTTCGACAGCTCGAAGGCCAGCTTGACGCGCTGGGCCTCTCCTCCGGACAGGGTCAGCGCCGACTGCCCGAGCTTGATGTAGCCCAGGCCGACCGACAGCAGCGTGTTCATCTTATGCGCGATGTGCGGAATATGCTCGAAGAAGGTCGCGGCCTCCTCGATCGTCATGTCGAGGACCTCGGCTATGTTCCGGCCCTTGTAGCGCACGTCGAGCGTGTCCGAGTTGAAGCGCCGTCCGTGGCAGACGTCGCAGGTGATGTAGACGTCGGGCAGGAAGTTCATCTCGATCTTGATGGTGCCGTCGCCCTGGCAGTTCTCGCAGCGCCCGCCCTTCACGTTGAAGGAGAAGCGGCCCGGCTTCCAGCCCCGCGCCTTGGACTCGGGCAGCGAAGAGAAGAGGTCCCGGATCCCGGTGAACACGCCGACATAGGTGGCCGGATTGGAGCGCGGGGTCCGGCCGATGGGACTCTGGTCGATGTTGATGATCTTGTCGATGGCCTCGAGCCCCTCGATCGAATCGTAGTCGCCTTCGCGCCAGGAGGTGCCCATGACCCGGTTCGAGATGACCGGGTAGAGCAGGTCGGAGAGGAGGGTGGACTTGCCCGAGCCGGATACGCCCGTGATGCAGGTGAACATGCCCAGCTTGAGCTCGACGTCAATGCCCTTGAGATTGTGCTCGCGGCATCCCCTGATGGTCACGCTCGTCCCGTTGCCCTCGCGGCGCAGGGCGGGGACCTCGATGCTGAGCTTGCCCGCGAGGTACTGCCCCGTGATGCTCTTGCGGCTCTTCATGATGTCGGCGGGCGTGCCCTGCGCCACCACGTGGCCTCCGTGCACCCCGGCCCCCGGGCCCAGGTCGACGATCCAGTCGGCCGTGCGCAGGGTCTGCTCGTCGTGCTCGACCACGACCAGGGTGTTGCCGATGTCGCGCAGGTAGGTGAGCGTGTCGATGAGCCTCTGGTTGTCCCGCTGGTGCAGGCCGATCGAGGGCTCGTCGAGGATGTACAGCACGCCCACCAGGGAAGAGCCGATCTGCGTGGCCAGCCGGATGCGCTGGGCCTCGCCGCCCGAGAGCGTGGCCGCCTTGCGTTCCAGGGTGAGATACTCGAGGCCGACGTTGCGCATGAAGGTCAGCCGCGCGGTTATCTCCTTGAGGATCTGCTTCGCGATCTGACGCTCGGTGTCGCTCAACTTTACGCCTTCGAAGAAGGCCAGGGTCTCCTCCACCGACTTCGCCGACAGGTCGTGCACGTTGGTGCCGTCCACGGTCACGGCCAGGGCCTCCGGCCGGAGCCGCCGGCCCCCGCAGGCCTCGCAGCTCTTCTCGCTCATGAAGCGCTCGAGCCACTGCTTGATGCCCTCGCTCTGCGTCTCCAGATAGCGGCGCTTCAGGTCGGCCAGGATGCCGGGAAAGCGCGACTCGTACTCGAAGCGACCGGTGCCTTCGCGGTTCTCGTACTTGATCCTGACCG
>JAJXZP010000062.1 GCA_021779995.1 bacterium | reverse complement strand
GATGGTCATCCCCGATTCAGGATTCCAGGGTGGGTATAATTACAATTCGACGACTAAGGTCACGTCGTACGGTTATATCTTCGCCAACACCAATCCGATCTGGGAGGTCACGCCCGCGGTCAGCTATAACTTCAACCGCTTCGTGAAGGTGACGACGGAAGTCATGCTCATGTTCAACGCCCCCGAGGCCCAGGATACCGACGGCAACTACGTCATCGCGGAGATGCCGAGCACCGCCATCGGGACGAGCTATCGCAGCTCGAACATCGCGGCGAACGTCGTGCCCATCGGCAGGATGATGCTCCAGGTTTCCTTCTAGCAGCCACAAGCGTACGGATGTGTGGAGGCCTTCGCCGGCAAGCCGGCGAAGGCCTCGTCATTTTTCCGCCCGGCGGCCGGTCGTGCCATAACCGGCCCAGGGTAGCGAAACTCGGGATCCGTCCGGCCGCGCCCGATGGCCGCGCCGGACGACGGCGCCGATCCGGCCAGGTCGGCCGGGCGCGCCAGCCGGGCCCGTCAACCCAGCCCGTCAGTCGGACGCGCCAGCCCGGCCCGTCAGACCTTCCATTCGGTGATATCGATGAGGCAGCCGCGCACGATGATGCCCCGTCCTTCATCGTCGCGCCGGACGACCTGGCCCTTGACGTTGAGCCAACGGATGCTGGAATCGGGAAAGACGACGCGGAAGTCGAATTCGTAGCGGTCGGGGCCGCCGGGCGCGACGGACTTCTCGATGTGGAGATTGGACAGCTCGCGATCGTCCGGATGGGTCGCGGCGAGAAAGGTGCCGATCTCCCAATGGGACTGAGGGGCGAGCCCGTAGAGGGCGTCGTGATTGTCGGAGCGGGTCATGCTGTTCGAGCTGAAGTCGTATTCCCATACCGCCAGGCCCGCCATCTCCGTCGCGAGGCGGAGGCGCTCCGTGGTCACGAAGAGGGCCGCCTGGGTCCGCTCGCGCTCGGCGAGCATTCTCGATCGCTGGATGGCCCCGTAGCTCATGGACGAAATGATTTCCGAAAGCCGGGCGTAGAAGCGGATGCCCGAGTCGACGGTTTCCTTGCTGAAGCGGGGGACGCGCCGGAGGGCGGCGATGTAGGCCTCCTCCTCGAAGCCGTAGCGCCTGGCCTGGGCCCGGAACAATTCGATATCGGGCTCTTCGTCGTCGTAGATGAACTGACCGATGAAGACATTTCCGACGTGCCGGTCGCCGATCATCAGGGGCGTGACCATGTCCCACATGTTGTTCTTGCACCGGTAGATTTTGTAGGTCGTGGCCGGAACGCCTTGGGTGAGGATGGTGTCGCTTTCGAGGCAGTTCTTGAGGGATTCCGGATTGCAGCGGTGGAACTTCGTGCAGATATCCTGCCAGCCCACGGCGACCAGTACCTTGCCCGACACGTCGAGAATGGCCCCGAGGATCCCGGTGAGCCTGTGGAAGTCCTCGAGGAGCGATTGAAGGATGTCGGTATCGATGATGTCGGAAAGTTCGAGATCCCCGAGATCGCCTTCGGGTTCCATGATCGCCTTGAGCCGGTTCCGGACCGAGGCCTCGCTCCGGATCAGGCGCTGTTCCGAGGCTATCAGCTCCTCGTTGGCGACCTGCATTTCCTCGTACGCCGCCTCGATGTCCATGCGCTGGGCCTGGATGCTCTGCCGGGCCGTGAAAAGCTTGAAGGCCATCTTGATCGAGGCGTCGAGGACGGTGATACCCGAGTTCTTGACGACATAGCCGTAATTGGTGATCTCTTCCGTCTTCCGGACGATGTCCCGCTCGGTGTGGGAGGAAAGGAAGACCAGCGGCACGTCCTGGGTCTTCAGTATCGCGTCGGCCGCCGCCGTGCCGTCGATGCCGGGACCGAGGTTAATGTCCATCAAGACCATGTCGATGACGTCCGCGCCGTTCCGCACCAGCTCGACGGCCTTTTCGCCGCTGTTGGCGTGGATGACCCGATAGCCCACCTGCTCCAACTGCAGCTTTTCCATCATGGCGATCAGGATTTCGTCTTCGACGAGGAGAATCGTCTTCCCAAGGGTGTCGGTCATGGATTCTCCGTTCATGTGCGCTGATTCCTGATTCTTGAGTATATATCCGCCGATAGCGCTCGGCAACTCGACGGCGCGGCTGCGAAGGAGTCCCCGTCCGGCCTCCTTTGCGAGGCTGGTTCCCGCGAGGAGGCCGCCCTCCGACCTGTCCGCGCCTTCCGGATTCCCGCAGCCTGTGGATTCGATCTTGACAGGCTCGGCGCCCGAGATAATAGTGAAAATAACATTAGCAGGAAGTTAAGGTAATGGCGCCTGTCGTGCCGAGATCCTTAGAGATTAACGTAGGCAGGTCCCGAACTCGCAGCCTCCGCGCTGCGGGAAACAGTCGCCGGGCCGAGTCAAGGAGACGAAGATGAGCCAGAAGCAGGAGCATCCGACCGAGAAGAAATTGGGCCCGCAGTTCCAGAGCCTGATGATCGACGCGGCGCCGCAGTACGCGAACCGGATTTTCTACTCGCTGGGCTTCCTGGCCGCCACCTCCTTCGTCCTGCTGGTCGTCAGCGGCGTCGTCGAGGTGTTCTTCGGCCCGTCCTGGTGGCTCACGGTGCCCGCGGGCGTGTTCTTCCGGAGCATCCACATGTGGTCCACCCAGGCCTTCGTCATCTTCATCCTGCTCCATCTGATCGTGGTGTTCTGCACGATGGGATATCGGGGACCGCGGAGGATCACCTGGGTGCTCGGCGTCCTGATGTTCGTGGTCGCCCTCATCGAGACCGAATTGGGCTACGGCCTCCGGGGCGACTTTTCGACGCAGTGGCGCGTCCTGCAGGGCGCCGACTTCTTCAACGGCTCGGGCCTGGGCTGGTGGGTGAACCCCCTGAACGAGCTGAAGGTCCTGGGCGTGCATGTCGCCGTCGTGCCCTTGATCATCTTCGCCCTGCTCGGCCTCCATTACACGCTCGTCCGTTTCCTGGGGCTCGCCACGCCGCCCAAGGCCGATCATCCCTACAAAATCGAGAAGGCCGACCATCGCGTCCTCTTCCTGCGGGGTGGAGTCGTGGTGGCCGCCATCGTGCTGCTCGCCATCGCCCTCCCGTCGCCCTATCTGCATCCCACGACGCTCAAGGAGGTCGCGAAGAGCGATCCCCAGCTCTTCGCCAAGACCCTGGTCGGGGAGTTCGGCCGGCTCGACCAGATCGGCAAGGGCGACGACGCCCAGGACCTGACGAGCGGCTACTCGGACAACATCCAGCCCTACACCTTCGACACCCGCACGGTCTACGTCGACGCGCCCTACGCCGGCATCGCCGCGATCTCGAGCTCGGCCAATCCGCTCGCCGCCGTCGAAGCCCTGCCCGCCGACCGGCAGAAGAAACTCGTGGACGCGGCCATCGACTTCTTCGGCGCCGATACGGGCAAGGTCGATCCCGCGGCCGATCCCCTCATCGGCGTCGCGCGGTCCTTGACGGCCATGGCCTCCACCGGGGCCTACGAGGCCCAGCTGAAGGGCTACGGCCAGCCGGGCGACGATACCTACTACCTGCGCTTCCTCGCCGATCTCGGCGTGCTCGACGACCGGGCCGGCAAGCTGAGAATGCAGACGGATCAGTGGGGAATGCTGCACGAGGAGAAGCCCGGCCTGCCCGGAGCCTGGTGGCTCAGCCCGATCGGCGTCCTCAACCAGACGGTCCTCTCGAACGACGACAACGGCGACCGCGACGGAGCCTACATCCTCGGCATCCTGGCGCTCATACTGCTGGCGGTCCCCTTCATCCCCGGAGTCAATCGCCTGCCGCTCCTGCTCGGCCTGTACAAACCCTTCCAGCGGAAGCCCAAGGAGCCGTGACCGGGAAACGGGCGCGCCGGGCGAGTCCCTCTCCGAGGCGGTCGAAGCGTGGTGGCGATATCGACCGCCTCGAATCCGGCGATGCCCGGTTTGCGATCCAGGGTCGTTCGCTTCGCGGCCGACCCTCCCGTCCGTCCTATCT
>JAJXZP010000165.1 GCA_021779995.1 bacterium | reverse complement strand
GTACAAGAAAGTCGGCGAGATGAGCAAGTCGGGCGAAAAGAAGATGTTCAAAACCTTCTCCCGCACCTCGACAATCATTCCCGAGATGGTCGGGTTGACCATCTCGGTTTACAACGGCAAGACGTGGGTGCCGGTCTACGTGACCGAAAACCTGGTCGGCCACAAGCTCGGCGAGTTCGCGCCCACCCGCGTATTCCGCGGTCATGCGGGTAGCGACAAGAAGGCCGAGAAGAAGTAGGGGAACGACCATGGCTCAAACCAAGACCGGCTACCGCGCCACCGCCAAGTGGCTGTTGGCCTCGCCCTCCAAGGTCCGCCCTGTGGCGGATCTCGTGAGGAAACGGCCGTATCCCGAGGCGATGGCGATCCTCGACAACATGCCCAACAAGGGCGCGCGGCTCGTGAAGAAAGTCGTGGCATCCGCGGCGGCCAACGCTTTGGACCGCAACCGCAAGCTCGACGAGGATATGCTCTATGTGAGGGAGATCCGCATCGACGAGGGCCCGCGCATGAGGCGGGTGTGGTTCCGCGCCCGCGGGCGCGCCGACATGCTCGTCAAGCGGCTGTGCCACATATCCTGTGTCATCGACGAGATCGGAAAGGCGGAGGCGTAACTGTGGGAAATAAAGTAAGTCCCATCGGACTTCGGCTCGGCATCAACAAGGACTGGAAGTCCCGCTGGTACGTCGATCCCCGCGAATACGCCAAGACCCTCCACGAGGATCTGGCGCTGCGCCGCCGGATCGTGGCCTTGCCCGAGTGCAAGGGCGCCGACATCTCCGAGGTGGAGATCGTCAGGCATCCTCAGCGGGTGACCGTGGTGATCCACACCGCGCGTCCCGGCGTGCTCATCGGCGTCAAGGGCGCGAACATCGAGCGCATCGGCGGCGAGCTTCAGAAGATCGCGACCAAGAAGGTCCAGATCAAGATCAAGGAAGTCAAGAAGACCGACACGAACGCCCAGATCGTGGCGCAGAACATAGCGCGCCAGCTCGAGAACCGCGGTTCCTTCCGCAAGGCCATCAAGATGTCCGTGGCCAATGCCATCAAGGGCGGCGCCCAGGGCTGCAAGGTCCGCGTCTCCGGCCGGCTCGGCGGAGCCGACATGTCCCGCACCGAGGAGCACAAGGACGGCCGCGTGCCGTTGCACACGCTCCGTGCGGACATCGATTACGGTTTCGCGGAATCGGCGACCACCTTCGGCAAGATCGGCGTCAAGGTCTGGATCTATCAGGGCATGGTCTACCGCTCCGACAAGAACGAGGATGCGGGCATGCTCGTGCGCAAGCAGCGCCCCCGCGGGGACGAGCGCCGGGGCGACGATCGGCCCCAGCGCGGCGGCCGCGACGAGCGGCCGCGCGGCGATCGACCTGAGCGGCCCGTCCGTCCGTCCGAGGGACGCGAGGGCGAATCCCGGGTGAGGAGCTAGGTTATGCTGAGTCCCAAGAGAGTCAAGCACAGAAATGTCCAGCGGGGGCGTATCCACGGCACCGCCACGCGCGGAAATACGATCGCCTTCGGCGAGTTCGGCCTGGTGTGCATGGAGCCCGAGTGGCTCACCAATCGCCAGCTCGAGGCCGCGCGCATCGCGCTCAACCGGTACATCAAGCGCGGCGGAAAACTCTGGATCAGGGTGTTCCCGGACAAGCCCTATTCCAAGAAGCCCGCGGAGACGCGCATGGGCAAGGGCAAGGGCAATCTGGAGTATTGGGTCGCGGTCGTCAGGCCGGGCACGGTGCTGTTCGAGCTTTCCGGCGTCGACGCCGCGGTGGCCGAGGAGGCCATGCGGCTCGCCGGCTCCAAGCTGCCGGTGAAGACCAAGTTCACGCTGCGCGCGGAAACGGAGTGATCGCCGTGAAGAACTCGTTCAAGGAACTGAGGCCCGAGGAACTCCTCGCCAAGCGCGAGGAACTCAAGAAGAAGTACTTCGATCTGCGATTCCAGTCCGTCGTCGGCCATGTGGACAACCCCGTGGAGAAACGGGTGCTTCGCCGGCAGATAGCCCGGGCCGAGACGCTGATACGGCACGCCGAAATTCTCGGCGCGGCGGCACAAGGGGCGGGCGCTTCGGCGAACGCCGAGGCGACGGGCGCGCGCAAGAGCCGCGGCTCGAAGTAGCGCCCGAGGAGTAGCACGTGGATACCGCACAGAATGTCGCGAAGGGAAAGCAGAGCTTCCAGGGCGTCGTGAAGAGCGACAAGATGGACAAGACCATCGTCGTCGAGATCACGATGCGCAAGCTGCATCCCCTGTATAAGAAGTATGTGACCAGGTCCAAGAGGATCAAGGCGCACGACGAGCAGAACGAGGCTCACGAGGGCGATACCGTCCGCGTGGTGGAGTGCAGGCCCCTGTCGCGCGACAAGCGCTGGCGCCTGGCCGAGATCGTCCAGAAGGCGAAATAGGACGCGGGGATAGAGACATGATTCAAACCGAGTCCATGCTGATCGTCGCCGACAACTCCGGCGCCAAGAAAGTGCAGTGCATCAAGGTTCTCGGCGGCACGAGGAGACGCTACGCGGGCGTCGGCGATATCATCGTCGTCGCCGTCAAGGAAGCCCTCCCCAACTCCGCCATCAAGAAGGGGACCATCGAAAAGGCCGTCATCGTGAGGACGCACAAGGAATACCGCCGGCCGGACGGGACCTACATCCGTTTCGACGACAACGCCTGCGTCATCATCGACGCCAACAAGAATCCCAAGGGCAAGCGAATCTTCGGGCCGGTCGCTCGCGAGCTTCGCGAGCGCGACTACATGAAGATAGTCTCGCTGGCGCCCGAGGTCCTGTGAGGAGACCGGATATGGCCGAAATTAAGTTCAAGCTCCGCAAGGAGGACCAGGTCCAGGTCATCGCCGGCAAGGACAAGGGCAAGCAAGGCAAGATCATCCGGATCGACCGCGAAAAGGGCCGGGCCGTGATCCATGGCGTGAACATGGTCAAGAAAGCCGTGAAGAAGCGCAAGCAGAACGACCGCAACGGGATCATCGAGGTCGAGGCTGCGATCAACCTTTCCAATGTCATGATCGTCTGCCGCAAATGCGGGCCCACCAGGATCGGTTACAAGATCGAGGGCGAGACCAAGCGGCGCGTGTGCCGCAAGTGCGGGGAGGCGCTCTGATATGGCAGAGATGAACGCGAAGGCCGCCGAAGCCGCCGAAAAGAAGCGGGCCAAGGCCGCGGAAGCGGCGGCCAAGAAGGCCGGCGGAGAGTCCGCTCCGCTTCCCAAGGGCTATGTGCCGCGGCTCAAGAAGATCTATCGCGACACGGTCGCCCCCGAGCTCTTCAAGGAGTTCGGCTACACTTCGACGATGCAGGTGCCGCGCTTCGTGAAAGTGGTCGTGTCGATGGGTGTCGGCGAGGCCAAGGAGAACAAGAAGCTCCTGGACGCCGCCGTCGAGGACATCGGCCATATCACGGGGCAGCTCGCCGTGAAGACCAAGGCCCGCAAGTCCATCGCGACCTTCAAGATCCGGCAGGGGCAGGAGATCGGCGCGAGGGTCACTCTCCGCGGCGCGATGATGTGGGAGTTCCTGGACCGGCTCATGAATGTGGCTCTGCCGCGAGTCAAGGACTTCCGGGGTGTCAATCCCAACGCCTTCGACGGTCACGGGAATTATTCGCTGGGCCTGACCGAGCAGATAATCTTCCCGGAGATCGACTTCGACAAGATCGAGAAGGTGATGGGTCTCAATATCGCGATCGTAACTACCGCCCGCAACGACAAGGAGGCGAAGAGCCTCCTCGCCAAGATGGGCATGCCCTTCAGGAAATAAGGAAGGCCGAAATATGGCGCGAAAGGCGATGATTCTCAAGGCTCTCAAGAAGCCGAAATTCTCTACCCGTCTGGTCAGGCGCTGCAAGGTCTGCGGCCGCTCCCGCGGGTATATGCGAAAGTTCGACATGTGCAGGATCTGCTTCCGGAAGTACGCTTCCGAGGGCCTGATTCCCGGCGTGACGAAATCGAGCTGGTAGGAGGTAGCGATGAGCGTTTCCGATCCCATCGCGGACATGCTGACCAAGATCCGCAACGCGAGCTCGGCTCGCCACGAGAAGGTCGACATACCGACATCCAAGCTCAAGCTCGAGATCGTGAAGATTCTCAAGACCGAGGGCTTCATCAAGAACTTCAAGAAGCTCCAGGCGGAGAGTTCGAACGTCATCCGCATCTTCCTGAAATACGACGAGGCCAACGACCCCGTCATCCACGGCGTGGAGAAGGTCTCGCGACCCGGACGCCGCGTGTATTCGGGATACAAGGAGCTTCCGCGCGTCTTCAACGGCTACGGCACCGTGATCGTCTCGACCTCCGAAGGGGTCACCACGGGACGCAAGGCCGTGGAGAAGAAGGTCGGCGGCGAGCTCATCTGCACCGTCTGGTGATCGAGGGTAATGCAATGTCCAGAATCGGAATACGGCCGGTCCCGGTGCCGCAGGGCGTGAAGGTCAACGTGACCCCGTCCTCGGTGACCGTCGAAGGGCCCAAGGGCAAGCTTTCGCAGACCTACCTTCCCGAGGTCGTGATCGCGGTCAAGGACGGCGCCGTCGTGGTGACGAGAAAGAACGATTCCAAGCAGGCCAAGGCCTACCATGGACTCTACCGGAACCTCGTCAACAACATGGTCGTCGGCGTGTCGGCGGGCTTCCGGAAGGCGCTGCTCATAAACGGCATCGGCTATCGCGCCGAGATCCAGGGCAAGTTCCTGGTGATGAGCCTCGGCTACTCCACCGATTTCGCGGTGGCGATACCCGAAGGGCTCGCCGTGACGACCGAGGCCAACAACCAGAAGGTCGTCATTTCCGGACACGATCGGGCCCTCGTGGGCAAGTTCGCCAGCGAGGTCAGGGGGCTCCGTCTCCCCGAACCGTACAAGGGCAAGGGCATCCGTTACGAGGACGAGAAGGTCCGCAAGAAGGTCGGCAAGACCGGCGTGAAGTGAGGCGTTGCACATGAGCGTTAGGGAACTGAACGATAAGCTGCGCAAGCGCGAGCAGCGCAGGCTGCATGTGAGAAAGACACTCTCCGGGACGCCGGAGAAGCCGAGGATGACCGTATTCAAGTCGAATCGGTATCTCTACGTCCAGGTCGTCGACGACGCCGCCGGCGCCACCCTCGCTTCGGCGAGCACGCTCGAGGAATCCCTGAAGGGTCTCAAGCGCGGCGTCGACGGGGCGGCCAAGCTCGGCGAGGAGATCGGCAAGCGGCTCAAGGAAAAGAGTGTCTCGACCGTGGTGTTCGACCGCAACGGCTACAAGTACCACGGTATCGTGAAAGCCATCGCTGACGGCGCCCGCAAAGCCGGGATCGCGTTCTAGGGGGACGGCGTGGACAACAGGGACAACAGGGGTCGAAGGGACGATTCTCAGGGCCGCGACAACTATATGGAAAAGCTCGTGAAGCTCAACCGCACCGCGAAGGTAGTCAAGGGCGGCCGGAGCTTCTCCTTCTCCGCGCTTACCGTCGTCGGCGACCGGGCGGGCATGGTGGGCTTCGGCTTCGGCAAGGCGAAGGACGTCACCGAGGCCATCCGCAAGAGCGTCGACCGGGCCAAGCGGGCGATGATCCACCTGCCGGTAAAGAACGGCACGATTCCGCACGAGGTGCAGGGCGAATACAAGGCCACGCACGTCATCATGAAGCCGGCCTGTCCCGGCTCGGGAATCATAGCGGGCGGTCCGGTCCGCGCCATCATGGAAGCGGGCGGCGTCACCGACATACTCTCGAAGTGCGTCGGCTCGCGCAGCGCGGTGAACGTCGTCAGGGCGGTCTTCGACGGTGTCGAGCGCATGATGGATGCCAAGGCCGTGGCGAAGAACCGCGGCAAGACGCTCAAGGATCTGTGGGGTTAAGCCATGGCCAAGAAAATACAAATCACGCTCGTGAAGAGCCTGATCCATCAGAAGCCCGAGAAGCGCGCCACGGTACGCTCGCTGGGCCTCCGTAAGATCAGCTCCACGACCATCAAGGAAGCGACTCCCGCGATACTCGGGATGGTCGGCTCCGTAGCCCATCTCGTCGACGTCAAGGAGGTCGAGTAATGCCCGACTTCAACCTGCACGCGCCCGAGGGCGCGACCAAGCGCAAGCGCATCGTCGGCCGGGGCCAGGGCTCCGGACTGGGCGGCACCGCCGGCAAGGGCAACAAGGGTCAGCAGTCGCGCTCGGGCGGCAAGACCTATCCGGGTTTCGAGGGCGGCCAGATGCCGCTGTACCGGCGCCTGCCTTCCCGCGGCTTTTCGAACACGACCTTCAAGAAGGAATGGCAGATCGTCAATCTCGGGCAGATCGAGTCGGCCTTCGCCGCCGGCGAGCTCGTCGACGGCGCCTCGCTGTTCGCCAAGGGACTCGTCAAGAAGGCCGAGAAACTCGTGAAGATTCTCGCCGACGGCGAATTGACCAAGGCGCTCAATTTCTCCGTGGACAAGGTATCGGCCGGCGCCCGCGCCAAGATCGAAAAGGCCGGCGGCAAGGTGGAGACCCCATCGGACGCAGCGTCCGTCGCACCAACGAGCGGCGCCTAAGGCGCGCGGGAGAGGCTGATCATCATGGCGAACCCCTTAGTTGACATCTTCCATGTGAAGGAGCTCAGGCAGCGGATCCTGTATACCTTCATGTGGCTCGCGCTGTTCAGGCTAGGTACCTTCCTCCCCATTCCCGGCATCAACGCCGCCGCGTTGCAGTCGTATTTCGCGAACCTGGGCTCTACGGGCTCCGGGGTGACCGATTATCTCGACTTCTTCTCCGGCGGCGCCTTCAAGAACTTCTCGCTCTTCATGCTCGGCGTCATGCCCTACATCAGCGCGCAGATCATCATGCAACTGGTGGTCATCGTCTTCCCGAAGCTCAAGAAGATCTCCGAGGAGGAGGGCGGCAGGAAGCGGATCGCGCGCTGGACGAGGATCAGCTCGGTGTTCGTGTGCATCGTTCAGTCCTACGCCGTGACCGTGTGGGCTGACCGAATCCCCAACGCCATCACCATGGCCAAGATTCCGTACATGCTCCTGGCCATCCTCACCGTGACCACGGGCTCGATGTTCCTGGTCTGGGTGGGCGAGCAGATAACCAAGCGCGGCATCGGGAACGGCGTTTCCCTGATCATCTTCGCCGGCATCGTGGCGCGGCTGCCGAACGCCACCTACGAACTCATGGTCAACATCCGGCGCGGCGATCTCAACGCCATCTTCGCCATCGTCGCCATAGCCATGTTCGTGGCTGTCGTGGCCCTGGTCGTCATGGAGCAGCAGGGACAGCGGAAGATACCGGTCAATTACGCCAAGCGAGTCGTAGGACGCCGGATGTACGGTGCGCAGAACACCTACATCCCCTTCAAGATCAATCCTTCCGGCGTCATCCCGGTCATCTTCGCCTCCTCGATTCTCACCTTCCCCTTGCAGATTTCGCAGAGCCTGGGCGTCAACGTGAAGTGGCTGCGCGATCTGTCGTATCTGCTCAGCCCTCACGGGTTCTGGTACAACGCCCTGTACGTGGCCTTCATCATCTTCTTCGCCTATTTCTACACGCAGGTCACGCTCAATCCGCAGCAGATCTCCAAGAACATCCGCGAGAACGGCGGCTCCATTCCCGGCATCCGCAGCGAGAAGATGGAGGAGCACCTCACGAGGATCCTCAACCGGATCATCCTGCCGGGCTCCCTGTACCTGGGCCTCATTGCTCTCTTGCCGACCGTGGTGATGAATGTCTTCAAGTTCCCGAGCCAGATGGCCTACCTCATGGGAGGCACCTCGCTCTTGATCCTCGTCGGCGTCGACCTCGACACGATGTCGCAGATCAACGCCCTTCTCAAAATGCACCATCACGACGGGCTGACCCGCAAGGGCCACCTCCGCTCGCGTAACCTGTAGCGTGTTTGGCCGATTAGGCATTAATGACCGAGGAGACGGGCATGAAAGTCAGGACTAGCGTCAAGAAGATATGCGACAAGTGCAAGGTGATTAAGCGCGACGGCGTCGTGCGGATCATCTGCGAAAATCCCAAGCACAAGCAGAAGCAAGGCTAGAGGGGCAGGAGGAAGCTCATGGCACGTATAGCGGGAATCGACCTCCCCAACAAGCACGTCGAAATCGCCCTTACCTACATCTACGGTCTGGGACGCCCCAGCGCCCGCAAGATCTGCGAATCCACGAAGATCGACCCGGCGAAAAAGATGAACGACCTCTCCAACGAGGAGATCAACGAGCTCCGGAAGGTCATCGAGAACGACTTCAAGGTCGAGGGACGTCTGCGTTCCGAGACGGCGCTCAACATCAAGCGCCTCATGGACATAGGCTGCTATCGGGGTCTCCGGCACCGCCGAGGCCTGCCGGTGAACGGCCAGAGAACCAGGACGAACGCGCGCACCCGCAAGGGCAAGCGCAAGACCGTCGCGAACAAGAAAAAAGCCGTCTAGGTAGTTAGGCAAGGAGCGCCGAAGTGGCAGTCGCTAAGAAGAAGAAGGAAAAGAAGAGCGTATACGAAGGGAACGTCTATATCCAGGCGACCTTCAACAACACCATCATCACGATCACCGACCTCAACGGTAACGCGATCTCGTGGTCCTCCTCGGGAGGCCACGGGTTCCGCGGGGCGAAGAAGTCCACCCCCTTCGCCGCCCAGACCGTAGCCGAGACCGCCGTCCAGAAGGCCCTGACGGTCGGCCTGCGCGAGGTTCACGTGTACGTGAAGGGACCCGGTGTCGGTCGCGAGTCGGCTATCCGCCAGCTCGGCGCTCTGGGCCTCAAGGTCAAGAGCATCAACGACGTCACGCCGATCCCCCACAACGGCTGCCGGCCCCGCAAGGCCCGCCGCATCTAGCGATGCGTAGCATCTGACGAAGGGGTAGCACGATGGCACGTTATATCGGACCCGTGTGCAGGCTTTGCCGCACCGAGCAGAAGAAATTGTTCCTGAAGGGCGATCGCTGCAAGAGCGACAAGTGCCCGATCAACCGCAAAAGACTCCCTCCCGGCAAGGCTCCCAAGTCCCGCCAGGGCAAGCAGTCGGATTACGCGGTGCAGCTGCGCGAGAAGCAGAAGCTCAAGAGGACCTACGGCCTCCTGGAGACGCAGTTCCGCAACACCTTCGAAAAGGCCCTCCGCATGCCCGGCAAGACGGGCGAGAACCTTTTCGGCCTCCTTGAGCGCAGGCTCGACACGGTGGTGTACCGGCTGCGATTCGCCAGCTCGCGCGCCCAGGCGCGCCAGCTCGTCCTTCACGGCCACATCGCGGTGAACGGCAAGCGCGTCAATGTTCCCAGCTTCATCGTCAAGGCCGGCGACCAGGTGGCGGTGCATGCCTCATCGAAGAAACTGGAACTCATCAAGGACGCCTTGCAGGAATTCGGGCGTTCGGGCGTCATGCCCTGGCTCGAGGTCGATCCCGACAATATGGCCGGGAAATTTTGCGCGATTCCCCATCGTCAGGACATCACCGACATGGCGGACATCCGCGAGCAGCTCGTCGTCGAGCTCTATTCCAAATAAGGAGCGAAAATGGCGCGGAAGAACCTCCTCAAGGGTTTCAAGAGGCCGAAAGGCATCACCTACGAGCAGAGCGAGTCCGGCTCCGACTACGGCAAGTTCCTCGCCTACCCCTTTGAGCCGGGCTACGGCACCACCGTCGGCAATACGCTGCGCCGGATTCTTCTCTCTTCGATCCAGGGCTACGCGGTCACCGCCGTGCGCATCGTGCGTTACGACGCGGAAGGCGCCCAGCACATCGTCACGAGCGAGTTCGAGACCATCCCCGGCGTCGTCGAGGACACGATAGAGGTGCTCAACAACCTCAAGCAGCTCAGGCTGCGGCTGTCCGAGGACGAGGAACAGGCAACGTTGCTTTACGAGCTCAAGGGGCCGGTGGAGATCAACGGCGCCTTCTTCGCGAAGGACAAGCCCGTCGAGGTGCTCACCCCCGATATCAAGATCGCCACGCTGATGGACGACGCGCACCTCGACCTCGAGCTCCAGGTCGACCTCGGCCGCGGCTACGTGCCGTCCGAAGTGAACGAGAAATACGTGGAAGTCGTGGGCACCATTCCCATGGACGCCATCTTCTCGCCGGTCAAGCGGGTCAAGTACGGGGTGGAGCCCACGCGCGTGGGGCAGAGATCGGACTACGACAAGCTCGTGCTCGAGATCTGGACCGACGGGACCGTGAAGCCCGAGGACGCCTTGGCCGAGGCGGCCAAGATAGCCAAGGACCACTTCGCCATATTCGTCAACTTCGACGAGGGCGAGACCGGCAGCGACGACGAGAACGACGAGATCGAGGAACGGGTCAGGCAGGTCCTGAATACGCCGGTCGAGGAGCTCGAGCTTTCCGTCAGGTCTTCGAACTGCCTCAAGAACGCCAACATCAAGACGATCGGCGACTTGACGCACAAGACCGAGGACGACATCGCGAAGACGCGGAACTTCGGCAAGAAGTCGCTCCAGGAGATCAAGGACAAGCTGCACGAGTGGAACCTGGGCCTCGGCATGACGGACTATTCCGCCTTGCGGAACTACCTGAAACTGTCCATCAAGAAGGAAGAGACCGATGAAGCATAAGACCGGATTCAACAAGCTCAATCGGGTGCCGGCCCATCGCAAGGCCCTCATCCGCAACATGATGACCGTCCTCTTCAAGCACGAGTCGATCACGACGACGAGAGCCAAGGCCATGGAGGTCAGGCGCTTCGCCGAGAAGGAAATCACCCGCGCCAAGGAAGACTCCGTCCACAACCGCCGCATGACCGCCCGCAAGATCCAGGACGAGGCCATTCTCGCCAAGCTCTACACCGACATCGGTCCGCGCTTCAAGGAGCGCGCCGGCGGCTATACCCGCGTGCTGCGCCTGGGCTTCCGCCAGCACGACGCGGCCGATATGGTCGTGCTGGAACTCGTGGACCGCAAGGAAGACACCAGGGCCGCCGAGCGCCAGAAGCGGCGCGAGGAAAAGCGGGCCAAGGCTCGGGCCGAAGCGGCCAACCAGCCTAGATAAGGAACGTTCGGGCGGGGCCGCGACGCGCGGTCCTTCGCCGAGCGAAACCTAAGGAGGATACGATGTCCAAAGCTCACCGCGGGAAGGGACTCCGCGAAACGGCCGGCCATGGCCGCGGCACCTGCCCCGTGTGCAAGCGCGAGGGTGTCAAGATCGTGTACGAGCAGGAAGTCGAAGGACAGAAGCTCAAGATCTGCAAAACCTGCAAGGCCACCTTGGCCAACAAGAAAGCTGCCGCGGCAGTCAAATAGCCGCCGCTCCGATCGGCCGCAAGGCCGAAGGAGGGGCCCTGCCTCCGCCCGCCATCGACGCGAACGGCGATCGGAGGGCCCGATCCCGATCGCCGCGATGAAGACCGCTCTCCCGGGGGCGGTCTTTGATTTTCCCAGGCTTCGAGATCGCATCGCACGGCTTCTATTCTCTCGTCATTAGAAAATCGCGATAGCGAAAATCATCGATCGAATCGATTGTATTCCGAACATCGTCACGTTAAACTTCCTACATATCCATCAGTTGATGCACGTTAGTCCATTTCAGCATGTAGCGGATGCCGTACCTGCATTCCCCCGTTTGACGGGCCGAGGCCTATGAAAACTGCGATGCGCCCCAGGGCTTTCGCCGAAGTTATTCTTTTACTCATCGCTCTTTCGTGGCCGCACGGCCACGGCTCGTCGGCCTACGCCATCGATCTCAGCGTCCATGTGTCCCCATCCGTCGTCATCCCGACGGGAAGCTCGGCCTCGCTCTTCTCGGTCGGGTACGGGACGACGCTCGACGCGGACCTCGAATTCCTCAACCTGATTTCGCCGTATCTCGAGACTGGATTCCTGGTGGAGCCGCTTCTGAATGTCGGCAGCAACATCACCTTGGCAGATGCCGGCGGCGGGCTGCAGTTCTTCGCCTACCCGATTCCGCGACTCGCTCTGCGGGCCGGCGGCGGGGGAGGATTCTCGGCCTTGAGCTGGGGAGGCCAGTCGGGGACGCTGACCTACTGGCGGGCCAAGGCCGAAGCCGGCTATCGCTTCACGCCGACCATGAGCCTCCTGGCCGACGTCGGCTATTCGAGCTACTCGGGCACCGAGGCCACGTTCTTCCAGGGCCTTTCGCTCGGTCTCACCGTGCATATCGGCCTGGGCTCGATCAGCGATCGGGAAACGGGCGTCCTGCTCCAGGTGAAAAGCCAAGCAGAGATCTTCCCGATCATCTATTCGAAATACGACAAGCTGCCCGTGGCCACGGTGATCCTGCGGAATCACGAGCAGGCCGAGATGCGGGACGTGCGGGTATACTTCGCGGCCGCGGGCTACACCTCGCGCGAGACCGAGTGCGCCAGCTTTCCGATAATCCAGCCGGGAGGGAGCGTGGAGCTGCCGCTCTACGCGGCCTTCAGCGACAGCGTCCTGGCCTTCACCGAGGCCACCAAGGTGCAGGCCGAGGTGAAGGTCGACTACAAGGTCCTCGACGCGTCCGAGCAGACCAAGAAGACGCTGTCGCTTCGCTTCGACGGGAGGAACGCCATGAAGTGGCGCGATCCCGACATCCTGGCGGCCTTCGTCTCGCCGCAGGATCCAACCATGCTCGAGCTTTCGAAATACGCCGCGGGTCTCGTGCGGAACAAGATGAAGCCGGACATCGACAAGAACTTGCAGTTCGGGATGGGCGTCTTCGAGGCCCTGCGCCTCTACGGTCTCGTGCAGGGAGTCGATCCGACCTCGCCCTACAAGAAGCTGCGCGCCGAGCCCGACGCGACCGCCTACATCCAGTATCCCTACCAGACCCTCTCCTACAAATCGGGAGACTCCGACGCGATAGCGCTTACGGTCGCCGAGGCCCTCGAGTCGATAGCCATACCGGCGGCCTTGGTTCCGCTGCCCGACGACGTCATCGTGGCCTTCCCCCTCAAGATGAGCGCCTCGGAGGCTATGACGACCTTCATCACTCCCGGCGATTTCATCTACGAAGGGAATCAGGCCTGGGTGCCCCTGCAGGCCTCCCGGATCCGCGAGGGCTTCCTGAGCGCCTGGGTAGGCGGCGCCAAGCTCTGGCGGGAGGCGACCTCGGTTCAGGGCTCGGCCGCGCCGCGCCTCCTTAGGATCGAGCAGGCCTGGAAGAAGTACGCCCCCGTGAGCCTGGCCGACGCCTACTTCAAGCCGATCAGGCCGACCGAGGACCAGGTGGACCTCGCCTTCGAGAACACGCTCGGCCGCTTCGTCGCGCACGAGATCACGCCGCGAGTGCAGCGCCTCATGTCGGAAATGGGCGGCCCTGGCGGCGGCACGGGACGGCAGCTGAACAGCCTCGGCATCCTGTACGCCCGCTACGGGATGTATGCCGAGGCGAAGACGCAGTTCGAGAAAGCCGTCGCCCAAGGCTTCGCGCCGGGGATCACCAATCTCGCCAACGTGGCCTTCCTCCTGGGCGACTACCGGACGGCCGCCGACTTCTTCAAAAAATCGCTCGCCCTCAATCCGGACAACGGGGGGGCGCTCATAGGCCTGGCGAGGACCGAGTACGAGTTGGACGATTTCGCCGGAGCCGACAAGCTGTATCGGAGGCTGAAGACCCTGGACCCGGCCGCCGCCGCCCCGTTCTCCTACCTCTCCGCCCATGTCGACAGTCCGGCGGCGCTCGCGATTTCCGCCGCGGCCGCGGGAAAGGCCGGCGCGGGCGCCGGAGGCGGCGGAGAATGAAAGGCCGCGGGGCGGCGGCGACTCGCGGGCCCCGCCGCTCGGCGAGGATCGCCCTCGCTCTCGCGGGCCTCCTCGGCTCGGCCGCGCTCGGGGCGCAGACCGGATTCCAGCCCAGCCTGCGCCTGCGGCCCTTCGTCGAGCTGCGCCTGCCCTGGGGAGCCGATCAGGCGGAGTATGCCTCCGGATTCGGGGCCGGCGCGGCCTTGGAATATCCCGTGCTTCCCTTCCTTTCGCCCTTCGTGCGCGGCGAGTACGAGAGCAATCCCTTGAAGACGACGACGAGCGCGGCTCTCGCCCTCACCGAGGGCGACCTGGGGCTGGGATTCAGCCTCAAGGCGGGAGACAGCCTGGCCTTCCGGCTGGACGCCATGGGAGGCGCCGCCAACGCGAGCTATCTCGACAAGTCGGGCAACGCCTACACGGCCGGCTTCAGGCTGGGCGCCAGCCTGCGCGTGGCTCCGGCCTGGAGGATCGAGGCCGAGGCGGGCATGTCCCGCTACTACGGCCTGGACGCTCCCTTCCTCACCGTGGGGACGGCGGGCCTGGTGGCCTCCTTCGACCTCTCGGCCATCGGGGGCAGGTCATCCCGGCTGCGCATCGAGGCCCCTCGCCTGGAACCGGTCTTCCCCTCGCTGTATGCCTATTACGACGATTCGCCCTTCGGTTCGGTGCGGCTCGTGAACGGCGAGGACGGCGCCGTCAGGAACGTCACGGTGTCGTTCAACGCGGGGCGCTACATGGACCAGCCGAAGGTCTGCGCCCAGTACGCCAGCATCCCCTCGGGGGGGGCGGTGAGCGTGCCCCTGACCGCGCTGTTCACCGACCAAGTCCTCGAGGTGACCCAGGACATCGACGCCAAGGGCGAGGTCATCGTGGACTACAGCTTCTTCGGCCAGAAGACCGAGGCGCGCTTCCCCGTCGACTTCCTGATGCACTTCCGCAACGCCATCACCTGGACCAACGACCGCCGGGCCGCGGCCTTCGTCTCGTCGACGAATCCGGCATCCCTCTGGTTCGCCAAGTTCGCGGCCGGCATCGTGCGCGACCGGCTGCGCGGCGGCATCAACCGGAACATGCAGTACGCGATGGGCCTGTTCGAGGCGGAGCGGCTGTACGGCCTCAACTACGTCGTCGTGCCCGCGAACGATTACTCGGTCAAGCACGCCGACGCCTCGATCGTCGACTCGGTGCAATTCCCCCAGCAGACGATCCAGAACCGGGGCGGAGACTGCTCGGACCTGTCGATACTGTACGCCTCGCTCCTGCAGTCGCTGGGCATCGAGGCCGCCTTCATAACCATACCCGGCCACATCTTCGCCGCCTTCGACCTCGGCATCTCCGAGCGGGAAGCCCGCGCCACCCTCTTCGACCCGGGGCTCGCCATCTACCGCGACGGAAAGGCCTGGGCGCCGGTGGAGATCACCATGGTCCGGGACGATTTCATGAAGGCCTGGAAGGTGGGTGCCAAGGAGTGGTACGACAACGAGAGCGCCGGCACGGCCAACTTCTACCCCCTGCCGGATTGCTGGAAGGTCTACCCCTCGGCCTCCTTCCCCGACGTCAATCCGCGCTTCGCCCTGCCCGACCAGGCCCAGATGATGCGGGACTTCGACGACGCCCTCGACCACTACGTGGTGCAGCAGATCGACCCGCAGGTGCGGCGGCTGAAGGAGCGCCTCGCCTCGGCCGATCCCCGCGAGCTCGAGAACGAGCTCGGCATCCTCCATGGCCGCTACGGCATGCTCCAGGAGGCCTGGGACGAATTGTCCGCCGCGGCCAAGGGCGGCTACCAGAGCGCCTGGGACAATCTCGGGAATGTGGCCTTTCTGCGCAAGGACTTCACGCTCGCGCTCTCGTACTATAACTACGCGGAGAAGCTCGAGCCGAAGGACAACATCGCGCTGTTGGGCGTGTCCCGCTGCCAGTACGAGCTCGAGCACTACGACTCGGCCGACGCCTCGTTCGCGCGACTGAAGTCGCGGGACCTGGCGGTCGCGGTCAAGTATACCTACCTCGGCTCGGTGTTCGACGAGTCTGGTCGCGCCTGGTCCCTCGCCGAGCGCCAGGCGTCGACGATCTGGGCGCGGCCGCCTGCTCCGGCTGTGGCCCAAGCTGTTCCGCCTCCAGCTGCCGCGCAGGTCGCGGCTGCCACCGCTCCGGCGGCGGCGACTGCACCGACTCCACCGACTGCGGCGACGGCCCAGGTGCCGGCCGCGGCGGCTGCCCCGGTGGCGGCGGCTGCCCCGGTGGCGGCGA
>JAJXZP010000115.1 GCA_021779995.1 bacterium | reverse complement strand
CGAGCCGGCCCGCGAGTCTGGCGGCGAGCACGAGTCGGGCGCGCATCTTAAGGACGAGGAAGCTCTCGCCGGGCGTGCCGTCGGGGTTGAGGTAGGCGGGCGTGAGACCCTTGGGCCTGTCCTTGCACAGGGGGGAGAGGGAGTCGAAGGCCGGCTCGAGGGCGGAGAAGACCTCGCGGCCGAAGGCGAGGTTCTTTTTCGAGTCCGCATAACTCGTGGCGGAGCCGCCGTTCAGGACGCCGTAGGCGGTGCGGCCCAGGAGGGCCCGGCCGATCTCCTCGAGCGCCGCGCGCGGGAAGACGAGCTCGTCGCGGCCCTCGGAGTGGCGGTCCCCCTCGGAGTGGCGGTCCCCCTCGGAGTGGCGGTCCCCCTCGGAGTGGCGGTCCCCCTCGGAGTGGCGGTCCTCACCGGAAGGGCGGGCCGATCCGGGCAGGCCCAGGCCGAGGGCCTCCAGGCGCTCGCGGGCCTCGTGCGCAGGCAGGCGGTAGACCGCGTCGGGCCCCATCGCCACGACGCTCGAGCCGTCTATCGCGGGCACCCCCGCGGCCTTGACCGAACCGACCGAGTCGTAGAGCCCCGCGTTGTAGTCGTCGAGGATGGAAAGGGTGAGCGTCGCGTCGATGCCCTTCGATTCCATGTCGGCCAGGAGGGCGGGCGGAAGTCTGTCCATCGCGGGGCGCCTAGGCGAGGGACACGGCGGCGTTGGCCGCCCCGTACAACGAGATGGAGTAATCCTTGACGATCATCACCGGGGTGGCCGCCAGGATGGACCTGATATGCTCGCGATAGCTGCGCTCGAACATGGCCATGAAGCGATCGCCCTCGAGGAACAGCCTCTCGTTCTTGGCGGCGATCCCGCCGGCGAGGAAGATGCCGCCCGAGGGCAGGAAGGCCGCCGTGAGGTCGGCGGCGACCCGGGCGTACAGCTCGATGAAGATGCGCATGGCCTGGGCGCAGAGCGGATCGGTGGCCGCCGCCGCGGCGACGAGGGCCGGCCTGTCAGCGCTCGGCGCGTCGAGGGCCTTCTGCGCGCCGTCGCCGACCTCCGAAGCGCGCTCGGCGAGGAACTCGATGAGATTCGCTATGCCCTGGCCCGAGACGCCGGCCTCGGCCCCGGGCACGAAGCCGAAGCGCCGTTCGAGCCAGCGCTGGAAGTCGCGGCTGAGCTCGTCGTAGACGGGCAGGGTGATGTGGCCGCCCTCGGAGGGCAGGGCCTCGACCCGGTCGCGCATGCGCAGCACGAAACCCACGCCGAGCCCCGTGCCGGCCCCGACGATCGCGCGCAGGCCCGTCTTGGGCTCGGGCAGGGAGCCGTCGCTGTGGGGGAGTCTCGTGATCTGCTCGGGGTTGGCCGGGTCGAGGAGGATGACGCCGTAGGAGACCGCGGTGAAATCGTTGATGAGGCGGGTGGGCAGGGCGAAGCCCGACTCGATCTCCCGCGCCTCGATCCCCCAGGGCGCGTTCGTCAGGGCAATCCTGCCGTTCACCACCGGTCCGGCGCCGGAGACGCAGCAGAGCTCGGGGCGGAGGCCGGGAAGCTCGCGGCGCGCCTCTTCGAGGAAGCGGCCCAGCGGGGCCACGAGCGAGGGCTCGTCCTTGGTGCGATAGTGGCGGTCGAAGAGCAGCGTGAAGGTCCCGCCCTTCTTGCCGATGAGCGCGAGGTTGACGTTCGTGCCGCCGACGTCTCCGGCCAGCACGACGAGGTCGTAGGATGTCCGCGATGACTGCATGATCTCATGATAACCCGGCCGGCGCGGCCGTGAAAAGAGGAGGCGCGGAAGTGTCCCCGCCCCCGGTCACCTGCCCCTCACGAGGTCGAGGATCCGGTAGGAGTTGAGGGACCTGTCGGCCGCGGCGTCGAAGATCTCGACATGGACGTGGCCCCCGTGTCCCGGGCGCCTGGCGTTCATGCCGGTGTTGCCGCCTATGCCGAGGATGTCGCCGGGGCGCACGATGTCGCCCGGGTTGCGGTCGGTGGTCCTCATGTGGAAGTAGGAGAAGAAGCGCCGCGAGACCGGATCGTAGACGACGACGCCGTTGCCCGCCGAGGGGCTGAGGCCCCCGCCGCGCCAGGATTCGATGCCCGCCCCGCCGCGCCAGTTCCGCGCCGAGGCCACGACGATGCCGCCCGAGAGCGAGGGGATGGGCGGTCCTTCCTGGCCGTCGGGGAGATGCTTGACGTCGGAGAAGAACAGGTCGAGCGCGTAGGGGTGGGCGTCGGCGAGCTGATAGCGGGGCGGGGGGGTGATCCCGAGATCCGGCGCGTAGGGCAGGACTCCATCGCGCATCCGCCTGGCGAAGGAGGGGACGGACACGGCCGCCGCGAGGGGGCCGCCCAGCTCGTCATAGGCCGTGGTGAAGAGTTCGACGTAGGACCGGAACAGAGGCTGCACGTGCCGGACGAGCAGGGTCTCGCCGCGGTAGAACTCTCCGGCTCTTCCGCTGTGCTCGGCGTCCGATTCGAAGTTGTCGACATCCCGCTCGGCCGAGAGCAGGGCCAGGACCGCGGCCGGACCGGGGAACAGCGAACCCGCGACGGGACTCGCATCGAGGCCGCCCTTGCGGGCTTCGCGGAGCAGCTCCTGCACCTGCTCCGGGTCGGGGGGGCGGACGAAGCCCCGCTCGTGAACGCCCTGCTCCAGGACCCGGACGGCGAAGCGCGCCTGGGGCAGGCCCCGGCCCCCCTGATCGTAGGGGAAGGCGCTGTCTCCCGCCGCCGCTCCCGACACGAGAAGCACGATGAGCGCGACCACGGCTACCACGGCCCGCAGGCCTTTCCAGGCCCGCGGCCCGTCGCCGGGCGCCGAAGCGGGGCGGCGGAAGATCCTCATCGCCGCTCCGCGCCCGAGGCCGCGAGGGCCCGCGGCCCGGTCTCCAGGCGCCGCGCGCACAGGACGAAGAGTCTCATGCAGGTGGCCGCGTCGTCGAGGGCGCGGTGGGCTGCCCCGGCCTCCAGGCGGAAGGCCGCGGCGAGATTGCCCAGGCTGTAGCTCGGCATGCCCGGGAAGGCCGCCTTGGCCAGGAGCCTCGTGTCGAGCGCCTCGGGGGCTCCGGGCGCCAGGCCCATGCGCGCCAGCTCCTCGGCGAGGAAGGACAGGTCGAAGCGCGCGTTGTGCGCTATAATTATTGCCCCACGCGTCATCGAGAGCAGTGCGGCCGCGAGATCCGGAAAGCGCGGGGCCCCGTACAGGTCCTCGTCCGAGATGCCGTGGATGGCGCGCACGGCCTCGGGCATGCTCTTGCCCGGGTCCACGAGGGAGGCCAGGGCGGCCGCGCTCTCGATGCCTTCCCCGACGGGCCGGAAGCGGATCGCCCCGATCTCGACCACCCGCTCGCTTTTCGCGTCGAGCCCGGTGGTCTCGAAGTCGAGGGCGAGGTAGCTCCGGCGCCTCCAGTCCTCGGGCAGAGTCCCGGCCGGGCTCACGCTCCGATGACCTTCCTGATGTCGGCGGCGATCGCCTCGGCCTTGGCCGCCGACTCCCGCCGGGCCCGCAGGAGCCCGATCGCGCCCGCCTCGGTGCGCAGGAGGATGTAGTACTTGATCTTGGGCTCGGTCCCCGAGGGCCGGACGGTGACCATGGTGCCGTCGGCGAGATACCACTGGATGACGTCGCTCGCGGGCAGGTCGACCTTCTTCGCCCGGGACTCCCCGCCCGTCTTCCACTCGAGGCCGGTCCCCAGGTCGCGGATGCGCTCGACGGCGATGCCGCCCAACGCGGCCGGCTGGGCCTTCCGGTAGCTCCCCATGATGCCGCGCATCACGTCCATGCCCGAGGCTCCCTCGAAATACTTGTTGATGCCCTTCTCCTCGAAGAAGCCGTGCTCGAGGTACAGCTCGTCGAGGCGCCCAAGGAGGCTCTTGCCCTTGGATCTCCAATAGAGGGTCATCTCGGCGGTGAGGGCCGCGGCCGAGATGCCGTCCTTGTCCCGCACCTCGGGCTCGATGAGGTGGCCGTAGCTCTCCTCCGTCCCGTAGACGAACTCGTAGCCGCCCGAGAAGGGCCCGGTCCGGTCGCTCTCGAAGCGCCGCATGAGATCGGCGATCCACTTGAAGCCCGTGAGGCACTCGAACAGGGAGGCCCCGTAGGCCGCCGCGATGCGCGACTGCAGATCGGTGGTCACGATGCTCTTGATCGCGGCGGGCTTCTTCGGCATGAGGCCGAGCTCGCGGCGGGTGAGGAGGATGTAGTCGAGGTGGAGCGAGCCGAGCTGGTTGCCCGTGACGAGGGCGAAGCCCCCCGAGCCGTCGGGCACGGCTATGCCGAGCCGGTCCGCGTCGGGATCGTTGGCCATCACCGCGTCGGCGCCCACCTTCCTGCCGAGCTCGAGGGCGAGCTTGAGGGCCGCCGCCTCCTCGGGATTGGGGAAGGCCACCGTGGGGAAGTCCCCGTCCGGCTCGCGCTGCTCGGGCACCGTGACGACCTCCAGGCCGAGGTCCTTCATGACCCGCTCGAAGGGCCGGGCGCCGGTGCCGTGCAGGGGCGTGTACACGAGCTTGACCTCTCCCGCCATGCGCCTGATGAGCTCGGGCCGCATGAGCTTGGACGTGACCATGGCCACGTAGGGCTCGTCGATCTCGGCGTCGATCATCTGGATGAGGCCCTTCGTGAGCGCCTCGTCCTTGGGCATCGTCTTGACGCTCTTCACCGCCTCGACCCGGGCGATGATCCCCACGTCGTGGGGCGGGATGACCTGGGCCCCGTCGTTCCAGTAGGCCTTGTAGCCGTTGTACTTGGGCGGATTGTGGCTCGCCGTCACGACGATGCCCGTGTCGGCGCCGAGCTTGCGGATGGCGTAGGAGAGCACCGGGGTGGGCCTGAGCGAGGTGAAGAGGTAGGCCTTGATCCCGTTGGCCGCGAAGACGCAGGCGGCGCGTTCGGCGAAGACGTCGGAGTAGTGCCGCGAGTCGTAGGCGATGCAGGCCGAGAGGCTCTTACCGGGGAAGGCCGAGCCCAGGTAGTCGCAGAGGCCCTGGGTGGCCCTGGTGACCACGAAGCTGTTCATGCGGTTGGAGCCGCCGCCTATGACGCCGCGCAGGCCTCCGGTGCCGAACTCGAGGTCGCGGTAGAAGCGGTCCTCCAGCTCCTTCCAGTCGCCCGAGGCCAGGAGGGACTCGACCTCCGAACGGAAGTCGGGATCGCTCTCCCGCGAAATGTACTCCTGGGCACGCCTGCGGATCTCATCGTGGTCCATGTTCGCTCCTGCGCCGATGGCTAGTATCGATTCTAATCGAGAACCTCGTCCGTTGGTAGCTTCAAAGATGCGAAAGGAGGTCGAGCGGGGCGGCGAGCACGGCGTCGGCCCCGGCGGCGCGGAGCTCATCTTCGCCGCGGAAGCCCCAGGCGGCCCCCAAGGCGACCATGCCCGCGGCCCGCGCCGTGGCCATGTCGACGTTCGAGTCGCCGAGGTAGAGGGCCTCGCCCGGCCGCGCGCCCAAGCGCGCCGCGATGTCGAGGGCCGAGGCGGGGTCGGGCTTGCGCGGAAAACCCTCGGTCTCGCCCCGGATGATCGCGAAGGTCCCGGGGGAGAAGAGCCCCTCGACCACGCGCTGGACGAGGTCGTCCGGCTTGTTCGAGAGCACCGCCATGGGCAGAGCCTTCGCGGCGAGGGCCGCGAGGAGCTCCGGCACGCCCGCGTAGGGGCGGCTGAGGTCCACGCAGTGCCCGGCGTAGTAGTAGGCGGCCTCGGCGCGCACGCTATCCACGGTCGCCTCGTCGCGCTCCGACTCGGGCAGGGCGCGATAGGCGAAGCTGCGGAAGCCGTCGCCGACCATGAGCTTGTAGGCCCCGGCGGGGTGGACGGGAAAGCCGCGGCCGCGGAGTGTGCGATTCATGGCCGCGGCCAGGTCCTCGAGGGTGTCGACGAGGGTTCCGTCGAGATCGAAAATCACGGCGTGTTTCATGTCGCGACACAGTAGCGCCGAGCCGGGCCGAGGGTCAATCGCGGCTTCGCCGCGGGGCCGGCCTGCTGCGGAAACGACAGAGTATCGATAGTCTTCGCCTTTAGTGATGGGGCCGCCTTCGGGAAAGCGGGGGAGGGCGGTCCTCGGCCTCCGGAGCGCCTACCCCCGCTTTTCCGGGCTTACGGCTCTCTCGCGGCTTTTCGAGGAATCGCTCCTTCGCCTATACTCCCGGCCATGGGACGGACCGGGAAACCACGGGGGGCCGAGGCCTTCCGGGAGCGCTACGCCGAGCTCTACGGGCCGCGCTGGAGAGCGCTCGAGGAGGCGCTCGCGGGCCCGGCGGACTCGGTGCCCTTCAGGGCGGCGGAGGGCTGCGAGCCGTACTTCCTCGACTCGGCCTCCGTGTTCGCGGCGCGGAGCCTCCTCCTGCCCAAAGCCGCCGAGGATACGGCCGCCGAGGATACGGCCGCCGAGGAGCGTTCGCCACTCGTGCTCGACGCCTGCGCGGCCCCGGGGGGCAAGAGCCTCGTCCTCGCCTCGCGCCTGGCCGAATCGGGCGGCGATTTCCGCCTCGTCGCGAACGAGCTTTCGGCCGACCGCCGCCGGCGTCTCGCCGACGTCCTCGATAGGCACCTGCCGCCCGAACTGCGCGCCAAGGTCGAAGTCAGCGGGCGCGACGCCGCCTCGCTCTGCCGCTCGCGGCCCGAGGCCTTCGACGCCATACTCCTCGACGCCCCCTGCTCGAGCGAGCGCCACGTGCTGGCCGATCCCCGCGCCCTGGCGGAGTGGAGCCCCGGCCGGAGCCGGAATCTCGCCGTCAGGCAGTGGGCGCTCCTGTCCTCGGCCTTCCTGATGCTCAAGCCCGGCGGCCGCCTCGTCTACTCGACCTGCGCTCTCGCGCCCGAGGAGAACCAGGGCGTCGTCGCGCGGCTTAAGGCCAAGTACGGAGGCCTGTTCGATTTCGATACCCCGGGCGCGGACAGGGGGGAGGCGGCCGGCCCGGGCCTTCTCATCCTGCCCGACCGCTCGGGCGGGGCCGGCCCGATCTTCGTCTGCAGGATCGTGAAGCGCCGCTAGCCGGGGAACTTCGCCACGAAAAGCGGGGCGCCGAGCAGGCCGAGCTTGACGGCCACGGCGAGCCCGGCGGCGTCGAGGAGGGTGAAGGCCGCGAGACTCGCGTCGGTCTCCAGGCCCGCGACGAGGACGACGAGGGCCTGGGCGCAGGCGAGAAAGAAGAAGATGCCGCCGAAGAGCATCTTGCGCCTGAGCGAGGGCGTATCGAGTCGGCGGAAGCGCAGCCTCCCGTCGAAGACGCCCGCCGTGAAGGCCGCCGCCACCGAGAAGGGCATAAGCACGCCGAGCACCGAGGCCGTGTCGACGAGCAGCGTCCTGAGGGCCCCGGCCGCGAAGAAGAGTACGACACCCACCGCCGCGAGGAAGGCGGCGAAGGCCTGGGGGAAGTGCACGACGATGGGGTGGACGTGAATATCCAGGAGTCTGCGGCGCTTTTCCGAAAGCTTATCGTCGTAGGGCTCGAACATCGTGGCGCTCACGCCGCAGGCCGGGCATTTGTCGCCGAGCTTGGACCTTTCCATGATGTAGCCGCAGGCCTTGCATCGAACGTAGTCTTTCATCTGGGCGTCTCCACTCTTTCGCGAATGAGCCGGCCTCTCCGGAATCCCCTGCGAAGGGACCTTACGAGCCGGATTCGGTCCCGTCGAGATCCGAGGCGGAGCCGCCCAGCCGCCGATAACGCTCCTCCAGTTCGGCGATCTGCGAAGCGAGATCCGAGAGCTTTCTGAGGAGGGCCTTGAACTCGGGCTCCTCGGCCGAAATTTGCGCGGCGCTGCGCTCGACGAAGGACGCGTAGACGGCGTTGCCGAGCTGGGCGCTCACCTTCTCGGCCTGACCCTTGAGCTGCAGAATCTCGAGCTTGAGCACGCCCATCTCGCTCCAGGTCTGGGCCTGGGCCCCGGCCTTGGCGAGCAGGTCCCGAGACCCGGCGAGCCCCTTGCTCAGGAAATCATTCATTTTGTCGGAAAAAGCCATCGCGGCCTCCTTGGGCGTAATCAACCGTAACTGTGGCGCTCCGAGAGCGAATTGGCAAGAGGCCGAGCCGATCCGAGAACCTGGTCGGGTGGAGCTATCCTCGGCCGAGAAGAAAAATCGCCGAGAAAAAGCGAGTTGCCCCTTGCATTCCGGGTTTGAGCGCTATATGGTGTAGCCGATTCTGAAAGTACCACAATCTATTGTAGATTGAGTATGCAAAATGAGTGCCAACCAAGGTGAAGAATGCGCTGCCCACACTGCGGAAGTCTCGACGACAAGGTAATCGACTCGCGCACCCTCGCCAACGGCGAGAGTATCCGCCGCCGCCGCGAATGCCTCTCCTGCGGCCTACGCTTCACGAGCTACGAGCGGATCGAGGAAAAGCCCCTCATGGTGGTCAAGCGCGACGGCCGGCGCGAGCCCTTCGAGCGGGCCAAGCTCGAGCGGGGCGTGATCCGTTCCCTCGAGAAGCGCCCGGTGTCCCAGCTCAGCATCGAGAACCTGGTCAACGAGGTCGAGGACGAGGCGGCGCTCAAGGGCAAGACGGTCAACGAGATTCCCAGCGTCGAGCTCGGCGACATGGTCCTGCGCAAGCTCTACGAGCTCGACAAGGTGGCCTACGTGCGCTTCGCCTCCGTCTATAGGAAGTTCGAGACGATGGACGAGTTTCTCCGCGAGATCGAGCGCCTGGAGCGGGGCGGAGTCGGGGGGCCGGGCGGGCCTTCGCCGCGGTTGATCGAGGAGGATGCGGAATGAGCGTCGAGCAGGATATCTTCCCCGAGTGGCGCACCTTCCTCGGCGAGACCTCGGCGCAGGGCCCCGTGCGCCAGGTGGTCAAGCGCTCCGGCGAGGTCGAGCGCTACGACCGCGCCAAGATCGCCGCGGCGATAGCCAAGGCCTTCGACGCGGTGGGCGGCGCCGCGGCGGCCGCGGGAGGCGCGGACTCGCGGAGTCGGGAGGAGCGCATCGCGGCCGTCCTCGCCACGGTCGAGGCCAGGCTCCGGGCCCTCATGGCCTCGCGCCACCCCAACTCCATCCCCGCCATCGAGGAGATCCAGGACCTCGTCGAGACCGCCCTGGTCGAGGCCAGGGAGGCGGCCGTCGCCAAGGCCTACATCCTCTACCGCGCCCGGCACGAGGCGATGCGCGACAGCGCCCGGCTCATGCTCGACATCTCCACCACCATGGACGGCTACCTCGCCCAGGTCGACTGGCGCGTCAAGGAAAACGCCAACGTCAACTACTCGCTCGGCGGCCTCATCCTGCACAACTCCGGCACGATCACGGCGAACTACTGGCTCAGGAACATCTACCCCGAGGAGATCGCCGCGGCCCACCGCGACGCCGACCTGCACCTGCACGACCTCTCCATGTTCTCGGGCTACTGCGCCGGCTGGTCGCTCCGGCAGCTCATCGCCGAGGGGCTCGGGGGCGTGCCCGACAAGATCAGCTCCAAACCCGCCCGCCACCTCTCGACTCTCGTCCAGCAGATGGTCAACTTCCTGGGCGTGCTCCAGAACGAGTGGGCCGGGGCCCAGGCCTTCTCCTCCTTCGACACCTACCTCGCCCCCTTCGTCAAGAAGGACGCGCTCGGCGACGGCGAGCTGCGCCAGTGCGTCCAGAGCTTCCTCTTCGGCGTCAACACCCCCAGCCGCTGGGGCAGCCAGGCCCCCTTCACGAACATCACCCTGGACTGGACCTGCCCGCCGGATCTCCGGGACCGGGCCGCGGTCGTCGGCGGCGAGGAGCTGGGCTTCACCTACGGCGACTGCCAGGCCGAGATGGACGCGATCAACCGCATCTTCATCGAGCTCATGCTCGAGGGCGACTCGCACGGCCGGGGCTTCCAGTACCCCATACCCACGTACAACATCACCAAGGACTTCGACTGGGAGTCGCGCAACGCGCGCTCCCTCTTCGAGATGACGGCCAAGTACGGCACGCCCTACTTCCAGAACTTCGTGAGCTCGGACCTCGACCCGGGCGACGTGCGCTCCATGTGCTGCCGCCTCCAGCTCGACAAGCGCGAGCTGCGCAAGCGCGGCGGCGGGCTCTTCGGCTCGGACGAGCTCACAGGCTCGATCGGCGTCGTGACCCTCAACCTGCCGCGCATCGGCTACCTGGCGAAGGACCGGCGCGATTTCTACGGCCGGCTGGACCGGCTCATGGACCTCGCGGCCCGCTCCCTGGAGATCAAGCGCAAGGTGATCACGCGGCTCCTGGAGGGAGGCCTCTTCCCCTACACGAAGCGCTATCTGGGAAGCTTCGACAACCACTTCGACACGATCGGCCTCGTGGGCATGCACGAGTGCTGCCAGAACTTCCTCGGCTCGGGCATCGAGAGCTCCGAGGGCCGGGCCTTCTCGCTCGAGCTGCTCGCCCACATGCGCTCGCGGCTGCAGGACTACCAGGAGAAGACGGGCGAGCTCTTCAATCTCGAGGCCACCCCGGCCGAGTCGACAAGCTACCGCCTGGCCAAGCACGACAAGGAGCGCTGGCCCGAGATCCGGAGCTCCGGCGGCTCGGGCGGGAGCTCGGGCGAGCCCTACTACACGAACTCGACCCAGCTGCCCGTGGGCCTCACCGACGATTTGTTCGACGCCCTCGACCACCAGGAGGAGCTCCAGGCCTCCTATACCGGCGGCACGGTCTTCCACGTCTTCCTCGGCGAGGCCCCCGACGACTGGCGCGCGGTGCGCGAACTCGTCCGGACCATCGCCTCGAACTATAGAATTCCCTATTTCACGATCTCGCCCACCTTCTCCGTATGCCCCGTGCACGGCTACCTCTCCGGGGAGCATTTCAGCTGCCCCACGTGCAAGGCCGAGAGCGAGGCGCGGATCAGGGACGAGATAGCGACCCTCGAAAGAGAGCTCGCGGCCGACACGGCGGAGGTGCGATGATGGAACGCGGCGAGGTCGAGAGGCGGCTCAAGGAGCTGCGCGGCGAGCTGGAGCGCGTGCAAGGCGGACCCACCGAGGTCTACAGCCGCATCGTCGGCTACTACCGCTCGGTGCGCAACTGGAACGCCGGCAAGCGCGAGGAGTACGCCGCGCGCCGCACCTTCGCGATGAGCCGCGCATCCGCGCCTCGCTCGAAGGCCGCGGCTTCGGAACTGCGGGCGGGAGCCGCGCACGCGGCGCCCTCCTCCCCGCGGGAGGAGTTGCCCGAGCCGCGGGAAAAGGCCGCTCCCGGTGCGCTCTCCGCCCCTCGGGAGGAGTTGCCCGAGCCGCGGGGAAAGGCGCCCGAGCCGCGGAAGGCGGCCCCGCGCGCCGAGCATCCGGCCGCCTCTCGCCGAGGCTCCGCAGCCTCGGCTCGGGCCGCCGCGGCGAAAGCGGCCGCGGTGAAGGCGGCCGCGGTGAAGGCGGCCGTCGATGTCTCTGGCGGCGCCGCTGCGAAGGTCGGCACCACGGCAACTCCCGCCGCGGCAACTTCCGCCGCTGCGAACGTCGCCGTCGCGGCGGGGACCGGCGCCGCGGCCGCTTCTGCGGCGGCGAGGCCCGGCGCGGTGGAGGTGGACTCCCGGAAGCCGGCCTCTCCGCTCGCGCCCGGCGGCGAGGTCTTCGTCTTCACCCGGGAGGCCTGCCCGAACTGCCCGCCGGTCGCCGACTATGTCGCGGCCTCGGGCATCGAGGCGGTCTTCGTCGATGTCGACGTGGACGAGGGCCTGGCCCTGGCCCGCGCCTACGACATCCTGGCCACGCCTACCGTCCTGGCCCTGGACGGGAACGGCGCGGAGCTCTTCCGCGCCTGCGACCTCGGCAGCGTCCGGGCCGCCGTCTCGGCCCGCCAGGCCTAGGCCGCGAGGCGGACGACGGGCGGAGCCGGAAGGGCAGGCGCGCGATGCCGCTGAAGGTGGCTGTGCGGCGGACGAGCCTCATCGACTTTCCCGGCAAGGTGGCCGCCGTCGTCTTCCTCCCCGGCTGCAACTTCCGCTGCCCCTACTGCCAGAACGCGGCCCTCGTCGACCCGAGCTTCGCGGACGGCGCCCTCGGCGAGGAAGAGTTCCTCTCGCTCGGGGAGGTCGAGGCCTTCCTCGAGAGGCGCAGGCGCCTCATCTCGGGCCTCGTGATCTCGGGGGGCGAGCCGCTCCTGCACGAGGAGAGCTTCGGCCTCGCTCAGGCGGCGCGGCGACGGGGCCTGGCCGTCAAGCTCGACACCAACGGCTACTTCCCGGAGCGCATGGAATCCCTCGACGCCGACTACGTCGCCCTCGACTTCAAGACCTCGCCCTCGGCCTACGATCGCGTCGCGCCCGGCCTGCGCGACGCCGGAGACCGGGTGCTCGAGTCGCTCGCCGTCCTGCGCGCCTCGGGGCGGGAGTTTGAAGTTCGCATAACCTGCGCGCCCGGGGTCGTCGGCCTCGCTGAGCTCGAAGAGATGCTGATCTGGCTGGAAGACGGCGACCGGGTGATCCTCCAGAACTTCAGGCCGGGCGGTTGCCTCGATGCGGCGTGGGACGGACTATCGCCGTACACGGATGCCGAGATGCGCGGCATGCTCGAACTCCTGCGCGGCCGCGTGGGCTCCGCCCGGCTGCGGTCCTCAACCTAGGCCGGCGGGGGCCTCGCGGGGCTTTGCCCGCCTCCTCCTCGCGCGCTAACATCGTGCCATGGACGACGACGGACTTTCGGTCTTTCACCCTCTCGTGCGCGAGTGGTTTCTCGCGCGCTACGGAAGCGCGACTCCGATCCAGGCGGCGGCCTGGCCCAGGATCGCCGCGGGCGAGCACGTCCTGGCCCTGGCGCCGACCGGAGGCGGCAAGACGCTCGCGGCCTTCCTCGGCGCCCTGTCGCGGCTCTTCTCGGGCGACTTCGCCTCCGACCGATGCTCCGTCCTCTACATCTCGCCGCTGAAGGCCCTCGGCGAGGACATGCGGCGGAACCTCGAGGAGCCCCTGGCCGGCATAGCCTCGCTCTTCGCCCTGCGGGGAGTTGGCCGTCCCGATATCCGCGTGGCCGTGCGCTCGGGCGACACGAGTCAGGCCGAGCGGCGGCGCATCGCCGCGCGCCCGCCGTCCATCCTCGTCACCACGCCCGAGAGCCTCGGCCTCATGCTCGACTCTCCTGTCGCGCGCAACGTGCTCGCCGAAGTGCGCCTCGTCATCGTGGACGAGCTGCACTCCCTGGCCGGCAACAAGCGCGGCGCCCTCCTCTCCTGCGCCCTCGGCCGTCTCGCCCTGCTCGCGGGCGAGTTCCAGAGGGTCGCGCTCTCGGCGACGGTCGCCCCGAGCGAGGTCGCCGCCGCCTTCCTCGGGGGGCGCGAGCTGCTGCGCGGCGGGGAAGCTCGCGGCGAGCCGGCGCGCGACGAACCGGCTCCCGCCGGGCCTGCTCGCGGCGAGTTCGCGCGCGGCGAACCGGCTCCCGCCGGGCCTGCGCGCGGCGAGCTCGCGCGCGGCGGGAAAGGGGCGGCGTCCTATCGCCGGAGGCCGGTGACGGTGGTAGCGCCGCCGGCGGAAAAGCGCATCGAGCTCACAATTGAATGGCCGACGGCCGCCGCCTCCGTGCCACCCGCCGCCTCCGTGCCACCCGCCGCCTCCGTGCCACCCGCCGCCCCGGGGGCGCCCGGGTCCTCCGACTCGGCCGCGGCCGACGCCGCCCCCCGCTACGAGGCCGTGGTCCCGGCCATCCTCGAGCGGCTGCGCTCGGCGCGTGGCATTCTCGTCTTCACCGACTCGCGGCGCCGCTCCGAGCGCCTCGCCTTCCTCCTCAACGAGGCGGTGGGGGAGACCGTGGCCTGGGCGCACCACGGCTCGCTTTCGAAGGAGGCGCGCCGCTCGGTCGAGGCGCGCTTCAAGGCGGGGGAGCTGGGCTGCGTGGTGGCCACCTCCTCGCTGGAGCTCGGGATCGACATCGGCCATGTCGACGAGGTCGTGCTGGCGGGCAGTCCCCGCTCGGTGTCCTCCGCGCTGCAGCGCATAGGCCGCGCGGGGCATAGGGTGGGGGAGGTCTCGCGGGCCATCCTCCTGCCCTTCCACGGCATGGACCTCCTCTTCGCGGCGGCGGCCTTCCGCGGCGTGGCCGAGCGGGCCGTCGAGGAGCTGCGCCCGCCCTCCTGCCCGCTCGACATCCTGGTCCAGGTCCTTCTCCAGCTCGCCGTCGAGTCGCCGCGCACGGTCGACGAGTTGTACGACATCGTCTTGTCGTTCCCGCCCTTCGAACGGCTCTCGCGGGGACTTTTCGATTCGGCGGTGGAGCTGCTCGCCGGCCGCTACGCGGGCGAGCGCGTGCGCGAGCTGGAGCCGAAGGCCTTCCTCGACCGCTCGAGCGGCCTCCTCGTCGCCAAGGACGGTTCGAGGCGGTTGCTCTACTCCTCGGGCGGGGCCATTCCCGACCGCGGCCTGTACAGCCTGCGGCTCTCCGGCTCGCGGACGAAGATAGGCGAGCTCGACGAGGAGTTCGTGTGGGAGCGCAGGGTGGGGGAGGCCTTCACCCTCGGCGCGCAGACCTGGAAGATAGTCGACATAGGAGACGAGGCGGTGGAGGTCGTCCCCTCGCCGCCCGATCCCGACATCATTCCCTTCTGGAAGGGCGAGGTCGGCTTCCGGAGCCCCGAATTGAGCCGGCGCGCCCTCGAGCTGCTCGACGAGCTGGGCGCGGCGGGGCGCGACGGCGGCGTCGAGCTGCTCATCGCGAGCTGCGGCTGCTCGCCCGAGGCGGCGAAGGTCTGCGCCGACTTCGTCGAATCCCAGAAAGCGGCCGGCCGCGGCTCGCCCTCCCTGCCCGGGACTCGCCGCCTCGTGCTCGAGCTCCACGCCGACCCCGCGGCTCGCCGCGACCGCCTGCGCCTCGTGCTCCACACCCTCCGCGGAAGGGCGCTCAACGAAGCTCTCGCCCTCGCGACGGCCGCCGCCTGGGAGGAGGAAGCCGGTCTGCCGATCGAGACCGTCGCGGACGACGACTGGGTTCTCCTCGTCGCGCCGGGCGCCCGGGAGGACGAGAGCGAGCTCGACCTGCGGCGGATACTTTTCGGCCTCGCCGCCCCCGGGCGCCTGGCCGAACTCGTCCGGCGGCGCCTCGAGGGCTCGGGCCTCTTCGGCGCCCAGTTCCGCGAGAACGCCGGGCGGGCCCTCCTCCTGCCGCGAGGCCTTCCGGGCGCCCGCGTGCCCCTGTGGCTGACCCGCCTCCGCGCCAAGCGGCTCTTCGAGGCGGTGCGCTCCTATCCGGACTTTCCGATCGTCGTCGAGAGCTGGCGCTCCTGCCTCGTCGACCTCCTCGACCTCGAGGGGGCGGCCGCGCTCGCGCGGGACCTCGCCGAGGGCCGCGTAGAGCTCTCCGTCCTGGCGACGAGGAGCCCCACGCCCTTCGCCCGCGAGGCGGTCTGGCGCGAGACCGGGGAGTTCATGTATCGCGGCGACACCCTCGAGGGGTGGGCCTCGTCCTCGGTCTCCTCCCGCGTGATCGAGGATGCGCTCCGCTCGTCCCGGCTCAGGCCGCCGCTGGAGAGCGCCCTCGTCGAGGACTTCGCGCGCCGCATAAAGCGGCTCCTGCCCGGCTGGGGCGCCTCGGATCGGCTCGAGTTCGCGGAGTGGGTCAAGGAGCGCGTGGCCATTCCCCTCGACGAGCTGCCGGCCATGCTCGCTGCCGCCTCGCCGGAGCTCGCCGCGGCCCTGGAGGGCGATCCGAGCTGCGGCGGGCGAGTCGCGCGCCTGCGCCTTCCGGGCGCCGAGGCCGAGCTTCTCGTCCACGCCGAGCGCGAGCGGGAGCTGGAAGACGAGCCCGAGTCCCGCCTGGCCGAGTGGCTCCGGAGGGAAGCCCTCGTTTCGCCGGGCCGGCTGCGCTCGCTCTTCGGCTTCTCGCCCGAGAAGCTCGCGGCCCTCCTGGACGAGCTTTCGGAGGAGGGTATCCTCGTCGTCGACTCCCTCGTCTCCGGTTCGGAGGAGATTTTCGTCGTCGACGCCGAGAACCTCGAGCTGCTGCTGCGGCGCTCGCGGGCCGCGCGCAGGCCGCGGATCGAGGCCCGTCCCGCCGCAGACCTCCTGCGCCTCGTCGCGG
>JAJXZP010000222.1 GCA_021779995.1 bacterium | reverse complement strand
CTTGGCGGCCAAGTCGAGGATGCTCTTGATCCTGGGGCCGGCGGTGCCCGAGATCAGTATGCTGCCTTCGAAGTCCGCCGCGCGAGAAGAGCGGAGCAGCTCCTCGACGGCGTGGAAACCGGTGATTCTTCGCATGAGGCGAGTCTAGACTTCGGCCGAGGAGAAGCACAAGCACCGGCTTTCGGGAAGCGGCATGAGGGCGCGGAGCCGAGCGAGGAAGAATGGGTCGCGGCAGCCGAGAAGGGACAGCCTGGCGGACCTGAGCCTGTCGCGCCTCAGATGCGCAGGGCGAAGCGGCGAGTGACCTGGACAAGGCGGGGGTGACGAGGCTTCTGCGCGGTCATCCCCGCCTGAGCCCCCTAGGGCATGACCGTGAATTCCTGCACCACCTGGATGTCGCTCGAGACCGACTCGACGCCTTTCGCCGCGCGGGCCGTGGCCACGGCCGCGTCGATCGCGGACTGCGTGTTCGACACGCCGTGGAGCGTGATCGCGCCTCCCTGCGCCTTGGCCTCCAGGAAGTGGATCGGGATCTTCTTGCCGTAGACGATCTCGGTGACGACGCTCTGGGCCAGAGTGAGTTCGGCTATCCTGACCCGTCCCGCCTCCTCGCGCTGCGCGTCGACGACATTGCGGCGCGAATGGTCGATCAGCCGGGCCGCCTGGGGGACGTCCATGCGGGAAGTGTTGAGGACAAGGTCGTACCCGCAGGGGTCCAGCCACTCCGCCGCGAAGAAGTACTTGTGGAACCCGGCGCGATCGTGGTCGCTCTGCGCTATGATCTGGGCGGCGTGCCGCTCGTCGCACTTGTAGAATTCCATGATGCGCCGGACCCTGACGCTCATGGGCGCGACGAAAAGGACGCTGACGAGATTCGGCACGCTCTTGAAGACCGACTGCCCGCCGCGCCCCACGACGATGCAGGCGCCGCCCGTCGCCTCTTCGTACAGGGCGGTCTTGAGGAAGTGGAGATAGTCGTCCCGCTCCTGCGAGAGCGAGGCCCAGAAGCCCGGCCGCTTCTCGTCGTACTTCTGGCGCTTCTCGGGTCCGATGCCAAAATCGCCTAACCTTTTCTCGACATACTCGCGGTCGATGAGCTTGTAGCCGGTGATCTGGGCGAGCTCCCGCGCGACGTCCTCTCCGAGGGTCGCGAGACCGCGGGCGATGGTGATGATGGCCATGGTTCGCCTCCCTTTGAAGTTAAATGTAGGCCCTTCCGGGATACATGTCAAACTTTATCCGGCCCGCGGCCGGAGACCCGCGGCCGGAGGTCCGCGGCCGGAGGTCCGCGGCCCCGCCCTATCGGGGCGGGAGTCCGGGAATGGCCAGGGCGGGCCTGTTTGCTCCCTCCGATATCGGATATAGTGCCGCCGTCATGGAACATGCGGGAGAGCTCGCGGCCTTCGGCACGGCCGTCTTCTGGACGGCTTCGGCCGTCTTCTTCGAGCGCTCCTCCAGGCGCGTCGGAGCCCTGGCGGTCAACTTCTACAAGGTACTCATCGCCTTCTTCCTGCTCGGGGCCGCCGCCTACGCGATGCGCGGCATGGCCCTGCCCCTCGACGCCCCGGAGCGCGCCTGGATATACCTGCCCATCTCCGGCCTCATCGGTTTCGTCGTGTCCGACACCTTCCTCTTCAACGCCTACATCCTCATCAGCTCGCGCGTCACCGTCCTCTTCCAGGCCCTCACGCCGGTCTTCACCGCCCTCCTGGGCTTCGTCATCCTCGGCGAGACGATGAGGCCTCCGCGCATCCTCGCCATGGCGGTCGTCGTCGCGGGCATCGCGCTGGTAGTCGGCTTCAAGGGAGGCAAGGCCTCGCGGGACGGCGCGCCGCGGCCCAAGGGAGCGGCCAAGGGCTACCTCTACGCCTTCCTGTCGGCCTTCTTCCAGGCCCTGGGGCTCGTGTTCACCAAGCTCGGCCTGGGCGGCTACGACGCCGTCTCCGGCACGCAGATCCGCGTCATGACCGCCATACTGGGCTTCGCCGTCCAGGCCCTCGTCCTCGGCCAGGCCCGGGCGGTCTTCGGCTCGATCCGGGAGCTCCCGGCTTTCAGGGACATGTCCATCGGCGCCGTCTTCGGACCCTTCCTCGGCGTCGTCCTCTCGCTCGTCGCGCTCCAGCAGACGAGCGCCGGCGCCGCGAGCACCCTCATGGCCCTCACCCCCGTGCTCATCATCCCGCCCTCGATCCTGTTCCTCAGGCAGAAAGTCCGCCTGCCGGAGGTGATCGGCGCCGTGGTCGCCGTGGCCGGGGCCGCGCTCTTCTTCCTCGTGTGACGCTCCCGCTGGCGGAATGCGCATTGCGCGCACCCGTCTCCGAGGCTATGCTCAGGCCCATGAGCATACGATTGCATTCCGAGGGCGGAGCCGGCGAGGTCACCGGCTCCAAGCATGTCCTCTCGGTCGACGGCGCGCGCTGCCTCGTCGACTGCGGCGCCTTCCAGGGCAAGCGCGAGGTGGCCGAGCAGAAGAACCGCGCCCTGGTGCCCGACCCGGAGTCCATCTCCTCCGTGGTCCTCACCCACGCCCATTTCGACCACTGCGGCATGCTGCCGCTCCTCTCGAAGCGCGGCTACCGCGGCAACATCTATTCCACTCCCGCGACGCGCGACCTCGCCGGCGTGGTGATGATGGACTCGGCCGCCATCCAGGCCCGCGACGCCGACTACCTCTCGCGCCAGGCCGGGAAGAAGGGGCAGAGCTTCGATTGGAAGCCGCTGTACGACGAGGAGGACGTGATCAAGGCCACGGGGCAGTTCGTCACGGCCTCGTACAACCGGCCGCTGCCGATCGGCGACGGGCTCAAGATCGAGCTCTACGACGCGGGGCACATCCTGGGCTCGGCCATGTGCTACACGCACGCGCGCGACCGCTCGGGCCGCGAGGTCACGATAGCCTTCACGGGCGACCTCGGGCGCAAGGGCAAGCCCATCATCCGCGACCCGGCGGTCATCCCGGCCATGGACTATCTCGTGCTCGAGGCCACCTACGGCGACCGGCTGCACGAATCGAACGAGGACGCGATGGAGCGCCTGGCAGCGATCGTCGCCCAGACGGCCCAGCGCGGCGGCAAGATCGTCATTCCCGCCTTCGCGATCGAGCGCACCCAGGAACTCGTGTTCTACTTCCACCTCCTGGCGGACAAGGGGCGCATCCCCGAGATCCCGATCTGGGTCGACTCGCCCATGGCGATCAACGCCACCTCGATCTTCCAGATCCACCCCGAGTGCTACGACCAGGAGATCCACGACGCCTTCATCAAGCACCACGAGAACCCCTTCGGCTTCAACGCCCTGCGCTTCGCCTCGAGCGTCCAGGACTCCAAGCGCCTGAACGACCTGGAAGGCCCCGCGGTGATCATCTCGGCCGACGGCATGTGCGAGGCCGGGCGCATCCAGCACCACCTCATCCACACCATCTCCGACCCGCGGAACACCATCCTCATCGTGGGCTATATGGCCGAGCACACCCTGGGCCGCAGGATCCGCGACCGCGAAAGCGAGGTGCGCATCCACGGCGAGATCTTCAAGGTGCGCGCCAGGATCGAGGAGATCAACGCCTTCTCGGCCCACGCCGACTACCAGGAGGCCTGGGACTGGATGGCGAGCCTCGACCTTTCGCGCCTGAAGAAGGTTTTCCTGGTCCACGGCGAGCCGGCGGGGCTCTCCCACATGCAGGCCTTCCTGCTCGAGAAGGGGGTGAAGGAAGTGCAGATCGTGAAGTACGGGGAGCGCTACGACCTTTGAGCCGAGGCTTCCGCAAAACGCGGGCGCATTTTGCGGAAGCCGTCTAGATCCGGGCCAGCTTGTCGATCTTGCCCACGCGGACGGAGTGGCGGCCTCCCTCGAACTTCGCGTTCATGAAGGTCTCGAGGATGGAAGTCGGCGGCACCGCGTAGGTGACGCGGCCGCCGAAGGCCACGAAGTTCGCGTCGTTGTGCTCGCGCGCCATGCGGGCGGTGTACTCGTCGTGGATGAGGGCGCAGCGGATTCCGGCTAACTTGTTGGCGGCCATCGAGATGCCTATGCCCGTGCCGCAGAGGAGTATGCCGAAGTCGTAGCCGCCCTTCAGGAATTCGGCGCAGGCTTCGACGGCCTTGTCGGGATAGTCCACGCGGTCTTCGGTGTCGACGCCGAGGTTGACGACCGTGTGTCCATGGGACTCGAGCCAGGAGGCGAGCTCGCGCTTGAGGGCGACCGCTCCGTGATCGTTCGCTATGACGACTCTCATGTGCCGAAGATACTATGAAATGGCGGGCGGAGGAAGGGTGGGGGCCGGAGGCGAGGCCGAAGGCGGACAGAGGAAGGGTGGAGGCCGGAGGCTGCGAAAGCGACCGGCCGCGGAAACGCGGGTTCCGCCACGGCGAGGGCGAACCTTTGAATCGCGGCCGCGCCGCCGGGGCGTTGCGGGGGTAAGGAGGCCTCGATGCTCAATCCCCCTGCCCCTTCCTCCGGTTCCCGGCGGGTTTCCCCCTCCACCGCAGCCGCGGCGGGCGTGGCGGTCCTACTCGCCTGCGCCTGCTCCCCGCCCGCCGGGCCGACGGTCGCCGGACTCCTGCCCTCCCGGGATCTCAGCCCTCCCCAGGTGCTGGACGCCGGCCCCTCGGGCGAGCGCGGCTTCGGCCTGCGCTTCGACGAGGAGGTCAGTCCCGTCGAGGGCAGCTTCGCCCTCGAGCCGGCCGGGATCGCGCTCTCCGCCGCCTCGCGGGGAGCCTGGCTCGACATCGCCTTTTCCTCCGATCAGGTGCCCGGGGCGGACTACGCCTTGGCCGGCGAGGTGGCGGACGCGGCCGGGAACCACAGCCGCTTCCTGTTCCGCTTCGTCGGCTGGAACGGACGGCCGCCGACCCTCAGGCTATCCGAGCTCCAGACCGCGAAGAACAGCTCCACCCTCCATCCTCACCGGGATTTCATCGAGCTGGAGGTCGTGAACGGGGGCAATATGGGCGGAGTGATGCTCGAGTGGGCCAGCTCGATCAAGGCCTACAGCTACCGTTTCCCTTCTATCGAGGTCGAGAAGGGCGAGCGGGTAGTGCTGCATCTGGCGCCCGAGTCTCTGAGCGAGGAAAAGGACGAGACAGGAACGGATCTGGCCGCGTCGGGCGGGGTCGACGCCAGCCCCGCGGGCCGCGACCTCTGGTCGCTCGCCGGCGGTCTTCCGGATGAAAGCGGGGTGGTCGCCCTGCGCTGGCGGCCGGGCGGCGAGATCGTCGACGGCCTGTTCTACGCCGCCGAGAGCAAGTCGGGTCCCTTGCCGAACGACAAGCTGGCCGCGGCCTTCCGCGGCCTCGTCGATGCCGGGCTTTGGACCTCCGCGGGCGCCTTGGGCGCCTGGGAGGACGCATTCCGCTGGAAGCCTTCGGTTTCACGGTCGATCAATCGGGCCGCGCTCTGGCCGAACGGCCCGTCCGGCTGGTACCTGTCGGAATCGAGCGGCCAGAGCCCCGGCGCGGCCAATCCGCCCCCGCCCTGATCGGCGACGAGGCCTGCTAGACCGCGTCCTTGATGAGGTTTTCGATGTCGCGCTTGGGGAGGGCGCCCACCTTCTGGGCGAAGGTTTTCCCGTCCTTGAAGACCATCAGGGTGGGGATCGAGATGATGTTGAACTTGGCGGCCAGATCGCTCTCGACATCCACGTTCACCTTGCCCACCTTGAGCTTGCCCTTGTACGCCTCGGCGAGCTGGTCGAGCGAGGGGGCGATCATCTTGCAGGGCATGCACCACTCGGCCCAGAAATCTATGAGGACGGGCACGGATGATTCCATGACCTCTTTCTGGAAATTGGCCGACGTTACGGTTATCTCTTGGCTCATCGATCGCTCCTCGAACGGCGTAGGGTGGATAGGCCGCGATTGTCGGCCAATTAGACGAATATAGGGAAAAAACCGAGGTTCTGTCAAATCGGCCTGTCCATCCCGCCTGGCGGCGGTCTCTCGGCGGTCTCTCGCCGCAGTTTCCCGGTTCGGACCCCGGTCGCGGCCGGCTCCGGTCGTCGGAATGCCGCTCTTGCCAGGCTCGCCGCCCCCGCCTACACTCCCTCCCATGATCGAACTCTTCCTGCAAATCCTGGTCACCGTTTTCATCGTCATGGATCCTCTCGGAGCCGTGCCGATTTTCATCTCCGTGGCCGGAGACTTGGACGGGGAGCGAAAGCGTCGGACCATCCGCTCGGCCCTGGTCATCGCCTTCGTCGTGCTCGCGGTGTTCATCCTGGGAGGGCGATACATCCTGCGGTTCATGGGCATCAAGCCCGGCTCCTTCTACGTGGCCGGCGGCGTGCTCTTCTTCCTCATCGCCATCGACATGCTCTTCGGCCAGCCAAAACGGGCGCGCACCTCGAGCGAGGAGGAAAACGAGGAGGACGGCCCCTCGTCCATCGCGGTCTTCCCGCTCGCCATACCGCTCATCGCCGGGCCGGGTATGATCACGACGATCATGCTCTACAGCGCCGGCGAGTACGAGCCCGTGTCGACCACGCTCATGCTCTTCGGCTCGGTGCTGGTGGGACTGGCGGCGATGTTCGCCGCGCTCAACCTGAGCGGACTCATCCTGCGCGCCCTCGGCAAGACCGGCGTCTCGGTCATCGAGCGCATGATGGGTCTCCTTCTCTCCGGTCTGGCCATCCAGTTCGTGTACGACGGCCTCACCAAGCTCGGCGTGCTCGGCCGTCCCTGAGCGCAGACTACTCCTCGTCCAGGAGCCGGCGCTCCCCCGCCAGGCGCCGATAGCGCTCGACGTCGGTGGTGCATTCCATGCAGCCCAGGTACCGCCCCCGGGAATCGCGCAACGCGCGAAACTCGATGGCCACCTTGTGCCGCTCGCCCGTGGCCTTGTCGACGACCAGGTCGATCCAGAACTCGGCCCTGTCGCGCGCGCCGCTCTTCATGTCGGCCACGATGCGCTCGACGCGGTCGAGGCTCTCGGCGGGGTGGCACTCGCGGAAGTCGGCGCCCATCGAGGTCTCGGGGCGGTAGAAGAGCCGATCGTCGTGGCGGTTCCAGCCGATTACGCGATCGTCGGCGTCGATGACCGTGACCTCGACCGGCAGGGTCTCGTACATGGCCTTCACGATCTCGTCGCTCATGGCATCCAGCATGCTGTCCTCCTTTGCGCCCGTCCGTGGCGCGTGCCCTTACGTGAGGCCGCTGCCGCACGTCACTTCAGACCGCCACCGCACCTCACTACAGGCCGCCGCCGCCCATCACTTCGGGCCGCTGCCGCACGTCACTTCAGACCGCCTTTCAGGAAGGTCGAACGGTATTTCTTGTCGCTGAAGGCGATGTGGCTGGTCAGCCAGGACCGGAGGAATTCGAGGACCTCGGCGGAGAGGGTCGACTTGCCCTCACTCAGCTCGCTCCTGAAGACGTGCACCTTCCTCACGAAGGCCGCGTGCTCTTCCTTGTGGGCCGCGGCGTCGCGGTAGTCGAAGCGATCGAAATATCCCTCCTCCAGGGAGAAATGCGTCGCCGCGTAAGCGCTCAGGTCCCGCAGTATGCCCTGCAGGGAGAGATTGTCCAGTCCCATCTCCACGGCCTCGGCCAGGGTGTTGATGCGGTCGACCAGGATCCGGTGCTGGTCGTCGATTTCCTTGATGCCGATGTCGAGAGAGCTCGTCCACTCGATGTATCCCATGGGGACCTCCCGATCCGATCCAAGAATACCTGCCGACGGCAGAGCGGGCAAGCCGGAGACCGGCTTTTTCGGAAAAGCGCGCGACTCCCTTGTCTCGCGCCGGAGTTATCGATATATTGCCGTGAAACGTTCGTCAACGCCACGAACGGCCGCAAGATACTGGGAAGTCCGGGTGCACAAGGCGCCGCTCGTCCCTTCGGCAGGTCCTTCCTTTGCCCGGCGCCCTGTAGCGCGCGCAAGGGGAGTGTGGACACAAAGGAGCGTCTATCATGAAAAGAGCGCGCAGGGACGCTGCGCCCGCCCTAAGGCTCGCCGCCTTGGCCGTCTTCCTCGTCGCAGCGTCGTCGTTCCCGATCTCGGCCCAGAACGCCTCGTCCGATCCGCCTCCTCCGGCCGCGATTCCGGCCGCCATTCCGGCCGGAGGCCTGGAGCTCAACGCCGATCAGGCGGCGGCCATGGCGCTCCGGGGGAACCTCTCCCTCGCGTCGAGTCGCATCGACGCGGCCGAGAAGAAGCTCAAGGCCGACAACGCCTGGAACGCCCTCCTGCCGACGGTCGACGTCGGGGGGACGCTGGCGCGCATGAACATGCCGCAGAGCGCAAGTTACACCTTCCCCGCCGGACCGGCGATCGCGCCGGATGTCTACACCACGTTTTACTTCCAGACCTATTCCGCGCCGGCCTGGTCCCTGAGCGCCTCGCTGAGCGCCCAGCTCGTCCTGAACGCCGCCCTCTTCGAGGGCATGAGGGGCCTCAAGCTCGACTACCAGGCGGGACTCATCTCCTACGCCCAGGCGCGCCGCCAGCTGGAACGCGATGTGCGAAAGAGCTTCTACGGCCTCCTCCTCATGCAGGAGAACATGAAGCTCATGCGCGACAACATCGACGCCGCCAAGCTCCGCGTCGACCAGGCCGAGGCGAACTACAAGGCCGGTCTCGTGCCCGAGCTCACGCTCCTGCAGGCTCAGGTGGCCTGGGAGAACATGAAGCCCTCCCTCGAAGAGATGCGCGTCGGCTACGCGGCCTCGCTCGACGGCTTCGCGATGAGTCTGGGCCTGAAGCGCGGCACGGCCATAGCGCTCAGGGGCAGCATCGATCCGCGCTACGCGAACCTGAGCGCGGACGAGCTCATCGCCTCCCGGCTCGGCGACCGGCTGGATATCCAGGCCCTCCTCAAGACCCTCGAGTCGCTCGACAGCGCCGAAAAGGCGATCTCCCTCCAGCTCTGGAGCCCTTCGCTCATCCTGGGGTGGAACGCCGATCCGACCTTCATGGGCGATCCCTTCACGGACGATCTCACGAAGGGCTCCTGGCCCATGAACGCCAACGGCGCCTGGCAGCAGATCTCCGGCATGTTCCGCGCGACGCTCAGCTTCCGGCTCAACGGGCTCCTGCCCCAGTCGCAGGAGGCGCAGCGCCTGCGGGATATGCGCGACGCCGTCGAAAAGACGCGCGCCGGCCTCGCCCAGGCGATTCGCGGCTCCGAGGTGGAGATAGACTCGATCGTGCGCAGGCTGCAAAAGTCCCGCGACAGCCGGGCCGCGCTCGAGCTGAACGTGGGCCTCGCGCGGCACGCCTACGATCTGACCGAGGAGGCCTACAAGGCCGGTTCCAAGGACCTGCTCGAGGTGCAGTCGGCCGAGCTCCAGCTGCGCTCGGCCCAGCTCCAGGTGCTGAGCGAAAAGTTCACCTACGTGACCGGCCTCCTGGACCTCGAGTACGCCGTCGACCTCCCCTTCGGGACTCTCAGCAAGGAAGGCTCGTAATGAACAAGCTTCTCATCGCGGCCGCGGCCGCCTCGATCATAATCCTCGGTTCCTGCTCGAAAGGCGCCGCCACGGCGGCGGACCCCGCCGATCCCGCGCCGACCGCCTTCGCGGTGGCGACCACGACGGCCCAAAAGGGGCAGATCAGCGATTACCTCGCCGTGTCGGGCGACATCGTCCCCGCCAGCTCGGTCGACGCCTACCCCGATATCGGGGGCAAGGTCACGAGCATACTCGTCGAGCTGGGTACCCGAGTGCAAAAAGACCAGGCCCTCGTCGAGGTGGATCCCTCCCGCCCGGGCATGAGCTATGTACCCTCGCAGGTGAAGTCGCCCATCGCGGGCATGGTGGTCTCGATTCCCGTCGAGGTGGGCGGGACCGTCGGTCCCGCGGTGTCGGTGGCGCGCATCGCGAGCACGGACTCGCTGGAGCTCCGCTGCTACGTGGCCGAGCGCTTCGTGTCGAAGATGAAGCCCGGGCTGCCCGCCGACCTCGGCCTCGAGGCCTACCCCGGCCGGACCTTCCGCGCCGTCGTCCGCGAGCTCAGCCCCGTGCTGGACCCCGTCTCGCGCACCCTCGAGGTGAAGCTCGCCATCCGGGACGCCGGAGGCGTCCTCAAGTCCGGCATGTTCGCCAAGGTGAAGATCTACACGGAGGAGAAGTCGGGGGTGGTCGTGGTGCCCCAGGAGGCGATCGTCCGGCGTCTGGGCGAGAGCTTCGCCTTTGTGGTCGTCGACGATCCTTCCAAGCCGGGGTCGACCATCGTACGCAAGCGCTCCGTCGAGAGCGGGCTCCTCGTCGACGATCGGCTCGAAGTGACCGAGGGCCTCGCGCCCGGCGACCAGGTGGTGGTGCGCGGGCAGACCCTCCTCGACGAGGGCGCGGCGGTGAACGTCGTCTCGCGCGACGGCCAAGCCTCGGCCGCCGCGAAATAGGGGGGCGCAACCATGAGTTTCACCCAACGCGTCGTCGGGAGGCCGACGACCGTCCTCATCATATTCGCTCTCCTCGTGGGCCTCGGTTTTTTCGCGACGAGCAATCTCGCCGTCGATCTCTACCCCAAGATCGAGCCCCCCGTGCTGCTCCTGTTCACGACCTACTCGGGCGCCGGGCCGGAGGAAATCGAGAAGACCGTCACGCGCCCCCTCGAAGGAGTGCTCTCGAACGCCGCCGGCCTCAAGAAGCTGACCTCGACCTCGAGCTCGGGCTCGAGCATGATCATGCTCGAGTTCGCCTATGGCACGGACATGGGCGAGGCCTCCAACAGCGTCCGTGACAACTTGGAGCTCGTCAAGCGCTATCTGCCCGACGGCTCCGACCCGCCCATCATCTTCAAGTTCGATCCGGCCATGATCCCGATCCTCGGCCTCATGGTGACGGGCAACCGCAGCCCCGAGGAGCTCAGGGAGATCGCCGAGAAGACCATCCAGCCGCGCATCGAGCAGGTGCCCGGCGTCGCGCTCACCTCGGTGTCGGGAGGGCGGGAGCGGACGGTCCGCGTCGAGCTGCCCGAGAACCGCCTCGAGGCCTACAACCTCACCATCGGCCAGATCGTCTCAATGCTGCAGGGGCAGAACATCCAGATAGCCGCGGGCTCGATCCAGGACGCCAACGTCAACTATCTCCTCACGACCGCGGGCGAGTACAAGAGCATCGACGAGATCAAGGACACGGTGATCGCCTACAAGGGCGGAGGCTACGATCCCGCGCGGGGCATGGAGAGCGCCAAGGTGGTGCGCCTGTGCGACGTGGCCGACGTCTTCGACGGCTACAAGGACGAGGACAACCTCGTCTTCGTCAACGGCAACCCCGCCGTGCAGATCATCGTCCAGAAGCAGAGCGGCAAGAACTCGGTGCAGACCGCCCACGACGTGCGTGCCAGGCTCGTGAGCCTGGCACGGGAGCTGCCCCAGGGCGTCAAGGTGACCGAGCTCTTCAACACGACGGACATCATCGAGAACTCGATCAGGAACGTGCAGAACTCGGCGCGCGACGGCGCCATCCTGGCGATCATCATCCTCTTCATCTTCCTGCGGAGCGTCAAGCCGACCTTCATCATCGGACTGACGATCCCGATCTCCCTCCTGTTCACGCTGATGCTCATGTACTTCTCGGGGCTCACCCTCAACCTCATGACCCTCTCGGGACTGGCGCTGGGCATAGGGAAGCTTCTCGACGATTCGATCATCACGCTGGAGAACACCTATCGCTACCGCGAAAAGGGCGCCAAGCTCACGGCCTCGGCCATCATCGGCACGCGGGAGATGATCCTCGCGGTCGCGGCCTCGACCATGACCTCGATCTGCGTCTTCGCGCCCATCCTGATGTTCAAGGGCGAGCTGGACGTGATGGGCGAGCTCTTCGCGAGCCTGGCCTTCACCGTCGTCATCTCGCTCGCGACCTCGCTCGCCGTGGCCATGATCCTCGTGCCCGTCCTGGCGAGCCACTATCTGCCGGTCGTGACGCGGCGGCAGAAACCGCTCAGGAATCCCCTGCTCAGGAGCGTCGACACCGCCATGGCGCGCTTCTTCGAGGGCCTGGACTCGGCCTACCGCCGGGCCGTGGGCTTCGTCCTGCGCCACAAGCTTCCCACCGTCGGGATCATAGCCGCGATATTCCTGGGCAGCCTCGCCCTCATCCCCCGGCTCGGCTTCATCTTCATGCCGACCCAGGCGGGCGACAGCGTGACCGCCGACGTGGAGCTCCCCGTCGGCACGACCCTCGTCGAGACGGAGGCCGTCCTCAAACAGCTCGAGTCCATCGCCCGCCAGGAGATCAAGGGTTACAAGAACATCATACTTCAGGTCGGGCAGAAGAGCTTCTTCGGCTGGATGGGCAACTCGCTCTCGCACAAGGGCTCGATCGAGATCACGCTGCCGCCCTACGCGCGGCGCATCGACTCGTCGGAGACCGTCAAGGCCAAGCTGCGCGCGCACTTCAACGACTTCCCCGCGGCGGTCTTCTCCTTCTCCTCGGGCAACATGACGATGGGCGGCTTCAACGCCAATCCGATCGACGTGCTCGTCAAGACGGACGACCTGGGCAAGGGCAAGCGCATAGCCGACTCGATCCGGAGCATCATCAAGGACAGGATACCCGAGGCGACCGAGCCCACCGTCGATCTCAAGGACGGCCTGCCCCAGGTCGAGCTCAAGATCGACCGGCAGCGGATGTACGCCCTCGGCCTCAACATCTACTCCGTCGGCAACGAGATCAAGGCCTCGATCGACGGGGTCGCGGCGACCAAGTACCGATCCGGCGGCTCCGAGTACGACATCCTCGTCATCCTCGCGAAGGCCGACCGCAGCTCGCTGCCCGACCTGGACAGGATCTTCGTCCTGAGCCCGGGCGGCCAGAGGGTGAGCCTCGCGAGCTTCGCCACCTACGAGAAGACCCTGGGCCCCGTCGACATCAACCGCGAGGGCCAGGGGCGGGTCATCCACATCACGGCGGGCATCAAGCCCGGCGCGAGCGTGGACAAGGTGCAGACCAAGCTCCGCTCGCTCATTTCGAGCGAGATCCCAGCGGAGGAGGACGTCGTCATCGAGTACTCGGGCGATTACAAGCAGCTCATGGAGTATGGGGCCAAGTTCGCCCTCATCATGCTCGTGGCAGTAGCCCTCGTGTTCGGCGTCATGGCCAGTCTCTTCGAGTCCCTCCTCGATCCCTTCATCATCCTCTTCACGATTCCGCTCTCGTTCACGGGGGTCATCTGGATCTACTACCTGACGGGAGAGGCCCTGAACATTCTGACGGCCGTCGGCGTCATCGTCCTCGTGGGCATCATCACCAACAACGGCATCGTCCTCGTCGACTACACCAACCTCATGCGCAAGCGCGGCCTCTCGCTCCACGACGCCTGCGTGACCGCGGCCGGCAACCGCCTGCGCCCGATCCTGATGACGACCCTCGCCACCATCCTCGGCCTCGTGCCCATGGCCTTCTTCCCCGGCGAGGGCTCGGAGCTGATCGCGCCCATCGGCAAGACCGTCGTAGGCGGCCTCGCCTTCGGCACGCTCATGACGCTCTTCCTCATGCCCGCCATCTACGCGATCTTCAACCGCAGGTCCGAGGCGCGGAAGAGCAGGCACGAAGCGCACCTTAGCCGTGTGGCCGCGGGCGCCGGAGTCGTCGCCGACGGATCCGCGGGCGCGGCCGCCGGAACCCTCGGGGCCGACGGGTCCGCGGGTGCGGGCGCCGGGGCCCGCGGGGCCGCCGCTTCGGCGGAGCCGACTGCAGCGGAGTCGATCGCGGCTGAGTCGCCCGCACCGGACCCACGGGATCGCGCCGCGGAGCCCGAGCCCCCCGCCGCGGAGCCCGAGCCCCCCGCAGGAGGTGAAGCATGAAGCGTGTCGAAATCATAGCCAACAAGTCGGTCGAAGAAGACATCATGGAGGCCCTCGCCGCCTCGGGCGTCGCGAAGCACTACACCCTCATCCCCGTCGTGCACGGCTCCGGCCGCCAGGGACGCCGCACGGGCGAGACGGTCTGGCCGGAGGAGAACTTCGACCTCGTGGTCTATTGCGAGGAAGAGGAGGAGCGCACGATCGTTGGAGCGGTGGCCAAGGTGAAGGAGCACTTCCCGCACGAGGGGATCAAGCTTGTCTCGATCGGATAGGCTGCGCAGCCGGGCTTTTCGAATAGCTATGCGGGGCGGGACCTGTCGGTGCCTCTCGCCGCTCCGCAAGCTTTTCGAAAAGTATGGCAGGTCCAGGCCGATCAAGCTGCCGCAGCTCTGTGTGGAGCTCGCTCATCAGGATATCTGCGCCTCAAGATGCACTTTGGCGGTGATGGAGCTGGAGATAAGGCAGTTGGCTTCGGCCCTGGCCAGGACCTCCGCGGCCTTCTGCCTGTCGTCGGCGGAGGCCAGGACAAGGCGTGGCCTGACGAAAATCTCAGTGAAACGGAAGCCGCCGTCGACCAGCTCGAGCTTGCCTTCGGCCTCGCTCGCATAGGCGGTGAAGCCCAGGCCCGCTCGTTCCGCGTAGGCGAGGAACGTCGTCATGACGCAGGAATTGACGGCCGCCACGAAGAGGTCCTCGGGTGACCAGATGCCGGGATGGCCCTTGAACTCGGGCGGGGTCGCCACCTCGATGCCGCTCTTGCCCTCGCACGTCGCGGCGCCCTTCCTCTCGCCTGTCCATCGGACCGTCATCCGATACGTGTAGCTCTTGCTTCTGGTCTCCATGATTCTCCTCCCTACGACCGCGCCCGGGCCTCGCCCGCCGCGGCGCGTCCGTTTCCGATTATCCATCGGGCACAGGGCGATGAGAAGGGCACGGCACATAGAAATAGGGGGCTACGCGAACACGACGAGACCGCTGATCGCCGAGCTGCCGGGCAGGGTGATGGCGATGCCGAGGGCCGGGGCGAGGTAGCGCGCCGAGGTTCCGTCGGTCGCGGCGCCCCGACGGGGCAGGGGAAGAGGCGGGCACTCGCGCCGCTCAGGCCCGAGAGGATGATGGAGACGAGCGTGCGTGAATTGAAATCATCCTGCGCGACCGTGTGGAGTTGATCGAAGACGTCGAACCTGGACAGCTGGGCTCCGTCGATGACGAGAATGAGAATCGTTTCTTTGCGAGGATGTCGGATAGGTTGGGTGAGGACAGGCGACGGCCGTAGGGAAGGAAGTGCTTTTGCCCGAGTCGAGGTCTCCGGTGAGGACGCCGGAAGGGCCATCGGCGACGGCATAGTCGAAGCAGTCGATGAAGGGGCGAGGCCCAGAAGAGGAAAAATTAAAAAGCCTGGCGACGACCTACTCTCCCACCCTAAGGCAGTACCATCGGCGTTGAGGGGCTTAACTTCCGTGTTCGGAATGGGAACGGGTGTTGCCCCCTCACGATAATCACCAGGCAAAATTGACTCTTTTAGAAGTCCGATCTCCGTCATCGTCCGAGAGGGACGAGGGCAGGGACCCGAGGACGGCCTTTTTCATCAAAAGGCCGCGGGGAAGCAGGGGTCGTGTCGACCGAATGCGTAAGGCGTTCCGAGTACCGCGGTTTCCGTTCGGAAACCGCCGTGCGAACATCAATGGTATCCGGCGAGCCAGGCTCGCCTAAGAGCGTAGAATAATATGGTCAAGCCTCACGGTAGATTAGTACTGGTCGACTGAACGCATTACTGCGCGTACATCTCCAGCCTATCAACCAGGTAGTCTCCCTGGTACCTTCAGGGGGCTTTCGCCGTTGCCGGCGTTGCCCCAGGGATGGTTCATCTTGAGGTGGGCTTCCCACTTAGATGCTTTCAGCGGTTATCCCTTCCGAACTTGGCTACCCAGCGCTTACCCTTGGCAGGATAACTGGTACACCAGAGGTTCGTCCACCTCGGTCCTCTCGTACTAAAGGCAGCTCCTCTCAACCATCCAACGCCCGTGGCAGATAGGGACCGAACTGTCTCACGACGTTCTGAACCCAGCTCACGTACCGCTTTAATTGGCGAACAGCCAAACCCTTGGGACCTGCTCCAGCCCCAGGATGCGATGAGCCGACATCGAGGTGCCAAACCTTGCCGTCGATGTGAACTCTTGGGCAAGATCAGCCTGTTATCCCCAGAGTACCTTTTATCCGTTAAGTGACGGCGCTTCCAC
>JAJXZP010000192.1 GCA_021779995.1 bacterium | reverse complement strand
GCTTCTACTGGGGCTACCTCTACAAGCGGGGCGGGAGCCTCATCCCCGTCCTCATCTCTCACGCCCTCTGGGATCTGACGATCTTCGTCCTCCTGCCGCTGAAGTAGCCGCCCGGGCGACGGACGCGGGCATCGAATTCATGCTAGGCTGGAAATTCCCGTCGGCTATCAGGGCGAAACCCAGCCGACCCTGACCATCAAGATCGTGTGAGGCCTCTGTGGATGCGATTATCTTGACCGAGGAGATGAAGGCGGCCATCGCCCTGCTGGAGGGCGGGAAGGAGCGCTTCATCTGGATTTCCGGGCGGGCCGGCACGGGAAAGTCGACCTTCCTCCGGTATCTCAGGACCGAAATCCGGCCGCCGAACGCGGTCTACCTCGCTCCCACGGCCGTGGCCGCCCTCACCATCGGGGGGCAGACCATCCACAGCTTCTTCTGGATCGACCCCGCCGAAAAGGCCTACCTCGAGACCGCTCTCGATCCCGATCGGGAAGCTCGGCTCTACCCCCTCCTCGCCGCGGTCGAGACCCTCGTCATCGACGAGATCTCCATGGTCCGCGCCGACCTCCTCGACGAGATGGACCGACGGATGCGGAGGGCGAAGGGTGAAGGCCGCCTCCCGTTCGGGGGAGCCCGGCTCGTGCTCTTCGGCGACCCCTACCAGCTTCCGCCGGTCGAGCCCGATCCCTGCACCCGCGCCGGCGAGCTCTTCGAGAGCCGCTACAAGAGTCCCTTCTTCTTCTCGTCGCAGGTCCTCCGCACGCGGGCGCGGGGGATCAGGCGGGTGGAGTTCACGCGGGTCTTCCGCCAGAACGAGGAGAGCTTCCTCGCCACGCTCGACCGCTGCCGCTCCGGCCTGGCGACCGAGGCCGACCTCGACCTCCTCCAGTCCCGCGTCCTCCCCGAAGGCAGGAAGCCGCCGGCCGACCACCTCGTCCTGACGGCGAAAAAGGACGAGGCCCGGCGCCTGAACCGCTACCGCCTCGACGCCCTGCCGGGCCCCGCGCGCGTCTACACCGCCCTCGCCTCCGGGCACTTCGCGAAGGCCCTCGACGACGAGGACCTTCCCGCGCCGCGCGAGCTCGAGCTCAAGGTCGGCGCCCGGGTCATGCTCACGGTCAACGGCCCGGAAGGCCGATGGGCCAACGGGACCCTGGCCACCGTCACCGGACTCGAGGACGAAGCGGTCATGGTCCGGGACGGAACGGGCGAGTTCCGCGTCGAGCCCCATGCCTGGGGAAGGGTCCGCTTCACGCTCCGCTCGGGAGTGCTCGAGGAACAGAGCTCCGACGAATACCGGCAATACCCCTTCGTGCTCGGCTGGGCGGTCACCATCCACCGGGCGCAGGGACGGACCTTGGAGAAGGTCTTCGTGGACCTCTCCCAGGGAGCCTTCGCCTCCGGCCAGGCCTATGTCGCCATCTCCCGCGTCACGCGCCTCGAGGGCCTGGTCCTCCGCACGCGCCCCCGCGTCCGCGACTTCTTCGTCCACGAGCGGGTGACCGCCTTCCTGGACTACATCGCGAGCGGCGCCGAAGCAGGCGGCGCGGAGCCATTGTCGGGACGCATTTTGAATTGACCGAGTAAAGCACGTCTCTTGCGAATTCCCTAAAGACCGATTGGAAAGATTCTCACAGTGAACTGACCGATAAAAGGAAAGGGGCGAAGGCTTTCATAGAGCCCTCGCCCCAAGCTTATTAGGGATCCGTCACTTTATAAACTTCTCGGTGTCTACTGTGGCCGAGAACCTCAAGACCATCGAGAAGGAAGTGGCGAAGTTCCTGTTCGATTGGTGAAGGGGACCCCGCTGGGCCGCGACCTTTGAAGCATCGGTCCGTGACCTTCCCCCGCTGAGCCGCGGCCTTCCCCCGCTGATCCATGCGATTCCGGGGCCGGATCGGCAGACGCGGCTCGCCGGAGCCGCCCGACTCGGCTACCTGACCCTGATGGGCATGACGACGTTCGTGATGCCCTCCCACTGGAGGCGCCGCTGCACGGCGAAGGCGGTTTCGTTGTGCAGGATGCGGTGGACGAGGCGTTCGCGGGAGAAGACGAGGTTGCCGGAGAAGACCGTCGAATTGGGGTACTCCTTCGAGAGACCGCGGCAGAGCTCGGCGGCGGTGTCGACGACGCTCGTGCCCACCGCCGCCCTCGCCTCGGCGGCGTAGCCGTACCTGCGCGCGAGCCGGATATAGCGCTGAAGCGCCGCATCGACATCCGTGAGCAGCTGGGGCACGCTCTCGCCGTCCTTGAACAGCTCCTGGTCGACGATGCCGGCGGAGGCGAAGATGAAGTTCTTGTAATGCCCCGGAAAGGCCGTGCAGATCTGCAGGAAGGTGTGGACGCCGAGTCCGTTGTAACCCGACACGAGCTGGATCGCCGTGGGCTCCCTCGGGTCGAGCTTGCGGGCGCGCTTTTTAGCCGTCTCGCTCTCCACCGCGGCGAGGAGGGCGTCGAGCTTCTTGAGCGCGGTGCCGACCCGGAGATAGTGCCGCTTGATCGCCATGCAGAGGAAGATGAGCAGGCCGGTGATGAGGAGGGTGAGCCAGCCGCCCTCCGTGAATTTTTCGAAGATGGTGAGGCAGAGGATGAGGGCGCTCAGGACGAAGCCCAGGGCCTGCGCGAGGATGCTCCGCAGCGGTATCTTTTCGGTCCGGCGGTTCTGGATGAAATGCTTGACCATGCCGAATTCCGAAAGGGAGAAGGTGAGGAAGACGTTGATCGAGTACATGACGACGAGGGCCGAGATCGAGCCCTTCGTGTAGACGAGCATGACCACGGCGAAAACGCCGATCATCACGATGCCGTTGCGCATGGTGAGGCGGCTCGAGAAGTCGGCGAAGCGGCGGGGCAGCCAGGAGTCCACCGCCATGTTGGCCATGACGCGCGGCGCGTCGATGAAACCCGCCTGGGAGGCGACGAGGAGGAGGGCTCCTTCCGAGAAGATGGTGACGAAGGCGAGTATCCTGCCCGGGCCGCCGAAGCCGCCGTAGAGCGCGTCGGCGAGGGTGGCGTTGAGCGTGCGCCCCTCCTCCGGGGCGACGCTCGTCAGGAGGTAGACGACGAGGAGGCCGCCCGCCGTGATCGCCAGCGAGGCGGCGAGGTAGGCCATCGTCTTCTTGCCGTTCCTCACCTTGGGCTCGCGCATGATCTGCATACCGTTGGACACTGCCTCGATGCCCGTGTAGGTTCCGCCGCCGAGCGAGTAGGCGCGCAGGAAGATGAGCGCCATGCCGAGCATCCCGATGCTCGACAGGTCGGACTTGTAGCCGATCCCGATGTTCCGGACGATCTCCTGCGCGGCGCCCGCCCTGCTCGCCAGGCCGTAGCCGAGGAGAATGACATGGGTCGCGATGAACACCATGAAGATGGGCGCCAGGACGGTGATGGATTCCTTCACGCCGCGGATATTGAGGAGGACCATCAGGCCGATGAGCAGGGCGGAGACCCATATTTTCCAGGGCTGCCACGCGAGGGGCAGGTAGCTGAAGATGGCGTCGGAGGAGGAGACGATCGAGACGGTGATGGTGAGGATGTAGTCGACGATGAGGGCGCTGCCCGATACGACGCCCGCGCGCTTGCCGAGCATCTTCGTCGCGACGATGTACCCGCCTCCCCCCTGCGGGAAGCGCTCGATGATCTTCGTGTAGGTATAGGCGATGACGATGACCGTGAACGCGGTGGTGAGGCCGAGGAAAACCGCCATCCAGATGTGGCTTCCCAGCGTGCGGAAGGCCTCCTCGGGGCCGTAGGCCGAGGAGGAGAGCCCGTCCGCGCCCAGCCCGACCCAGGCGAAGAAGGGGATGAGGGCGATCTTGTGGAAGATGTGAGGATCGCGGATATCGCGGGGAGGACCTATGACCTTGAGCCTGATCCGCTGAAAGATGCTCATCGCGTCGCTGTCGTACTCGTCGCTCACAGGTCCTCCAGAATCCATCTCGATTATTTGCAGTACAGTCGATAGCCGATGCCAGGCTCGGTGATGAGGCGCCCCGGCTGCGAGGGGTTGCGCTCGATCTTCTTGCGGAGCGACGAGATGTGCACGCGGAGGCTGCCCGGCTCCGCGTCGGCCAGCGGGCCCCAGAGCTCGCGGAGCAGCCGCGTCTGCGTCACGATCTTCCCGCCGTTTCGCGCGAGGAAGGCCAGTATCGCGTATTCCGTCGGGGTCAGCCTGATCGCCCGTTCCTCGATGCTGACCGATCGCTCGTCGAAATCGATCCGCAGGTCGCCGCACTCGTAGACCGATTCGCGCATGTCGGGCCTGAGGCGCCTGAGCGCCACGTTCATGCGGGCGAGCAGCTCCTCGACCCTGAAGGGCTTGGTGAGGTAGTCGTCCGCCCCGGCGTTGAGGAGGGCGACGATGTCGGCCTCGGCGTCGCGGACCGAGAGGATGATGACCGGGATGGTCGACCAGAGTCGCAGCTCGGCGAGGGCCCGGGAGCCGTCCATGTCGGGCAGGCCGAGGTCGAGCAGGATGATGTCCGGCCGGATCGACTGGACCGCCTGCATGCCCTCGAAGGCCGTGGGGGCTTCGAAGACCTCATAATCCTTTTTGCCGAGGCTGATCGTGAGGAGCCTACGGATCTGAGGTTCGTCGTCGATGACGAGCACGCGCTTCATGAGGGCATCTCCAGGGGAAGGGTGAACGAGACGGCGAAGCCCCGGCCCGGCAGGTTGCGCGCCTCGATCCGTCCTCCGTGCGCCTCGACTATGCCCTTGCAGATGGCCAATCCCAGGCCGGTCCCGCCCGGGGCCGATCGCTCGGCGCGGAAGAACTTGTCGAAGAGCCTCGGCAGGTCGGCCTCCCGCACCCCAGGCCCGTCGTCCTCCACAGCGAAGCTCGCCCATCCGCGCTCGGCGCCGGTCTTCACCGTTATGCGCGAGCCGGCGCCCGAGTAGCCGGCCGCGTTCCGCAGCAGATTCACGAGGGTCTGCACGATCAAGCTCGCATCGCAGGAGATCGGCGCGTCGATCGAGGCTTCGTCGATCTCCAGTTCGTGGCCGGCAAGGTCCGCGCCCGCGGCCTTGAGCGCAGCGGCGACCAGATCTTCGGCGTCGGCCTCCGTCCTTCGGAGCGCTAGCGGCCCCGACTCGAGCCGGTTCATCGACAGCAGGTTCTCGACGATCGCGTCGAGGCGCTCCGAGGCGCCGGCGATCTCGTCGACGAGGGCGCGCCGCGTCGGCGCGTCGAGCGCCGTCTCCTCGTCGGCGAGCGCCGAGGCGCTGCCCTTGATGACGGTGAGCGGGGTCCTAAGTTCGTGGGAGACCGAGTCGAGGAGGAGCTTGCCGATGCGCTCGGACTCCTTGCCGAGCTCGTTGGCCCGGTTGCGCTCGGACAGGAGCTCCCGCTCGACCGCGAGCGAGAGGGTGCGGACCATTGTGCGGAGGAACTTTTCGCCGTCCTCGGTCCAGGCCAGGCCCTGGGCCTGCCGCAGACCGATGACGCCTATCGTGCCGTTGGGCGTGTCCATGGGCGTGAAATGCCATTCGACGACCGGCAGGGTGCCGGTGTGCCGACCGGCGCTCCGCCCCGACGCATAGCAGTAGGCCGCGGCCGATATCGCCTTCTCGTCGAGGGCGACCCACCCGCCTTCGGGATCGGTCTTCAATTCGTCCTTGCTCTTGCCGAGCATCACGAGCGCCTCGGCGTCGAAGGCCCGCTCCAGGAAGGGAACGCCGATCGCGACGATGTCGTCTATGCCCGAAGTGCCGGCGAGCTCCGAGGCGAGGTCGCGCAAGAGCGACATGCGCTCCTCCCTGACGAGGAGCATGCGCTCGTTCGCCCGGAGCCTGGAGGTCGCCCAGCCGGAGCTTATGGCGAGGAGGAAGTAGAGAGCGAGCATGAGGTAGTCCTCGGGCCGGTTGATCACGAAGGTGAAGCGGGGCGGGATGTAGAGAAAGTCCCAGAGGAGGGCCGAGAGGAAGGCGGCGAGGAACACGGGCTTCCGGTCGAGAACGAGGGCGAGGAGGCTGATCGTCGCGAGGTAGGGGATGGCCGCCGCCCAGTAGCCCGCGTAGGACGAGAGCACCAGGCCGAGCGCGGTGGTCGCCCCGATGGCGGCGACCGCGGCCCCGTACTGCCACCAGGGCGAGGACCGCAGCTTGCGCGCCGCCCTGGTCAGGACGAAATCGCGGCTGACTTTTTCCTGGACGGCGAAGACGGCGATATCGCCCGATTCCTTGATGATCCGCTCCGTCGTCGACCTGCGCGCGAAGAGGCCGCGGCCGACGGCGATGCCGCTCTTGCCGACGATGATGATCGAGATCCCTTGCTTGCGCGCATAGCCGATAATGCCCGAGACCACGTCGGCGTTCGGCGCGAGCTCCACGCGGGCGCCGAGACTGCGCGCGAGGTCGAGGTTTTTCTGCAGACGGTCCTTGTCGCTCTCGGAGAGCCGGGTGCCCGATTCGACGTGGACGCAGTGCCAGTCCGCCTTGAGGGTGTAGGTGAGGCGGCGCGCCCAGCGGATGAGGCTCTCGCTGTTCGGGCTCGAGCTCACCGCGACGAGAATGCGCTGGGACGAGACCGAGGGGCGCTTGGTCGAATCGCCGTGCATGATTTCGAAAAGCTGATGGCTGGCGAGCTGCGAGGCCTGGCGCAGGGCGATTTCCCGCAGGACCGCGAGGTTGCCGACCGTGAAGAAATTCCTGACCGCGTCGCGCGAGGCCTCGCCGATGTAGACCTTGCCTTCGTCGAGCCGCTTGATGAGCTCGTGGGGCGGGATATCGATCATCTGCATCTCGTCGGCGCGGTCGAACACGGAATCGGGCACCCGTTCCCGGATGGGGACGAAGGTCACGAGCTCGACCGAGTCCGCCATGCTCTCGAGGTGCTGGATGTTCACGGTCGTGTACACCGAGATGCCCGCCTCCAGCAAGTCGAGGACGTCCTGGTAGCGCTTGGGATGCCGCGAGCCGGGCGCGTTGCTGTGCGCGAGCTCGTCGACCAGGACGACCTCCGGGTGCCGCGCGACGATCGCGTCGAGGTCCATCTCGCTCATCGCGATCCCGCGGTAGTCGACGCTCTTGGGCGGCACGCGCTCCAGGCCTTCGAGGAGGGCGTCGGTCTCCGCCCGGCCGTGGGACTCGACCCAGCCTACGACGAGGTCCGCTCCCTGCTCGAGGAGGAGATGCGCCTCCTTGAGCATGGCGTAGGTCTTGCCGACGCCGGCCGACATGCCGAAATAGATCTTGAGCTTCGGCCGCGCTTTCGCTTCGCTTTCGAGCCGTCCAAGCGCTTCTTCGGGCCTAAGGCGTTCCTCGTCGGACATGGGCGTTCTCCTAGTCCGTCCCCGCGAAGCGGGGATCGGTCTCCAGTTTCGCGTTCAATTCTACGACGTCGACGCGGGGCGGTCCAATGATCGAGGTGGCCGAGCGCGCGGCCCGATCGATCGCGTCGACGAGCTCGGCTTTCGCCCCCGCGTCGAGAGCGCGGGCCGCGGCCACGGAGTCGACTTGCTCGAGCGCCGCTTCGAGGCTTATGTCGGGGTCGAGGCCCGAGGCCGAGGCGTGGAGCATCTCGGAAGGGATCCGGGCCCCGCCCGGGGGCGGACCGAAGGCCTCGATCCAGGCTCCGCGATCGGCCCGCACCGCGACGGCGGCGAAGGCGAGGATGACGAAGTTCGGCGCGATGATGGCGAGCATCGACAGCTTGACGTCGCGCGCCTCGATCTTCTTGCCCAGGTATTCCGGCCCCCGCCCCACCATGAGGCCGGCTATGAAGACCGTGATGAACACCAGCGCGAGCATGCCGTACATGCCGGCCCCGACGCCTCCGAAGACCACCTCGCCGAGCATGAGATACACGAGGGGAATCATGCCCGTCAGCGGCGCGAAGGAGTCGTGCATGGAGTTGACCGCGCCGCAGGAGGTCATGGTCGTCATGACCGCCCAGAGCACCGAGTCGCCCGTGCCGAAGCGCATCTCCTTGCCTTCCATCGTGCCCCAGCGGTACTCGGAGGCGAGGGCGAAGCCGAGGCCGATAGCGAAGAGCGCGAACATCACCGCGAAGATGACGTAGCCCTGGCGCTTCCTGCCGGTCAGACGCCCGAAGAGGAAAGGGAAGGCCGCGGGGATGAGGACGAAGGATATCACCTGCACGATGTTCGAAAGCGGGGTCGGGTTTTCGAAGGGGAAGGCGGCGTTCTGGCCGAAGAACCCGCCGCCGTTGGTTCCGAGGTTCTTGATGGCTATCTGGCTCGCGGCCGGCCCCATGGGGATGAGGTCCTGCTTGCCCTCGAAGGATACCGCGGATACGTAGGGGTGGAGGTTCTGAATGACGCCCTGGCTCACCAGCACGACCGCGAGGATGATAGAAAGGGGCAGGAGGATGTAGATGACGCTTCTCGTCACGTCGACCCAGAAGTTGCCGAGTCCCGGAGCCTGGCCCTCCGCGTCCTTCCGCCGGGCGACGATGCCGCGGATGAGGGCTACCGCCACGGCCATGCCGCAGGCCGCGCTCAGGAAGTTGTGCACCGCGAGCCCCGCGGCCTGGGAGAAGTAGCTCAGGCTGACCTCGCCCGCGTAGGCCTGCCAGTTCGTGTTGGTGATGAAGCTGATCGCCGTGTTCAGCGCGAGGTCCCACTTCATCCCGGGAAGCTTCTGCGGATTGAGGGGCAGGAGGTTCTGGAACATGAGGATGAGGTCCAGACTCACGAGCGAGGCGGCGGTGAAGCTCGCCACCGAGAGGGCGTACGTCTTCCAGCCCATGTCCGCCGCGGCGTCGATGCCCGAGACCCGGTAGAAAAGGCGCTCCAGCGGTTCGAGGAAGGAGAGCGGATGCCGCTCCCCCGTGTAGACCCGCGCCATGTAGGCGCCGAGGAAGGGCGCCGCGCCGCACATGACGGCGATGACGATGACGAGTTCGACGATATCCTGGGATCTCATCGCAGTCCCCCTAGAATCGTTCCGGCCGCGCCATCACGTACGCGAGGTACGCGAGAAGCAGGACCGCAACGAGGAGCCCGATCGACAAAAACACGGTGTTCATGGATCACCTCGCTCCCAAGGGTAGCGAGGGACGGGGGGAACGGGAATAAAGACCGCGTTAAGGGAGGCGGATGAGGCGTTAAGAAGGCGTTAAGGCGGCGCTAGGTCCTGAAGATCGCCGCCTCGTTTTCGACCAGCCGGATGCTCTCCTCGTTCTTCCGGGTGAGCTCGCCGACGCGGCCGGCCGCCTCGCCGATGGTGGCGGCGGCTTCGGAGATGCTGTCCATGCTCTCGCTCACCGCGGCGGAGGCCTGGGACAGGCGCCTCAGCTCGTCGCCGATCGCGCGGTTGCCGCGGAGCATGTCGTCGGCCTCGGTGCGGACGCGCTGCGTGATGTCGTTGATCTGGCCGATGGCCTCGAGGACCTGGGCGCCGCCGGCGCTCTGCTCGTCGATGGCCGATTTGACGGCGTCGACGATGCCGGAGACGCCGTCGATCGAGGCCAGGATCTTCTGGAAGGCGGCCTCGGCGTTGTCGGTCGAGGACACGACCTCGGCGATCGTCCCCTTCAGCGTCGAGAGCTCCCGGCCCGTCTCCTGCGAGCCATCGGAGGCGCTCTCCGCCAGCTTGCGGATCTCGTCGGCCACGACGGCGAAGCCCCGCCCCGCGTCGCCCGCGTGGGCCGCCTCGATGGCCGCGTTCATGGACAGGAGATTGGTCCGCGCCGCGATGGAGGCGATGATCTTGTTGGCGTCCAGGAGCGACTCGGAGCGCTCGGCGACCGAGCTGGCCTTGCGCTTCGCCTCCGAGATGCGCTCGAGCCCCTCGCGGGAGGTCTCGACGACGGCGTGGAAGCCCTCGTCGAAGGAGGCCATGTTCCGGTCGATCGAGCGGATGTTCATGACCATCTGCTCGACCGCGGCCGAGGACTCGACGACCGCCGCCGACTGCCGCTCGATCGCCTCGCGGAGCGTCTCGATGGTCTTCACTATCTCGCCGACCGCGCCGGTCGTGCGCTCGACGCTCTCCGACTCCTCGCCTGCGCTGAAGCGCACGAGCTCGACGCTCTCGGCCATCTTCCCGAGCGAGCTCGTGGCGCGCCCCATGCTCGCCGTGAGCTCGGAGCCGACCACCGAGAGCTGCCCGGTGGCCGCCTTGATCTTGCCGACCAGGGCCGAAAGATTCGAGGTGAGCGCGTTGTAGCTCGTGGCGAGGGCCCCGATCTCGTCGCGCGTGTCCACGCCGACCTTGCCGCTGAGGTCGCCGGAGGCGAGGTGGGCGAAGGAGCCGGTGATGGCCTTCAGGGGCGCGGTGAGCCTCGCGGAGAAGGTGACGAGCACGAGGGTCACGACGAGGAGGGTGAGGAGGCAGACGCCGACGATGAGGAAGACGATGCGGCGGGCGTCGGAGCTGACCTCGTCCGCCGGCACCGAGGCCACGAGGGCCCAGCTCTGGTCGATGCCGGCGACCTGGATGGGCTCGACGGCGTGGAAGACCTTCCCCTCGACCGTGGAACTCCGCGACGAGCCGGTCGTCCGGGTCACCGCCGCGACGAGATCGGCCGAAGCGAGATCCGAGAGGCTCGTCATGAGCTTGTTCGTGTCGCGGTAGGCGACGATCTTGCCTCCCGGCGAGACGATCATGAAAGATCCCGACGCGAAGAGCGAGAGCTTGCCCACCATGGCCGAAAGGCCGTCGAGCGAGAGGTCGACGCCGCAGACCCCCAGGAAGGCTCCCTTGGCATCGCGCAAGGGGACGCACACCGAGGTCTCCAGCACGTAGGTGCCCGTCTCGGTCTGGTCCCGGTAGGGCTCGAGGAGGACCATCTTGCCCGAGCTCTTGGGCAGGGCGTAGTAGTCCTTGACGACCTCGCCCGCGTAGTCCTCGGCGCTATCGCTGTTGGAAGTTCCGATCTGGCCGTCCTTGCGCCAGGCGTAGGGGACGAACTGCTCGCCCTTGCCCTCGCCCTTGTCCCAGGCGTTCGGCTCGAAGAGGGCCCAGGTCGCGAGAAAGTCCGGATGGACCGCGAGATTGGAGCGGACCAGGCTGAGCAGGACCTTCCTGTCCGACACGCCCTCGGCCTTCAGCGCCTCGATGGCGGCGCCCATGCACTGCGCCGTGTCGGCCGCCGTGGACAGGAAACGATCGACGGTCTGGGCGTTGAGTTGGGCCAGGCTTACCGCCTCGGCGTGACCGTCGACCGTCAGGGTCTTGGTGACGAGGTACCCTATGAGGGTGAAGGCGACGAGAAACAGCAGGGTCATCGCCGTGAGGACTTGTACGAGCATGCGGGTTCGTAATGATCTCATCATGCATCCTGTTTTTATTGGACGATTTTAATAAGATTCTCGTGCCCGGAGATGGACCTGTCAAGACTAACGCTCTCGATTAGCGATGGAGGAGTCGGTCGTCGAGGCGCGCCGTTTCGGGATCCCGGCGGAGCGCCATCATCGGCTTGGCGAGGCGGGCCCTGTCCACGGGAATTTCCGGATCGAAGCGCCCGACGGCTCCGCCGCGGGCGGAGCCGGGAGGGACTCCACCCGCGGATCAACGGGCGGTATCGCGCGCGGCCGCGGGCCTTCCGAGCAGCCGCTCGTAGCGCTCCCGCTCGGCGGCGCCCTGGCCGAAGCGCTCCAGGGGCGGCAGGAGGCGCTCCAGGACGATGCGCTCCATCCGGGCGGCTATGCGGTCGAAGACGAAGTAGCCGAGATCGGCCCAGCCGAAGGGCACGCGGATCTTGTAGGCGTGCGCGTCCTTGAAGATGAGCTCGTAGCGGAAGTCGGGGGGCAGGCGGCCGCGCTCGGACATTTTCCCCACGAGGTACCGGTCCCTGGACTTCTCGCGGATCCTCCGCTTGAGCGCGGCGTAGCGCTCCCGGTCGCTCTGGACGAGGAGTCCGCCCCCGAGGACCATCGTGTCGAAGTCGCGCCGGAACTTGTCCCCGTCGATTTCCATGAAGCGCTGGAACCGGGCCCGCGAGATGTACGAGGTGTCGCTCTCCGAGCCGTAGCTGCTCCCGCCGAGGTGGATCAGCTCCTGCAGATAGAGCATGAGGCGGTGGGCGCTGCCGAGGAAGCGGTAGTCGGGGTCCATCCCGAGCTCTTCGGAGGGATCGTCGAAGCCGAGCTCCGCCAGCTCGTGGCCGAAATTGCGCATGGCGCTGACATAGTCGTAGACCCGGTTGACGTAGTACTTCATCGAGAAGATCCAGTCGGGCGGCGAGATCAGGAGCTTGGGCGGGAAGGCCAGGGCCTGGGCGGCGCGGAAGGCGCGCGAGCCGACGAGGTTCCGCGCCTCGAGCTTCTCGCAGCCGCCGTCGACCAGGATGGGCAGGGCTTCGAGGTCCGCGTGGAGCTTGAGGAAGGTCGGCTTGGGGCTTCCGAGCCCGAGGAAGTTCTCGAAGAGCAGGCTGTCCGGCAGGTCGCGGACCTTCGAGAAGATGCTCTCCCGGATCGACTCCTCGTCCTTGATGACGCGGATGCTCCGTTGGTTGCTCTTGTAGAAGAGCAGGCTGTCGCTTCGCAGCTTCCCGTCCTCGTGGGCGAGCCTGCCCAGGACCTCCCGCTCGCGCAGGAGGGTGAAGTGCGGATTCAATTCCAGGCTCACCTGGAAGAGGTCGAGGAAAGTCCTCTTCAGCTCCGCGAGTCCGAGCTCGATCCGGCGCCGGTCGGCCGCGGTCAGGCTGTCGCGGACGACGATGTTGAGATCGGCGTCGGTGGAGTGCTGGACCCCCGTGTCGTTGTACGAGGAGAAGATCCTGCCCAGCCCGAAGAGGAGCAGGTTCTCGACGAGCCGGGGCTTGAGGGAGGGCAGGAAGATGTGCTTCACCCAGTTGCAGAGCGCGAAGTTGTAGAGGTCCTTCCTCGGCAGGAGGTAGTCCTCGGCGATGGTCGCGGGATTGAGCGCCTTGAAGTCGAGGTTCCGGATTTTCCGGTTTCGCTCGACGAAGACGGAGGTGATGAACTTCCCGCGCGCCTCGAAGTCCGCGCCGAGCGCGACGAGCTCGTCCAGGCGCCGCTCGAGGGCGTGAAAGGAGGGGTCGCGGTACGCGGGTCCCGTCGCAGGCTCCGCCGCAGGTCCCGTCGCCGGCTCCGCCGCGGACCCCGCCGCTGGTCTGCCTTTGGAGGCGGAAACCGCGCCGCTCAATTTTCCGGCCCCAGCAGGTCCAGGGGATTCTCCGCCACGCCGTGCTTGCGGATCTCGAAGTGCAGGTGCGGCCCCGTCGAGATGCCCGTGGAGCCCACCAGCCCGAGCGTGTCGCCCGTCCGGACGATCTGCCCGTAGCGCGCGAGGATCTTGGACATGTGGCCGTAGAGGCTCTCCCAGCCGTTGTCGTGCAGCACGAGGACATAGTTGCCGTAGATGGCGTTCCGCTCGGCCGCGATGACGCGCCCGCCCCGCGCGGCGAAGATAGGCGTGCCCAGGGGCGCGGCTATGTCGATGCCGGGATGGAACTGGATCTTGTGGCTGTCGAAGGGGTCGGTCCGGAGGCCGAAGCCCGAGCTGATGACGCCCTTGGGCAGGGGGAAGCGGAAGCCGGCGACGAGGAAGAAGGACCGCTCGGAGGCCAGGAAGGACGAACCCGGAAAGAACATGAAGTCCTCGGCCCGGCCGTCCCGCAGGATGCGGACGCGGTAGTGGGGGCCGGTATCCTCGACGCGCAGGGACTTGACGAGGTACTCCAGGTCGTTCTCCGGCTCGAGGCTCACGAAGATTCCCGGGATCGAGGGCACGAGGATGGTCCTGCCCTTGGGGATCGCGGCCGCGTCCTGGAGGCGGTTGAGGGTGGCCAGGCTGTCGTAGGGGAGCGAGAGCGCCGCGGCGAGCGAGAAGAAGTCGGTCTCCCCGGGCGTCGTGTAGCTGTAGATCGAGAGCTCGGGCGGAGGATTCCCCGAGCCCTGCGTCGCGTAGAAGTTCTGGATGGACTCCGAGAGCTGCTCGAAGATGACATCGTCGGGACGGAGGGCGTGGATCCTCGGGTAGAAGGACTGGGCGCCCGCGGCGAAGGAAATCAGGGTACCCAGGGACAACGCGATGCAAAGCCCGCGGCTGCGGTCGAAAGCCATGATGAGCCCCACTATAGCGCGGATTGCCCCGGCTCGATAATCCGTGTAGACTCTCCCCATGCGCATCCACCGCTTGGAGAACCCCATTCAGCGCTACGCCTGGGGCAGTGTCGACGGCATCACGCGGGTGCTGGGCATCCCCAATCCGGGCGGGGGGCCCATGGCGGAGATCTGGATGGGAGCCCACCCCAAGGCGCCTTCCATCGCCCTCGACCCGTCGGGACCGAGGAGCCTGGGCGCACTCATCGAAGCGGACCCGGCCGCCGCGCTCGGGCAGGCCGCGCTCGAGCGCTTCGGGCCCACCCTGCCCTTCCTCTTCAAGGTCCTGTCGGCCGGGACCCCGCTCTCGATCCAGGCCCACCCGGGCAAGCTCAAGGCCGAGCGCGGCTTCGAGCGCGAAAACCTCGCGGGCATCCCGCCGGAGGCGAGCGAGCGCAGCTACCGCGATCCCAACCACAAGCCCGAGATGGCGGTCGCCCTCACCCCCTTCGAGCTCCTCTGCGGCTTCCGTCCCGCCCGCGAGATCACGGCCAACCTGCGGCTCGCCGTTCCCGGAATCCACAGCCGCCAGCTCGAGCGCCTCGAGTCCAATCCGGGCAGGGTGGAGCTCTCGATGTTCTTCTACAGCCTCATCTCGATGGAAGAGCGCCCGAGGAGGAACATGCTCGAGTCCGCCAGGCGGCGCGTCGAGGAGCTGCTCGACAAGGGCCTGGTCCCGCCCCGGGAGATCGAGAGCTACCGCTGGGTGCCGCGCATCATGGACAGTTTCCCCGGCGACATCGGCGCCGTGGCGCCCCTCATCCTCAATCTCGTCAGGCTCGAGCCCGGCGAGGCGGTCTTCGTGGCCCCCGGCGAGCTCCACGCCCATCTCTCGGGCACCTGCCTCGAGATCATGGCCAACTCCGACAATGTCATCCGCGGCGCGCTCACGCAGAAGCACGTCGACCTGCCCGAGCTCATCTCGGTGCTGAGCTTCAACCCCGAGCGCCTGGAAGTGCTGCACTCCGAGCCGGCCGGCTCCGGCGAGGAGCGCTTTCCGGCTCCGGCCCCCGATTTCCGGCTGTCGCGCATTTCGCTCCCGGAAGGCCTCGTGCACGAGCGCTCGGATTCGGGCCCCGCCATACTCCTGTGCACCGAGGGCTCGTGCCGTCTCGACTGTCCGGGAGAGGAGCCCCTGCTGCTTCGCCGCGGCGAGTCGGTCTTCGTCGAGGCGGCGGCGGGGAAGTATCGCCTGGCGGGCGATAGGAGCGGCGGCGCGGATCAGGCTGTGCTCTACAAGGCCTGGCTCCCCGACGACCGGGGCGGAACCGCGACGTGACCGTCTGGGCCGACGGCGACAGTCTGCAGGCCGAGCTGCGCGGGCTTCTGTGCAGGCGCGCCGCCTCACGGAGCGATCCGGGCTTCCGGGTCGTCTTCGTCTCGGCGCGGCCCCTCGCCCTGCCCGAAGGCATCGGGAAGATCGTGGTCGAGCCCGGACGGGACGCCGCCGACGACCGCATCGCCGAGTCGGCCTCCGCCGGCGACCTCGCGGTCACGCGGGACCTCGTCCTCGCCGAGCGCCTCGCCGAGGCCGGCCTCGTCGTGCTCAACGACCGGGGTGACGTGTTCACCGCCGGCGACGCGCGGGAGCGACGCTCGCTGCGCGACCGCGCCGCCGAGCTCAGGGCCGCCGGGCTGGCGCCCGAGCTGAGCCGCCGCAGGACCTGGGGCCGGACAGAGCTGAAGAAATTCGCCGATGCCTTCGACCGCGAGCTGACCCGCTCCCTCGCCCGCGCGCGCGAACCCTGAGCCTGAGCGCACACGAACCCTGAGCCGACGTGCGCGCGACCCCTAAGCCTGAGCTCGCGCGAACCCTGAGCCTGAGCGCACGCTCAGGCCGGATAGGGAAAGCGGCCGTCAAGAAGCGAGCGTGACCGGGGCGAGACCTTCGTTCACTGCACGGGATCGAGGCTCGGCTCTACCGAGGGTGGGGGCAGATCGCCGCCCGTGCCGCTCGCGGCGGCGGCTCCGGCGGCCGCGAGATCGGGGCTCGGAGCGGCGCCGGCGGCCGCAGTCTGGGCGACGGCTCCGCCGGGCGGCGATTGGGCCGCGGCGG
>JAJXZP010000274.1 GCA_021779995.1 bacterium | reverse complement strand
CAGCTCGACGGCGGGCGCTTCGCGACGAGCGACCTCAACGACCTCTACCGCCGCGTGATCAACCGCAACAACCGCCTCAAGCGCCTGATGGCGCTCAACGCGCCCGACATCATCATCCGCAACGAGAAGCGCATGCTCCAGGAGGCCGTCGACGCCCTCTTCGACAACTCGAAGAAGAAGCGCGTCGTCAAGGGCGCCTCGAACCGGCCGCTCAAGTCGCTGTCCGACATGCTCAAGGGCAAGCAGGGAAGGTTCCGCCAGAACCTCCTGGGCAAGCGCGTCGACTACTCGGGCCGCTCGGTCATCGTCGTCGGCCCCGAGCTCAAGATGTGGCAGTGCGGGCTGCCCACCAAGATGGCCCTCGAGCTCTTCAAGCCCTTCATCATGAAGAAGCTCGTCGAGAAGGACGTCGTCTACAACATCAAGAAGGCCAAGATGCTCGTCGAGTCGGAGACGCCGGAGGTCTTCGCGGTGCTCGATGAGGTCGTCAAGGAACACCCGATCCTCCTCAACCGGGCGCCGACCCTCCACCGCCTGGGCATCCAGGCCTTCGAGCCGCTGCTCGTCGAGGGCAAGGCCATCAAGCTGCACCCCCTCGTCTGCAAGGCCTTCAACGCCGACTTCGACGGCGACCAGATGGCCGTGCACGTTCCCCTGACCAACGCGGCCCAGGCCGAGTGCTGGACGCTCATGCTCTCGAGCCGCAATCTCCTCGACCCCGCCAACGGCAAGACGATCGTCTATCCCTCGCAGGACATGGTCCTCGGCATCAACTTCCTCACGCGGCACAAGCCGGGCACCAAAGGGGAGGGCAAGCGCTACTCCTCGCCGGAGGAGGTGCTCATGGCCTGCGAAGTCGGCGCCTGCGACTACGAGGCCGTGATCAAGGTGCCGATCGCCAAGCGGCCGATCTGGAACGGCGTCAACCGGCCGCTCGAGGTGGCCGAGGGCGCGGTCGTCGAAACCACCGCCGGCCGCATCCTGTTCAACGAAGCGATGCCGCCCGACGTTCCCTACGTCAACTACGCCCTCGGCGACAAGGACCTGCGCAACCTGATCGAGGCGGTGTACAAGACCTCGGGACCCTACGTCACCGTCGCCATGCTCGACGCGATCAAGGATATGGGCTTCCGCTACGCCACCTTCTTCGGCGCGACCATCGGCATGGACGACATCGTCGTGCCGCACGAGAAGCCCGAGATGATCGAGGCGGCCAACAAGCAGGTCGACGCCATCCAGAACCAGTACCTCGCCGGCCATATCACCCAGGAAGAGCGCTACAACCGCGTCGTCGAGGTCTGGTCCAAGACGAACGAGGAGCTCACCGCGGTGATGATGAAGACCCTCGAGCGCGACCGCGCCGGCTTCAACAACATCTACATGATGGCCAACTCGGGCGCGCGCGGCAGCCGCAACCAGATCCGCCAGCTCGCCGGCATGCGCGGCCTCATGGCCAAGCCCTCGGGCGACATCATCGAGCTGCCCATCCGCTCGAACTTCCGCGAGGGCCTGTCGGTCATCGAGTTCTTCATCTCGACCAACGGCGCCCGCAAGGGCCTGGCCGACACGGCCCTCAAGACGGCCGACGCGGGCTACCTCACCCGCCGCCTCGTCGATATATCGCAGGACGTCGTCATCAACGAGGACGACTGCGGCACGATCAACGGCGTGCTCCATACGCCCATCAAGGACGGCGAGGAAGTCATCGAGGCCCTGCGCGAGCGCATTGTGGGCCGCTACGCCCTCGACCCGGTGCGCCACCCCATCACGGGCGAGACCATCGTCGACGCGAACGAGGAAGTCACCGAGGAGATCGCCGACCGGATCGAGGAGGCGGGCATCGAGGAGGTCTACCTCCGCACGGTGCTCACCTGCGAGGCCCGGCACGGCGTGTGCCGCAAGTGCTACGGACGCAACCTGGCCACGGGCCGCACCGTCGAGATCGGCGAGGCCGTGGGCATCATCGCGGCGCAGTCGATCGGCCAGCCCGGCACCCAGCTCACCATGCGAACCTTCCATATCGGCGGTGCGGCGACCAAGGTCTCGGAAGAGAACCGCATCTACCTCAAGTATCCGGTCCTGGTCACCGACGTCGTGGGCACCTTCGTCAAGATGCCCGAGGGGCGCTCGCTCTTCACGAGAAAGGGCGCCCTCCACGCCTGCAAGATCTTCACGAACATCGAGTACGGCAAAGCCGACAAGGTGCTTGTCCAGGACGGGCAGCGCATCTTGAAGGGCGACGAGATCGTGAAGCGGGCCGACGGTTCCATCGCGCGCGCCACCGACATCTCCTACGCCAAGATCCTCGACGCGCGCGTCCTGCTCATCGCGCAGGATCAGAAGATCGAGGTGCGCAACGGCTCGGAGGTGATCGTGAAGCCCGGCGACATCGTCGCGGCCAACGGCACCCTGGCCACCTTCGACCCCTTCTCCGACCCCATCATCTCCGAGCACGACGGCTACGTCCGCTACGAGGACATCATCCCCGGCTCCACCCTCAAGGAGGAGATCAACGAGGAGACGGGCAATATCGAGAAGAAGATCACCGAGTTCGCCGCCGAGCGCGAGGCCAAGCAGCCGCGCGTGGTCATCACCGACGAGGCCGGCAACGAGATCGTGACCTACTTCCTCCCCGGCGGCGCCTACCTCAACGCGGAGGACGGCGAGCTCGTCAAGGCGGGCCGCACCCTGGCCAAGACGCTCAAGGAGAGCGCCAAGGCCATGGACATCACGGGCGGCCTGCCGCGGGTCGGCGAGCTCTTCGAGGCGCGCAAGCCCAAGACCCCGACGGTGCTCGCCACCGTATCCGGCGTCGTCGCCTTCCGCGGCATCGTGAAGGGCAAGCGCGTCGTCGTGGTGAAGGACATTTTCAACAAGGAATACAAGCACCTCGTCCCGATGGGAAGGCGGCTCCTCGTGCGCGACGGCGATACCGTCGATGCGGGCGATATGCTCTGCGACGGCAACAAGAATCCCCATGACATCATGGGCATCCTGGGAGAGCAATACTGCCAGCGCTTCCTCATGGACGAGGTCCAGCAGGTCTACCGCCTGCAGGGCGTCACCATCAACGACAAGCACATCGGCGTCATCATCCGCCAGATGATGAAGAAGGTCGAGATCATGGCCCCGGGGGACACCCGGTTCATCTACGGCCAGCAGATCGACAAATACAAGTTCCACGAGGAGAATCGCCGCGTGATGCAGGAAGGCGGACAGCCGGCCGTGGCTCGGCCCCTGCTGCTCGGCATCACCCGCGCCTCGCTCAAGATCGATTCCTTTTTCGCCGCGGCCTCCTTCCAGGAGACCACGCGCGTGCTCACCGACGCGGCCATCGCCGGCGCCACCGACACGCTCCGCGGCCTCAAGGAGAACGTCATCATCGGCCATCTCATCCCGGCGGGGACGGGCATGCGCGGCTATCGGAACATCAAGCTCTCGGACTCCGAGAACGAGGATCTGGACGCCTTCGTCGAGGAAGTGCTCGAGAAGCGCCGCAGGGAGAAGGAACTCGCGCCCCTGCCCGCCCTCGAGGAGCGGTCCGAGAACGGATCGGCTTTCGAGGAGGATTCCGTCTTCGAGAACGACGAGGGCTTCGAGGCGGTCGATCCCGAGAGCGACGAGGATTGAAGAGGCTATCTTGACGAGGGAAGGCCCGGGGCTGTAGTGTAGGGTTCTATCCGTCCGGAGCTAGGTCGCGGACGCCGAATAGATTGCCTATCGCGTACCATCATATTACGCCGGGCCATGCTGAGGTCCGGTACGACAAGGGAGTCGAGAGCATACATGCCGACTATCAATCAGCTCATCCGTCTCGGCCGAAGGGCCTCCGCATGGCGCAACAAGGCGCCGGCGCTCGAAGAGTGCCCGCAGCGGCGCGGCGTCTGCACGAGAGTCATGACCGTCACGCCCAAGAAGCCCAACTCGGCCCTCCGCAAGGTGGCGCGCGTGCGGCTCACCAACGGCATCGAAGTGACCGCCTACATTCCGGGCGTCGGCCACAACCTGCAGGAGCACTCGGTGGTGCTCATCCGCGGCGGCCGCGTCAAGGACTTGCCGGGCGTCCGCTACCACATCATCCGCGGCGCCAAGGATACCCTCGGCGTCGAGGACCGCAAGAAGGGCCGTTCCAAGTACGGCGCCAAGCGGCCGAAGGCCTAAGGAGACGCAGACATGGGCCGCAAGAAGAAGTCCATCGATCGGGGTCATTTGCCCGATCCCAAATACAATTCCGTCATCGTCACCAAGTTCGTGTGCCGCATGATGTTGCAGGGCAAGAAGTCCATCTGCAACCGCATCATGTACGATGCCATGGACCTCATGCAGAAGAAGGTCGGCGCGCCCGCGCTCGAGGTCTTCAACAAGGCGCTCGAGAACGCCAAGCCCCTCGTCGAGGTCAAGTCGCGGCGAGTCGGCGGCGCCACCTACCAGGTGCCCGTCGAGATCCGCGACATCCGCCGCGAGGCGCTGGCCATGCGGTGGCTCATCTCCGCGGCCCGCTCGCGCTCCGGCAAGGCCATGGCCGACAAGCTAGCCGACGAGCTTCTGGACGCCTACAACAACACCGGCACCGCGGTCAAGAAGAAGGAAGACACCCACAAGATGGCCGAGGCGAACAAGGCGTTCGCCCACTATCGCTGGTAGTCGCGGTTCGAAAAAACGATGCAGGGCCGGCTATATGCCGGCCCTGCTCTTTTCCTGGACTATGCGCGAGCGCCTTGGGAATGTCCGCGGGCGCCCTGTTCGCCCCGGCGGGACGCCGGCGACGTCCTGACCGATGGAGGGCCGCCGGCGAGGGTGGTTCTTTTCGTCTTGTGGGGCGCGGGCGAGCCCGTCTATACTTGGAAATCCATGGGCACGACACGTCGCACGCACCGGCAGAACTCGCTGCGAAGAAGCTTCCTCGCGGTAATCCTCGCCGTCTACGCGGCGGTGACGGTAGGTTCGATGCTGGTTTTCGCCTGGAGCGCCGGCTCGATCAGCGAGCGCTACGCCACCCGGTTCTGCATCTCCCAGGGCGAGCTTCAGAAAGAGAAGATACTCTCCCTCCTGGACCGCGATCTCGCCCTGAGCCGCAAGCTCGCCGACGATCCGACGATCGTGCGGTGGATGCTGCGCGAGAATGATCCTCGGCGCCGGGAGCTCGCGTTCGCCCAGCTCGAAAGCTATCGGCGCTTTCTCCGGGACGGCGCCAATTTCCTCGCGATCAAGTCCTCGCTCTCCTACTATGCGCGGACGCCGGTCTCTACGGGCGTCGAGAAGGCGCGCCTCGACCCCGGCAACCCCGCCGACCGCTGGTTCTTCCAGGCCATCTCCGCGAACAAGGACTACAGCCTCAACGTGGACCACAACGCCATGCTCGGCGAGAACCGGGTGTGGATCAATGTGCTGGTGCGCTCGGAGGACGGAACCCCCATCGGCATCGCAGGCTGCGGCCTCGACCTCACGAACTTCCTCGCGACGCTCCTGGACAATCCCGAGCGCGGCGTCACGACGATCATCGTCGACGCGCGCGGCGCCTTGCAGGCCTACCGCGACCGCGACCTTATCGCCCACAACGCCGAGGCCGAGCGCGACGCCGAGAAGATCGACGTCTACAGCCTCGTCACGCGAGCGGCCGACCGGGACGAGCTTCGCAGGGGACTCGGGCTCGCCGAGGCGGGAAAGCCCGTCGGCGTCATGAGCATCTCCTTCCTCGGCCGCCGGCAGCTCTGCTCCATATCCTCCCTGCCCGAACTCGGTTGGTACGATCTGGCCATCGTCGACGCCGGCAGCGTCATCGGCATTTCGGACTTCGTCCCCGTGGCCATCGTGACGCTCGCGGCGCTGGCGGCGGTGCTGGCCGCCGTGATCGCGGCCGCGAACCGGCTCGTCGTGCGCCCCATAGGCCGGCTCACCGAGGCGGCCGGCCTCGTGGCCGCCGGCTCGTACGACATCGCGCTGCCCGACGGGCCGCGGAACGAGATAGGGCGGCTCGGCGCATCGTTCCGGATCATGGCGGAGAAGGTGAAGGTGTACACGACCGGGCTCGAGAGCCTCGTGGGCGAAAGGACCAGGGAACTTCGCGCCGCCAACGAAGACCTCGAAGCCTCCCGCCGCCGCATCCTGGACTCGATCGAGTACGCCAAGCTCATCCAGGACTCCATCTTCCCCACCGAGGCCGAGCTCTCCTCCGGCTTCGCCGGGCATTTCGTCATGGCACGGCAGCGCGATCTCGTCGGCGGCGATTTTTTCTTCTTCCGCAGGACCTCCGACGGTTTCTGCGCCGCCCTGGCCGACTGCACCGGGCACGGCGTCCCCGGCGCCTTCATGACGATGCTGGTGAAGGCGCATCTCGACCGCGTCGTGGACGCGTCCGAGGGCCGATCCGAATCCCAGGCCGCGCCCTCGGCCCTGCTGCGCGAACTCGACGGCCTCGTCACCGGGAGCCTCGGCCGGGAGTCGGAGACCGCCCATCTGGAGAACGGCCTCGACATAGCCCTCGTGCGCTGGAAGAAGGAGAAATCCGAGCTGTGGTTCTCGGGCGCGGGTCTGCCGCTCTATCTGATGCAAGGCGGCGAGCTCGCCGAGATCCCGGGCGAGCGGACTCACCTCGGATTCTCGCAGGCGAGGCGGACCAGGATGTTCCGGGATCATCGCCTCGTCATCGAGGGCGAGGCGCGCGCCTGCCTGGTCTCCGACGGAGTGCTCGACCTGCCGGGAGGGGAGCGGGGCCTTCCCTTCGGGCGCTCGCGCCTGGCCGCCCTGCTGAAGCGGAGCGCGAGCCTCGGCTTCGACCGCGCGGGAGAGCTGATCGCGGCGGGCCTCGCCGGATGGCAGGGCGCGCGCTCTCAGCGAGACGACTTCAGCCTCGTGTATTTCGGACTGGATTCGCGGAAGGAGGGAAGATGAGCGACTTGCTCGAGCTCAAGCGGACCCTGTCCGAGAGCGGCATTCTCATGAGCTTCAACGGCGCCTTCACGCACAGCATCATCGAGGAGATGGGGAACGCCATACGGCGCTACCTCGAGGGCGAGAATCTCGACAAGGGCGCCGTGACGGACGTTTTCGCGGTGTACATCGAGCAGACCCAGAACATCACGAACTATGTCGCCCGGCGCGCTCTCGAGGGCGGGAGCTTCGGCACGGCCATCATGGTGATAGGGAGCGACGAAGGCTTCTACGCGGTGCGGTCGGGCAACGCGATCATGAGGCCCGACGTCCCCGAGCTCCGCTCGCGACTCGAGGAGCTCAACGGTCTCGACAAGGAAGGACTCAAACGCCTGTACAAGCGGCGCCTCAGGGAAGGTCCGCCGCCCGGGTCCTCGGGCGCCGGACTGGGGCTCGTGGACATCGCTCGGCGGTCGAGCGGCAAGCTCGAGTATTCCTTCTCGCCCCTCGACGACGCGCACGAGTTCTTCAGCCTCGGAGCGCGGGTCAAAGGAGTCTAGGCATGCTGAACATTTCCGCCACGACCTCGACCCCGGCCGTCTCCTGGGACAAGGATGCCGCGACCCTCACCATCTCCGGCGAGTCCTATCCGGAAAATTCCTTCGCCTTTTTCGACCCCGTCTTCGCCTGGCTCTCGAGCGAGCTTCCCGCCCTCAAGCGATTCCGCCTCCGGGTCTCGGTGAGCTACATGAACTCCTCGAGCACCAAGTGCATGCTGGACATCATCGACCTCGTGAGCGAGTCGGCGGAGCGCGGCTGCGACGCGGCCGTCGTCTGGCTGTACGATCGAGACAACGAGCGCGCCCGCGATCTCGCCGAGGAGTTCCGCGAGGACGTCGAGATACCCTTCGAGATCCGTCCCATCGAGGACCCGGGGCGATGAAGACGGGGCGGTCCGACCGCGATTTCGTCGCCTCCGTGCTGGCCCGGGCCGGAAGTCCCCGGGTCGAGGGCGAGTGGAGTCCGGGCGATCTCGTCGAGCTGGCCCAGGCCTATCTGCGGCTCGAAGACCGGCTCGGCAAGATCATAGCCATCGGCGACAAGTACCAAGCCGAGGCACTCGAGGCCTCGGGGCGGCTGCGCGACGCCCTCGAGCGCCTCGCCGAGTACGAAGATCGGATAGCCCCCGCCCGGGACGGAAGCGGCGGGGATCGCGGCGGGGTTCCCGAGGGTGAGGGCGACCTCGCCCCGCGCCGGGCCGAAGATCCGCTTCTCGTGCGCATCGAAGCGGCCCTCGAAGGAGGAGAGTCCCCCTCCCCGGAGGACCTGCGCTTCCTCCTGAGGCGCTACGCGAAAATGAACGGTCGGCTCGAGAAGATCGTGCGCATCAGCGACGGCTACCAGGGCCAGCTCCGCGAAGCCTCGCTGCGCATGGACTATATGGCCCGGACCGACTCGCTCACCGGGCTTTCCAACCGGCGCGACATGGTCGAGCGGCTCGATCGCGAGTTCTCGCGCTTCGGCCGCTACGGGGCGATCTTCTCGCTCATCCTCTTCGACCTCGACGACTTCAAGCAGATCAACGACCGCCACGGCCACGACGTCGGGGATCAGGCGCTGAGGACCGTCGCCTACGTTTTCGGCAAGGAGCTGCGGAAGACCGACGTCTGTTCCCGTTGGGGCGGCGAGGAATTCCTCATAGTATGCCCCGAGACGGGGCCGGCCGAGGCCTTTCTCGTCGGCGAGAAATGTCGCCGCGCCATAGGCGCCTGTTCGATGCACTCGCGGGAAGGCGAGCTGCGGGTCACGGTCTCCGGGGGCGTCTGCGGCGCCGAGCCGGGACTCGGCATCGACGAGCTCGTGAAGCGGGCCGACGACGCGCTCTACCGCGCCAAGGACTCGGGCAAGGACGCCATCGTGAGCTGGCCCCTGCCCTGACGGAGCGCCCCGGGGAAGCTCGAGCTTTTCCGCAGTTCTCCCGCTGCGCGCGGGGGCGATCGAGGGTATACTCGGGTTCGTGAGCAAACGAGCAGCGCCGCCGCTTCGGAACATCGGCATCCTCGCCCACATAGACGCCGGCAAGACGAGCCTCACGGAGCGACTCCTGTACGTCACCGGTCGGCTGCGCGCCCCGGGCGCGGTCGACGAGGGAACGACGACGACCGACTTTCTCGCGGTCGAGCGCGAGCGCGGCATCACCGTCAAGGCCGCGGCCGCCCATATCGGCTGGAGGCGCTCCGGAGCCGAGTGCCGCATCAACCTTATCGACACGCCGGGCCACGTGGACTTTTCCTCCGAGGTCGAGCGCTCGCTGCGCGCCCTCGACGGGGCCATCGTCGTGCTCTGCGCGGTCGCCGGCGTCCAGTCGCGCACCGAGACTCTCTACCGCGCCTGCCGGAAGCGCGGCGCCGGCAGGCTGGTGTTCGTCAACAAGATGGACCGGCGGGGCGCTTCCTTCGTCCGGGCCGTCGACGACCTGAAACGGATCCTCGACGAGGGCGCCGTGCCCGTCCAGCTGCCCTGGGGCGAGGGCGAGGCTTTCCGCGGCGTCGTGGACCTCGTCGAAATGCTGGCCCACGATTTCACCGCGGGCGCGTCTCCGCGCTTAGGCGATGGCGCCGGGCCCGCCGAGGCCGACTCGCGCGTCCGCTTCGGCCTCGCGCCCGAGCCCATCCCGCCCGAGTTACGGCCGGCGGCGGCGGCGGCTCGCGAGCGGCTCGTCGAGTTCCTCGCCTCGGGCCGGGAGGGCGCGGCCGCGAGCCTCATGGAAGACTACGTCGGCGGCGTCGAGCCGGAGCCGCCGCGGCTGCGCGCCGCGATTCGAGCCGCCCTCCTCTCGGGGCGGATGACGCCGGTGCTCTGCGGCAGCGCCTTCTCGGACGCCTCCGCGGCCCTCCTCTTGGATGCCGTGGCCGATTACCTGCCCGCGCCCGAGGAGGCGCCGCCTCCGCTCGGCGCCGACCCGGCGACCGGACTGGCAGTCGCTCGCGAGCCCGGAGTCGACGCCCCCTTCTCGGCTCAGGTGTTCAAGACCTCCCGGGACCAGCACTTCGGCAATCTCGCCTGGACGCGGATATGGTCGGGGTCGGTCGCGGTCTCGCAGCGGGTGCTGGATGCCCGCGCCCGGAAGACGGTGCGGGTGATGAAGATATTCCGCATGCAGGCGCGGGAGCTCGAGAGCGTGGAGATCGCCGAGGCGGGCGATATCGTGGCCCTGGCTCTCTCGGCCCCGGGCGGCTCGAAGGGCGCGGTCCAGTCGGAGGGCCCCGGAGCGGCCCGCGAGGGCGGCGAGTTCACGCCGGGCTCGACCGGGGCCACGCTCTGCGATCCCTCGGCGCCGATCCTCTACGAGGCGATCCGCTTCGAGGAGCCGGTGGTGTCGCTCGCCGTGGAACCCCGGACGAGAGCCGACGCGGCCGCTCTCCGCGAGGCCGTGGCGGCCCTCGCCGGAGAGGACCCCTCGCTCCGCTTCCGCGAGGATCCGCTCACGGGCCGCATCGAGCTTTCCGGCATGGGCGAGCTTCACCTCGAGGTGGCGGCCGAGCGCCTGGCGAGGGAGCGGGGCGTGAGCGCCAGGGTCGGCAGGCCGCGCGTGGCCTACCGCGAATCGCTCACGGCCGAGGCCTCGGGCCGCGAAGACTTCGATCGGGACCTGGGAGGCGAGCGCGTGCGCGCGACCGTGGCGCTGCGGCTCCGGCCGGCGGAAAGCGGCACGGGGGTGTCGATAGGGGCGGCCCCCGCGCTCAAGGCGCCGCCCGCTTTTCTCGAGGCCGCCCGGCGGGGGATCGAGGCGGCGGTCAGCGTGGGGCCGGCCGCCGGCTTTCCCCTCGACGATATCGAGGCCGTCCTCGACGAGCTGGCGGCGCCCGGCGGCGGCGCGGCCGGCGCGGACCGCGGCGCCGAGCGCGCGGTCGAGATAGCCGCCTCGATCGCGGCCGGGAAGGCGGCCCGCGCGGCCGAGGCCGTGGTCATGGAGCCGGTCATGCGCATCGACATCGAGCTGTCGGACGATTGCCTCGGCGAGGCCGTGTCGGCGCTCGCCGGCCGGGGCGGCCGCATCGAGTCGGTGGAGGACATGCCGGGGGGCGGCAAGCATGTCCGCGGGGCCGCCCCCCTGCGCGGCCTGTTCGGCTTCACGGGGGAGCTCCGTTCCGCCACGAGCGGCCGCGCCTCGCACACCGCGCGCTTCCTGCGCTACGAGGCGGTTCCCCGCGGTTTCTCCGGCTGGTCCTGAAGGCCGCTCGAGGGACACGGCGAACTCCCGCCGCGCGACTCGCGCGGCTCGGGGGAATTCCGCTTTCGAGGCCCCTTGAACAGCTCTTGACTCTCCTATATAATCCGAAAACCCACGCGAAAACTATTGGCGCAACGATGCCAAGGAGGAGAGAGATATGGCGAAAGAGAAGTTTGAGCGCACCAAACCCCATATGAACGTCGGCACGATCGGGCACATCGATCATGGCAAGACGACATTGAGCGCCGCCATCACCATGTACTGCGCCAAGAAATTCGGCGACAAGGTGATGAAGTACGAGGACATCGACAACGCTCCCGAGGAGAAGGCCCGCGGTATCACCATCAATACCCGGCACCTCGAGTACCAATCGCAGAAGCGCCACTACGCCCACATCGATTGCCCCGGCCACGCCGACTACATCAAGAACATGATCACCGGAGCCGCCCAGATGGACGGCGCGGTCCTCGTCGTCTCCGCTCCCGACTCGGTCATGCCCCAGACCCGCGAGCACGTGCTGCTCGCCCGCCAGGTCGGCGTTCCTTCCGTGCTCGTCTTCCTCAATAAGATCGACCTCGTCGACGACGCCGAGCTCATCGAGCTCGTCGAGCAGGAAGTCCGCGACCTCCTCACCTTCTATCAGTTCCCCGGCGAGAAGACCCCGATCGTCAAGGGCTCGGCCTTCAAGGCCATGTCCGAGCCGGACAATCCCGAGGCGACCAAGTGCATCCAGGAGCTCCTGGATGCCATGGACTCCTTCTTCCCCGACCCCGAGCGCGTCACCGACAAGCCCTTCCTTATGCCGATCGAGGACGTGTTCTCTATCTCCGGCCGCGGCACCGTCGTCACGGGCCGAGTCGAGCGCGGCATCGTCCACATCAACGACACCGTCGAGATCGTCGGCATCAAGCCCACGAAGTCCACCGTCGTCACCGGCGTCGAGATGTTCAACAAGCTCCTCGACGAGGGCCAGGCCGGCGACAACATCGGCACCCTCCTTCGCGGCATCGACAAGAAAGAGGTCGAGCGCGGACAGGTTCTCGCCAAGCCCGGCACCATCACGCCGCACGCCAAGTTCAAGGGCCAGATCTACTGCCTCAATCAGCAGGAGGGCGGGCGCCACAGCCCCTTCTTCGGCGGGTACAGGCCGCAGTTCTTCTTCCGCACGACCGACATCACCGGCACCGTCACCCTCCCCGAGGGCACCGAGATGGTCATGCCCGGCGACAACACGGAGATCATCGTCGAGCTGATCTACCCGATCGCCATGGAGAAGGGGCTCAAGTTCGCCATCCGCGAGGGCGGCCGCACGGTCGCGTCCGGCCAGGTCACGGAGATCATCGCGTAAGCGGTTTGGATCGATATCGTCCAAGAGTAGCGGCCCGGCCGGGACTTTTGGACGATTTTGCGTCACGGCGGGTCGTGGATGGCTTAACACGATGACCTGCCGCGTGCTAGAGTGCGTTCGGATACGGCGTCTTCGGACGCCGGGTCCGGGTTTTTCGCGGAGCTCCCAGGCTCCGCAGCGATGTGCGGCGATGGCGCGCCCTCCCGGGTACGGCCGATGTCCGACACTCGCAAGAGATCTTTGGAGGAATCATGAAGGACAGGATTCGCGTCAGGCTTAGAGGGTTCGACGTCCGTCTCATCGACGACAGCGCTCGTGGTATCGTTCAGACCGTCCAGAAGGCCGGTGCCACGGTTTCCGGACCGATCCCCCTGCCTACCAGGATCAGCAAGTACACGGTTCTCCGTTCTCCGCACGTCCACAAGAAGTCGCGGGAACAGTTCGAGATGAGAACCCACAAGCGTCTGATCGACATCATCGATCCTACCCCCGACGTCATGGACGCCCTCATGAAGCTCGAGCTTCCCGCGGGCATCGACGTCGAGATCAAGCAGTAATTCGCCGGCCGTCGCCGGCGCGATGCGGCGAACCGGAATGTCGGAGGCCTCGCCTCCGTAGCCAGCAGTTAATGCCAGGCGGCGACCGCCCGCGAGGGTCGGGGCGCGCCGAAGCGTTCAACGCTAGGAGTCAAGTATGATCGGACTTATCGGCAAGAAGACGGGGATGACCCAGATCTTCGACGATACCGGGCGGCTCACCCCCGTCACCGTCATCGAATTCGAGCCCAATGTCGTGGTCGGCAAGAAGACCGCGGATGCGGACGGCTACGATGCGGTCGTGCTCGGTGTCTACGACATGAGGAAGATACGGATCACCAAGCCCTACGCCGGGCAGTTCCCCGAGGGCGTGGCGCCGAAGCGGATTCTCCGCGAGTTGCGCGATTTCGAGAAGGAAGTCGCCGTGGGCGACAAGCTGGGCGCCTCGTTGCTGGAAGGGCTCCGCTACGTCGATGTGACCGCGACCTCCAAGGGCAAGGGTTTTCAGGGCGTCCAGAAGCGCTGGAACTTCGCCGGCGGACGGAGCACGCACGGCTCCAAGTTCCATCGCGAACCCGGTTCCACGGGTCAGAGAACCTATCCCCACAAGACCTTCAAGAACGTGAAGTTGCCCGGGCGCATGGGCCGGGAGAGAGTGACGGTCCAGAATCTCCGTGTCGTCCGGGTGGACGCCGAGGCTGGCTGCATCCTCGTGCGCGGGGCCGTTCCGGGGCCGCGCACCTGCACCGTGGTCGTCCGCGACGCGGTCAAGAAGACGAACTAGGCGGAGGGCCAAATGGAAAGGAAAGTCGTTTCCTTGCAAGGGAAAGAGCTCCGAACCATCGAGCTATCCGACTCGGTGTTCGGGCTTCCCATAAACGAGGATGTCATCTATTACGCGATCAACAACGAGCTCGCCAATAAGCGAGTGGGGACCGCGAGCACGAAGGGGCGCGGCGAGGTCCACGGCTCGAATCGCCGACCCTACGCCCAGAAGGGCACCGGCCGCGCGCGGCAGGGAGACTTCAAGTCGCCCATCTACGTGGGGGGCGGCATCGTATTCGGCCCCAAGCCCCGCGATTTCTCCTATGTGCTGCCCAAGAAGGTCAAGCGCCTGGCCCTGAAGACCATTCTCAGCCTGCGGGCCCAGGACGGCACCATGACCGTGGTCGAGGATTTCACGGTCGAATCGGGGAAGACCCGCGATTTCGTCAAGAAAATCGAGGCTCTCGCGTCCAACAAGGAAAGCCAGCGGACCGTGGTCATCCTCAAGGGCGACGACGAGGCGGTCAAGCGAGCGGGTCGCAATCTCCCCTGGCTGAGCTTCCTCTCGTACAATCGGCTGCGCGCCCACGATCTGTTCTACGGACGCAAGCTCCTCGTGCTCGAGTCGGCCGCGAAGAGCCTCAACGACTTCTACGCGGACAAGTAAGGAGCCGGACTTATGGAATACATTTCGATCCTGATCGCGCCCGTGCTCACCGAAAAGAGCAATCTTCTGCGCGAGGAAGGGCGCTACACCTTCCGCGTCGACGCGCGCGCCGACAAGCAGCAGATCATGGAAGCCGTGCGCCGCATGTTCCAGGTCAACCCTGTATCGTGCAACATCATCAATGTCTCGTCCAAACCTAAGCGGCAGCGCAATCGAGCGGGCCGCACGGCGACTTGGAAGAAGGCGATCGTCAAACTTGCCGCGGGCGAGAAGATCGCGGTCTTCGAAGGCGCGTAAGGCGTAAGGGGAAAATATGGGTATCAAGACATTCAGGCCTATCACGCCGGGCCTCAGGCACCGCGTGCAGGTGGTGAACACCGAAATCACCGCCAACGAGAGCAGACCCGAGAAATCCCTTACGCGGGGCAAGAAGTCCAACGGCGGGCGCGCCTCCAACGGCCGCATCTCGGTGCGGCATCAGGGCGGCGGCCACAAGCAGCGCTATCGCGTCGTGGATTTCAAGCGCGACAAGGCCGGCATCCCCGGGATCGTCAACTCCGTGGAGTACGACCCCAACCGCAGCGCCAACATAGCGCTGGTCGTCTATGCCGACGGAGAGAAGCGCTATATCCTCTCGCCGAAAGGGCTCGCGGTCGGACAGAAGATACTCTCCGGTCCCGGCGCGCCCATCGAGCCGGGCAACTCGCTCCCGCTCGAGGTGATCCCGGTGGGCATCACCGTCCACAACGTGGAGCTCACCCTCGGCAAGGGCGGGCAGCTCGCCCGCTCGGCCGGCGCCAGCGCGCTCATCGCGGCCAAGGAGGGGGACTACGTCGTCCTCAAGCTGCCCTCCGGGGAGCTGCGCATGGTTTTCAAGAAGTGCAGCGCCACCATCGGCGCCGTGGGCAACGAAGAGCACATGAACGAGCGCCTGGGCAAGGCGGGTCGGACCCGCTGGCTCGGGATCAGGCCCACGGTCCGCGGCACGGTCATGAACCCGGTGGATCACCCGCACGGAGGCGGCGAGGGTCGCGGCAAGGGCTACAAGCAGCCCGTATCGCCCTGGGGCCAGCCGGCCAAGGGCTACAAGACCCGCGATACGCACAAGCCCTCGAGTCGTTTCATCGTCAAGCGCAGGAAGTAAGGGAGGAGCCCCAAGTGTCCAGGTCCGTAAAGAAAGGGCCCTTCATCGAGAAGAGCCTGTACAAAAAGGTCGGGGAGATGAACAAGGCGGGCGAGAAGAAGATGTTCAAGACCTTCTCCCGCACCTCGACGATAATTCCCGAGATGGTCGGCATGACCATTTCGGTCTACAACGGCAAGACATGGGTTCCGGTCTACGTGACCGAGAACATGGTCGGCCACAAGCTTGGCGAGTTCTCTCCCACCCGCGTCTTCCGCGGGCACGCGGGAAGCGACAAGAAAGCCGAGAAGAAGTAGAGGAACGACCATGGCTCAAACCAAGACCGGCTATTCCGCGACGGCTAAGTGGCTCATGGCTTCGCCCTCCAAGGTCCGCCCCGTGGCCGACCTCGTGAGGAAGCGGCCGTACTCCGAGGCGATCGCGATTCTGGACAACATGCCCAACAAGGGCGCCAAGCTCGTGAAGAAAGTCGTCGCGTCCGCCGCGGCGAACGCGCTCGACCGCAACCGCAAGCTCGACGAGGACATGCTCTACGTGAGGGAGATTCGCATCGACGAGGGTCGGATTGATCACCGTGCCGGCATCGTGGACCACAA
>JAJXZP010000174.1 GCA_021779995.1 bacterium | reverse complement strand
GCCGAGGGCGGTGCCGAGCATCTGCATCTCGTTGAGGCCCGCGGCGAGGAGAAGCGACTCGGTGTTGTCGCCGAACTCCGGGCTGGGGGAGGAGCCGCCGGCCAGGGCGTCGAGCATGCCGAAGCCTATGGCCACCACGTTCTTCGCGGCGGCGCAGACCTGCACGCCCGTCGTGTCGAGCGAGGGAAAGACGAGCACGCGGCTGCCCCGGAACAGCTCGCGCACGCGGATCGCGTTGCGTCCGTTGCGGCTCGCCGCGGCGAGGCCCGTGATCCGGCCGCGGGACACCTCCTCGGCGTGGCTCGGCCCCGAGAGGTAGACGGTCTGGTCGCGGTAGGAGCCGGGCAGGCGATCCTCCAGGGTTTCGAGGATGAGGCGCGGCCCGCGCGGATCGGGGATGAAGCCCTTGGTGACGACGACGACGAGGGACTCGCCGTCAATGAGATCGGGCGCGCCGAGGATGCGCCGCACGACCCCCATGAGGTAGGGCGAGGGCACGGCCAGCACCACCACGTCCTTGCCCGAGGCCGCGGCGAGGGGATCGGTCTCGGGCTTCAAATTGACGGGCAGCGTCACGCCGGGCAGGTAGCGGTCGTTCTCCCGCCTCTCGGTGATATTCCGCGCGAGCTCGCTCTCGAGGCACCAGAGGGTCACCTCGTGGCCGCACTCCGCCAGGACCTTCGCGAGGGCGGTGCCCCAGGCCCCCGCGCCGATGACTCCTATGCGCTCGGACATCAGATCCCCTCCATTCCGGCCGCCTCGGCGGCGGCCCGCCCGGCGGCGGTCTGCCCGGCGGCCAGGAGCTCGAACTCGCCCACCTGACGCTCGAACAGCGCCAGCCCCCGGTCCCAGAACTCGCGGCTCTCGATGTCGAAGCCGGCCTCGGAGGCGACCGCGACCGCGCTCGCCGACCCGGTCCGGCGCAGGATGTCCCGGTAGGTCCCGGCGAAGGCCCGGCCCTCGCTCGCATAACGCGCGTAGAGTCCGGCGCCGAACAGGAGCCCGAAGGCGTAGGGAAAATTGTAGAACGAGAGCCCCGGCGAGTAGTAGTGGCCCTTGGCCGCCCACATGTAGGGGTGCAGACGCTCCTGATCCAGGCCGTCGCCGTAGGTCGACTTCTGGGCGTCGAGCATGAGGGCGCACAGCTCCTCGGGCGGAAGCTCGCCCTTCGCTCGGCGCTCGAAGACCGCCGACTCGAAGCGGAAACGGGAGAGGATGTCCACGACGACCTGGCAGGCGTCCTGGAGATGGAAGCCGAGGAGTCCGAGCCGCTCCGCGCCCGAGGCTCCGGCGACCGCGTCCTCGAAGACCACCGTCTCGGCGAAGATGGAGGCCGTCTCGGCGAGGGTCATGGGGTACTGCGTGGCGACGTAGGGCAGGCCGCGCAGCGCCTCGGCGTGCCAGGCGTGGCCGAGCTCGTGGGCCATCGTGGAGAGCCCCGCGAAGCTGCCGTCGAAGTTGCACATGACCCGGGCGGCCTTGGCCGCGGGAAAGTCGATGCAGTAGGCGCCGCCGACCTTGCCCTCGCGCGGAAGCGCGTCGACCCAGCGGCTCTCGAAGGCGCGTTGCGCGAAATAGCCCATGTCGGGATCGAAGGCCGAGAACTTCGCGACGATGGAATCCTCGGCCTCCGCGAAGGAGTACCGGCGGCCGGCCTCGCCGGGCGCCGGGGCGAAGAGGTCGTAGAAGGCGCAGGCAGGGAGGCCCAGGAGACGCGCCTTGGCCTTGAGATAGCGCCGCCAGGACGGAAGCGAGTCCTCCATGGCGCCCAGGAGGGCGTCGAGGGAGGCCCTCGTCATCCGCGCCTGGCGGAGCGACTTGTCGAGCTCCGCCTCCCAGCCCCGGCGCGAGCCGAGGGTGACCGCGAAGCCCTTGACCCCGTTGAGCGCGGCGGCCAGGGGAATCTCGGCCTCTTGCCAGACCTCGAGCTCCAGCCGCCAGGCCTTCTCCCGCACCGAGCGCTCGGGATCGTAGGCCAGGTTGCGGAGCTCGACGACCGTCTTGCGCCCGCCGGCGGCCGCGTCCCAGAGGGCGCTCGCGTTGGACGACACCGCTTCCTGGAGCCGGCCCCAGGCCTCGCCCCCCGCGCGCGAGAGATCGGCGGCCAGGTCCTCCAGCTCGGGAGCCATCTGCCTCGACTGCCAGAACAGCTCCTCGCGCAGATGGAAGGCGAAGGGTTCCAGGCTCCGGTCGGCGGCGAGCATGGCCTCGACCTCGCCCCGCCTCGCGGCGAGCACGTTGCGGAACCGCACGGCGGCCCGCTTCAGGGGCAGGCCGAGCGCCTCGACCGCGTTGATCTCGGCCAGGGCCGCGCTCTCGCGCGTGGCCACCGAATAGGAAGCGTAGGCGTAGGCGGCGAGGGTCTCATGAAGGGAGCCAGAGCGGTCCTCGAGCTCGAGCGCCCGGGAGAGCCACCCGCCCAGGCCGCCTTCGGGCGCGGCGCCGAGATGAGCGAGGAAGGCCTCGGCGAGCTCGGCGAGCTCTTCCTTGGCGCGACGATACTCGTCGGAGCCGAAGCCGGGGAAGATGGGATCGAGATCCCAGCGCGGGAGCGCTTCCGCCGGATCGGCGGCGCCGCTCTCAGCCCGGCTCTCCGCCGCGTTCTTCGCCGCGCCATCCGCGACGGCCCGGCCGGAGGCGAGGGGAGAGGGGCTGGGCGCGGCGCGCTCAGATCCACTCATCTTCGCCGTCCTTCCATTCGTTGAGCTCGGTGTCGGCGAAGAAAAGCGCGATCTCCCGCTCGGCGCTTTGGACCGAGTCGGAGGCGTGGATGACATTGAGGTTCGTGTGATTGGCGAGGTCGCCTCGGATGGTGCCGGCGAGCGCCTCGTCGGTCCTGGTGGCGCCGCAGAGCCTGCGCAGGGCGGCCACGGCCCCGTCGGCCTCCACCACCATGGCCACGACAGGTCCCGAGGTCATGTACCGGATGAGGGGCTCGTAGAAGTCCTTGCCGCGGTGCTCGGCGTAATGCCGCTCCGCGAGCTCCCGCGAAATCCGCATCATCTTGAGGGCGACGATGCGGAGTCCCTTGCGCTCCAGACGCGAGAGGACCTCGCCCACGAGACGGCGCTGGATGATCCCCGGCTTGAGCATGGAAAAGCTGCGTTCTACGGCCATTTGTTCCCCCGACGCGAGCCTAGCACGACGGGAACCATCGATTCCAGCGCCGCTCCCGCGGATGCCGGGACGGAAGGCCCGATCGCCGCCGGGCGGCCGGCCGGCTTCGCCTTGTCGCCGAGGCTCTATTGGTAGTATCCTCGCCGCAATGGCTCCCATCAGACTCGGCGTGGATATCGGCTCGACCACGGTCAAGCTGGCCGCCCTCGACGAAAACGGCAGACTCCTCCACGGCACCTACGAGCGGCACCGCTCGGACATAGGCTCCACCTTGGCGCGCATGCTCGCCGAGGCCGCCGCCGCGCTCGGAGGCAGTCGCGTCTACGAGGCGGCGGTCACCGGCTCGGCGGGCATCGGCGTCGCCTCCCGCCTGGGGCTCCCCTTCGTCCAGGAAGTCATCGCCTGCTCTCAGGCGGTCGAGACCTACCTGCCCGGCACCGACGTCGCCGTCGAGCTGGGCGGCGAGGACGCCAAGATCACCTACTTCGGCGAGCAGCTCGACCAGCGGATGAACGGCAGCTGCGCCGGAGGCACCGGGGCCTTCATCGATCAGATGGCCGTCCTCCTCGGCGTCGACGCGGCGGGCGTCGACGAGCTGGCCTCGCGGGCGCACACCGTGTATCCCATAGCCGCGCGCTGCGGCGTGTTCGCCAAGGCCGACATCCAGCCCCTCATCAACGAGGGCGCGCGGCGCGAGGACATAGCCGCCTCCGTGCTCCAGGCGGTGGTCAACCAGACCATCTCGGGCCTCGCCTGCGGCAGGCCCATACGCGGCCGCGTCGCCTTCCTCGGCGGGCCCCTGCACTTCCTGCCCGAACTGCGGAGGCGTTTCGCCGAGACCCTCAAGCTCAAGCCCGAGGAGATGCTCGTGCCCGCAGACGGCCGGCTCTTCGTGGCCCTCGGCGCGGCCCTC
>JAJXZP010000202.1 GCA_021779995.1 bacterium | reverse complement strand
TCGCGCTCGCGCCGTCGGGGCCTTTCTGATCGGGCGCGCTCCGGAGGATGCCGTGATCGAGCAAGCCGCCGCGCTCGCGCAGGCGGAATGCCACCCGCGCACGAACCCGCTGCGCGCCTCCGGGGAATACCGCAGCGCCCTCATCCCGAAGCTGGTCCGCGACGCGCTGCATGAGGCGCGAGAAGAGGCGAAGGCCTCTTTCGGCCGGCCCGGCCCGGACACCGACACCGGCCTTGCCACCTTTTCGTAAGAACGGCGCGGCGAACATACGCCGACGTAATCCCGCGGTTCGGGGCCCGTCGCCGCGAGGGCGCGATCTCGGCGCAATTCGAGCGATTCCCGCGAGCCCGGGCAGGTGATTCGGTTTTGGGAGGGCCGGTGACGGCAATCGGGGCGTGTTGGCATGCATCTTGCTCATAAGCATCCGTATAGCGAGAAAAACCATGGAGGATGCGATGAGCAGGAAGATCGCGGCGGTTATCAAGAAGGCGGCTCTCGACGATGTGTTGCAGGCGCTCGGCAAAATCGGGATCTCCGAGGTGATCGCCGAGAAGCATGGCCTGCAGGAGACGAGCCTCACCTTCAATTTGAAGGAATGGCGCCTGGAGACGGTGGTGCGGACGATCATCAGCGCGGCCAGCTCGGGCTCGAGATTCGACGGTGTCATCGCGGTCTATCCGGAAGTCGCCGGGGCCAGTCCCGTCCGGGCCGAATTGCGACGGGAGCCGATTTCCCGCGAGCGGGACGAGAGGGCCGTCGCGGTGGGCGAGTAGGGCCTCGGGCCGACTTTCAGTACTTCCTCTCCGGCAGGACCGCCGCCGCGGTTTCCGCCGGGAAGATGCCCTCGGCGGTGATGATGCGCCGCGGGAGTTCCTTGCCCGACATGTAGTCGGCGACCGCTTTCATGAGCAGGGGACCGAGCAGGGGATTGCACTCGACGGTGCAGCTGAGCTTTCCCGCCCGCATGGCCTGGAAAGCCGCGCGAACCCCGTCGATGGACACGATGGTGACGTCCTTGCCTGGGTTCATGCCCCGTTCCTTCATGGCCTCGATGGCGCCCAGGGCCATGTCGTCGTTGTGGGCGTAGATGACGTTGAAGTCCCTGAGGCCGCGGTCGAGCAGCTCGGACATGACACGCTTGCCTACGGAGAACTGGAAGTCGCCGTCGACGCTCGCGACGATCCGATAGCTGGGATGATCGGCGATGATCTCCTCGAAGCCCTGCTTGCGTCCGATGGCGGGGTCGGCGCCCTCCGTGCCGCGCAGCTCCACGATGCGGGCCGCCGCGTGATCGCCGAGCCGGGAGACGAGCCACCTCGCCGCCCGGCGTCCCTCTTCGATGAAGTCGGCGCCGAGGAAGGTCTCGTACAGCGACTCGTCCGAGCTGCGGATGCTGCGATCGGAGAGGATCACGGGAATGCGGGCGGCCCTGGCCTCGCGCAGCACCTCGTCCCAGCCCGTCTCGACGAGGGGGGAGAAGGCGATCACGTCGACGCGTTGGGCGATGAAGGACCGTATCGCGGCGATCTGGTTCGCCTGCTTGAGCTGACAGTCGATGAAGCGAAGGTCTATGTCCGCCCGCTTCGCGGCGGCCTTGATCGACACCGTATTGGCGGTGCGCCAGGCGCTCTCGTCGCCCGTCTGCGCGTAGCCGAGGACCACGCGGCGGCCGAGACCGGCGATCGGAGGGTGCGAGGCGGCGTTCACGAGGCTTCCGGCGGTGACCCTCCGGCAGGACAAAAAGATCTTCTTCGGGATGCCGGAGGCTTTGTCGAGGATGTCGCAGGCGTAGTCCACCGCCTGCTTTCCTCCCGTGGACGAGGCGAAGGTGGCCGTGAGCACGCCGCGCTCGACGAGATTGATGCCGCCGTTCTCTCCCGAGAAGCCGTCGATGCCGATGAAGCGGATGCCGGCGCGGCCGGCGGCGCGGGCTGCCTTCCAGGCGCCGAGGGCCATCGTATCGTTCTGGGCGACGACCACGTCCACGCGGCCGTCGCGCTTGAGGCGGGAGGCGAACTTGTCCTGCGCCGTGTCGCGCAGCCAATCGGCGCCGAAACTGTCGACGATCCTGATGAGCGGCCGGCCGGCGAGCGCCTCGCGGAAGCCCGTCGAACGCTCGATGGCCGGCGGGGAGCCCGCCCGGCCCTGGATCTCTACCACGCGGCCGCCGCGCGGGCCCAGGAGCTCGCGCACGTACGCGCCCACGGAACGGCCGATGAAATAGTTGTCCGGGCCGATGTAGAGCGTGTAGCCGTAGCCCTCCACGGTCCGGTCGAGGAGGATGACGGGCACTTTCTGGTAGGCCGCGGTGACGGCCTGCGTGAGCGCGTCGCCGTCGACGGGCGAGACGATGAGGAGGTTGACGCCGAGCTTCAGGAGATGGGCTATGTCGTCGATCTGCTTGGAGGCGGAGTCGGCCGCGTCGGTGAAGACGACGCGCAGTCCCTTTTTCGTCGCGGCTTCGGAGAGGATGTCGCGGTTCATGGTGATGCGCCAGGGCTCGGTCAGGTTGGCGTGGGACACGCCGATGAGCCATTTCACGCCGTCGGGCTCCTCTTTCGGCCCCGAGCAGGACGAGGCGAGGGCGAGGATGAGCAGCAGCGGCGCGAGCAGCCCTAGGAGCGACACGGCCGGCGAGCGGGCCGCCCGCGCGGCGCGGGCCCGCGGCGCGGCGCGGCGACGGGTCGGATCAAGAAGCGTTCTCATATCCCGATCTCCCGCCGATACTCCGTCGGAGAAAGGCCGCTGATCCGGCGGAAGACGCGGCTGAAGTAGTGCTGGCTCGAGAAGCCGGCCAGCTCGGCTATCTCGAACATCTTCACGTCGCGCTGGGCCATGAGCGCCATCGATCGCGTGACGCGGTGGATCGTCAGGTACTCCACGAAGGATTTGCCGGTCTCCCGCTTCATGAGGCGGGACAGGTGGTCGGGAGACACGGCCAAGGCCTGGGCCGTTTCCTCCAGGCTCAGGTCCTGGCGCATGTAGTTGCGTTCGATGTAGCCGCGCGCCCGCTCGACGAATTGGTCGCCCGAGGAACCGGCCTCCTCCCGCAGTTCTTCGAGGGTCTCGCGCAGCCCCGCGACGAAGCTCGCGGCCCCGCCGCGCACGACCTGCTGCGAGACGATGGCCGAGAGCCCGAGCCTCCGTTCCACCCGGGCCGAGATCTCGGCGGGGAGGTCGGCCCAGCCCTCGCCGCCCGGCCCCGCGGAGAGCAGCACCAGACCGTCTATCGCGTCGTCGAAAACGTGGTACGGGGCGAAGGAGGCGAGGAGTTCCTCGAGGATCGAGGCGAAGGCGACCTCCCGCTCGACGATGTTGGCCGTCCCGGGGTGGGGGGCTCCTCCGCCCAGGCGGGCGAGCGTGAGCCCCGCGGGATCGGGGACCTCGATCCCGAGCATCGCGAGCCGGGGCAGGGCGTCGGCGGCGTCGATGCGCCCGGCAGCGATCTCTCCGAGCAGGCGGCGCCGGAGCTGGGGAAGGTTCCGTTCGAGCTCCGCGCGCAGGCTGAGTTCCTGGGCCGATCGTTCGCGGCGAAGCTCGATCTCGGCGATCGCGCGCGCGAGGGTCGCGGCGTAGAGCTGCTCGTCCACCGGCTTCAGGAGGAACTCGAAGACTCCCAGGGAGAGGGCGGCCCGCGCGTATTCGAACTCGTCGTGCCCCGTGACGACTATGACGATCCAATCCGAGCCGATCGCGCGCAGACGGTCTATGAGCTCGAGGCCGTTGAGGAAGGGCATGCGGATGTCGACGAGGAGCAGGTCGGGCCGGGTCTCCGCGGCTAGGCGAAGGGCCTCCTCGCCGTCCTCGGCCTCGGCCACGATGCTGCAACCCGGGATCGCGGCGAGTACGGTGTCGCGCAGATCGGCGCGGATCATGGGCTCGTCGTCGGCGATGAGTATCTTCCACGGCATGCTACGCCTCCTCGACTATCACCGGATGCAGAATGGTCACCGACGTCCCTTCGCCGGCCGAGCTCTCGAAGCTCAGGCCGTAGTCGGGGCCGTAGGAGCGGATGCGCTCGTTGACATTGTAGATGCCGTAGCCCGAGGCGCTGTCGGAGAGCGGCCGTCGGTTCTCCAGCACTCCGCGGATCTCGGCCAGCCTGACCGCGTCCATGCCGATCCCGTCGTCGCGCACGACGATGGCCAGGAGTCCGCCGCTCAATCTCGCCTCGATCCGGATGCGGCCCTTCTCCCGTTTTTCCCTGACGCCGTGATAGATCGCGTTTTCCGCCAGGGGCTGGAGGACGAGACGCTGGACCCGCAGGCCGAGGCAATCCTCGTCGGCGGCGATCTCGTATTCGAACTTGCCCGCGTAGCGCGAGCTTTGGATGAAAAGGTAGGAGCGCACGTGCTCGAGCTCGTCGCGCAGGGGAATCGTCTCCTGGCCGCGCGACAGGCCGATCCTGAACAGCTTGGTGAGGGCCGAGACCATGTCGACCACATCCTGCGCCCCTTGGCGCTTGGCCATATAGCGGATGGTCTCGAGCGTGTTGTAGAGGAAGTGCGGCTTGATCTGCTCCTGCAGGATATGGAGCTCGGCTTCGCGCTTGTCGCGCTGTTCCTTGTAGACGAGATCGATGAGGTTTCTGATCTCGAAGATCATCGCGTTGTAGCTGCGGCCCAGCCTGCCCACCTCGTCGGCCGTGTTGCCCTCGAATCTGGCGCTCAGGTCGCCGGCCTCGGCCCTGCCCATGAGGGTTTCGAGTTCGATCACCGGCCGGGCCACGGACGAGGCGAGGAGGATGGAGAGCACGAGGGCTATCGCGAAGGTGACGCCGCCGATGATCAGGGCGGAGTATCGCACGAAGGAGGCCTCGCGGAAGGCTCCGGTTCGCGAGAAGACGCCCACCGTCCTCCAGCCCGTGTAGGCCGAGAGCCGGGCGAGGATCTGGTAGTCGATGCCGTCGATGCGCTTCACCGTGCCTGCGGGACTCTCGACGATCCAGTCCGGGGCGACGCGATAGACCACCGGATTGAGCGGAACGAGCACCGGCTCGCCCGAGGCGTCGACGATGAAGAGGAATCCGTCGGCCCCCACCTTGGCCTCGGCCAGGAGTCCCTGGACGACGGATAGATCGAGGTCCACCGCTACGACGCCGAGGATGCGGTTAGTGGTCTTGTCGACGATCGCCTTGGAGACCGTCACGACCTCGTCGGTCGAGGGGCCCGAGCGGGTGCGCACGTTGCGCCCGACGGGCCGGGGCGTGAGGGCGACCTTGCCGGGAGAGGCGGCGGCCGCCTCGTACCATGATTCCCGCACGATCGGGTCGCGGCTTATGCGATAGAAATCGGGGCTCGCCAGGCGGTCGTCGGCCGAGAGGACGAGAAGCCCGGCCAGCTCGGGCCGCGAGGTGTGGACGGAGCGGAGCACCGCGACCGCGGCGTTCTCGGACTCGCCGCCGATGAAGCGGAGCACGTCGGGAGAGGCCGCCACGAAGTCGAGGACCTTCTCGACGTCCTGGACGTAGAGATCGACGCTGCGCGTGACCTGATCGATCATCTGCCCCGTGTGCTCCATGGCCGAGCGTTCGACGCTGTGCGAATAGACCAGCGGAGCGGCCACGCCGAGGGTGAGGAGGGGCAGCACGATCACCGCGGAGAAGTAGAGGAGGAGCCTGTAGCGGAAGCCCAGGCCTCGGCGCGATTGCGCCGTCTGCCCTCGCCCTCCTGCTCGTTTTCGGGACATGGCCGGAGTATACCAGAGCCGTCGCTTCGGTGAAGCGGGAAAATGCGCATTGTCGGAAAAGTGCACGAGCGCGACGCTTCCGTGCAACATCCTCGCGGACGGTGAACCGAAAAGTGCACGATTCGGCCCGAATAGTGCAAAGACAGATTCGGGAAACGGCATCAATACTGGGCCTCGGACGGGCCCCAAGAAGGGCCGGTCACAGGAGGATCAGGTGAAAAGAAAGTTAGTGGTGCTGCTGGGTCTGGCCTTGTGCCTCTTCGTCGCCCTTGGCGCTTCCGCGAAGACCTATACCATCGGTTTCGCGCAGACCGGCGGCAACGAGGGCGCGTGGCGAGATGCCGAGACTGCCTCGGTCAACGCCGCGGCCAAGGACATGGGCATCAATCTGAAGTTCGTCGACGGCCAGGAGAAGCAGGAAGTCCAGATCGCCGCGCTGCGCTCCTTCATCGCCCAGGGCGTGGACGGCATTCTCCTCGCTCCGGTCGTCGCCACCGGCTGGGACGAGGTCCTGCAGGAATGCAAGCAGGCGAACATCCCCGTCGTGCTCCTCGACCGCGGCATCCAGACTTCCGACGATTCCCTCTATGTCTGCAAGATCACCTCCGATTTCGTCCAGGAAGGGAAGAGGGTCGGAGAGTGGCTCTCCAAGAAGATGGGCGGCAAGGCGACCATCGCCGAGCTCGAGGGCACGCCCGGCGCCGATCCCGCCATCATGAGGCAGAAGGGCTTCGCCGAGGGCATCGCGAGCTATCCCGGGATGAAGATCGTCCTGTCGCAGACCGGCAACTTCAACGCCGCCGACGGCAAGCAGGTCATGGAAGCCTTCCTGAAGGCCAACAGCCGCATCAACGCGGTCTTCGCCCAGAACGACGACATGGCCATGGGCGCCATCCAGGCCATCCAGGAAGCCGGCAAGCGGCCGGGCAAGGACATCGTCGTCGTCTCCATCGACGGCACGCGGCCCGCGTTCGAGGCCATGGCCAAGGGCACGCTCAACGCCGTATGCGAGTGCAATCCCCTGCTCGGGAAGATCGGCTTCGAGACCTTGATCGGCGCCATCAACGGCCAGACCTATCCGAAGTGGGTCATCCAGACCGACGGGCTGTACGAAGCCAGCCAGGCCAAGGCCGCCCTGCCCACCCGCAAGTACTAAAAATATAGCGTACACTCGGAGTCGAGGGCAGTCCGGCATCCGTGCGGGACCGCCCTCGCGATTTTGCCTGTGGATTCATTCGATGGAGGTTGTATGCCCGAAGCCGATCCTATCCTGAGCATGCGGCGAATCAGCAAGAGCTTTCCGGGCGTCCACGCTCTGGACAAGGTCGATTTCGCGCTGCAAAGGGGCGAGGTCCGGGCCCTGATGGGCGAGAACGGCGCCGGGAAATCGACCCTGATCAAGGTGATGACCGGCGTCGAGGAACGCGACGAGGGCCGGATCTTCCTCGACGGCCGCGAGATCGATCCGCACTCGCCGCACGAGGCCCAGGAGCTGGGGATCAGCACGGTCTACCAGGAAGTGAACCTCATTCCGACCCTGACCGTCGCCGAGAACATTTTCCTCGGACGGCAGCCCACCTCGATGGGCTCGCTCGATTGGAAAAAGATGAACTCCTCGGCCGTCGCCGCGCTGGATCGGCTGAATCTCGAGCTGAACGTCAAACGCCTCCTGTCCGACTACTCTCTCGCCGTACAGCAGATGGTGGCCATAGCCCGGGCCGTGGACGTATCCGCGAAGATGCTCATCCTCGACGAACCGACCTCGAGCCTCTCCGTGGAGGAAGTGGAGCAGCTGTTCGCCGTGATGCGGATGCTCAAGGCGGAAGGCTTGGGGATCGTCTTCGTCACGCACTTCCTCGATCAGGTCTTCGACATTTCCGACACGATCACCGTCCTGCGGGGCGGCCAGCTGGTGGGCAACTTCGTCACGGCTTCCACGACGCGGGTCCAGCTGATCGCCACCATGATGGGCAAGGAGCTGAAGGAGCTCGAGCGAGGGCCCGCCCGGGTCGCGTCCCCGGACGCGCCGGGAGCGGAATCCTTGATCGAGATCAAAGGCCTCGCGCGGAAGGGCAGCATCGAGCCTTTCGACCTGCGCCTCAACAAGGGCGAGGTGCTCGGACTGGCGGGGCTGCTCGGCGCCGGAAGGACGGAGATCGCGAACCTGCTCTTCGGAATCGACAAGGCGGAGCAGGGGAACGTCTCCATAGAAGGCGAGGAGACGAACATCTCTTCGCCGCGGAAGGCCATAGCCGAGGGCTTCGCGCTCTGTCCCGAAGACCGGAAAAGCGCGGGGATAATCGGGGACCTCAGCATCCGGGAGAATATCTTCCTCGCCCTGCAGGCCAGCAAGGGCTGGTTCAGGCTCATCTCGAGGAAGACCCAGCAGGAGATAGCCGAGAGATACATAACCATGCTGAGCATCAGCACGCCCGACGCCGACAAGAAGATCAAGGAGCTCTCGGGCGGCAACCAGCAGAAGGCCATAGTGGCCAGGTGGCTCGCCCTGCACCCGCGGTTCCTGATCCTGGACGAGCCAACCCGCGGCATCGACGTCGGCGCGAAAATGGAAATCCAGAACCTCATCCTCTCGCTGAGCCGGGAAGGCATTTCCATCCTGTTCATCTCCTCCGAGCTCAGCGAGGTGGTCCGCTGCTCGCAGCGTGTCGCGGTCCTGCGGGACCATGTGAAGATCGGCGAGATGTCCGGCGACCAGATCGACGAAAGCGCGATCATGCACTACATAGCCGAGGGAGCGCGCTGAGATGAAAGCCTCGAAGTTCAAGCGTTTCATGAGTCAGGGCAACGTGGGCAAGCTGATGTGGTCCGTGCTCGCCCTGGCCTTGCTGCTCGTGTTCAACGCGCTGTTCACGCCGGTCATCTTCAATATGAAGATCATGGACGGCCATCTGTTCGGGAGCCTGATCGACATCCTCAATCGCGCCACGCCCGTCATGCTGATGGGGATCGGCATGACGCTCGTCATCGCGACCGGCGGCATAGACATCTCCGTCGGATCGGTCTCGGCGGTCTCGGGCTCCTTCACGACGGTCCTGCTCGTCGTGTACGGACTGCCCCTCGCGTACTGCATCGTCGTCGGGCTCGCCGTGGCGACCTTCCTGGGATTCTGGAACGGCTTCCTCGTGGCCCGGGTCGGGGTGCAGCCCATCGTCGCCACCCTGATCATGCTGGCGCTGGCGCGGGGCATCGCCACGCTCTTCGCCGGCGGTCAGACGATCCTTTTCTCGAACCGCGCCTACGAGTTCATCGCGAACGGATTTCTCTTCGGCCTGCCCTTTCCCATAACGATCGTCGCGGTGGTTTTCGTCGGCACCGCCCTGCTGACCAGGAAGACGGCGCTCGGCCTTTTTGTCGAGTCGGTGGGCTGCAACCCCGTCGCGAGCCGGTACTCGGGCATCAATGTCCGCTCGATCAAATGGGCGGTCTACGTCTTCACCGCCTTCTGCGCGGGCATGGCCGGCCTCATCAACACTTCCAACATCAAGGTGGCGGACGTGACGCGCTCGGGCGAGGGTCTGGAACTGGACGCCATCCTCGCCGTGGTCATCGGCGGCACCTCGCTGGACGGCGGGAAGTTCTCGCTTGCGGGCACGATCATCGGGGCCCTCGTCATGCAGACCCTGACGACCACCATACTGACGAGGGGTATGCCCGTCGAGTTCACCCGCGTCATCAAGGCCCTCGTGGTAGTCCTGATCATCCTCATTCAGTCGGAGTCGTTCCGGAAGCGGATGCGGAATTTGGTGTGGAGGAAGGCGCATGAAGTTGCGAGTTGACAAGAAATACATGCCGATCGTGGCCACGATCGCGGTGGCCGTGCTGCTCTATTGCATGATCGGCTTCATATATCCCAAATTTTTCAGTCTCCGGGTCTTCGTGAATTTCTTCAGGGACAACGCCTTCCTCGGCGTCATCGCGGTGGGGATGACCCTCGTGATCATCACGGGAGGGATCGATCTTTCGGTCGGCTCCATGATCGCCTTCGTCGGAGTCTTCTGCGCCTATCTCATGGAAAAGACGAAGCTGAACCCCCTGCTCGTCTTCGTGCTGGCCCTGTCCGCCGGATCGCTGATCGGCTTCCTGATGGGCGCCCTGATCCATTTCTTCAAGGCCCCGCCCTTCATCGTGACGCTGGCCGGGATGTTCTTCTGCCGCGGCGTGGCCAACATGATCAGCCTGGAATCCATACCCATCTACAACCCCACCTTCAACGCCATCATGCGCTTCGGGATACCCTTGCGGCATTTCATAATGGTTCCGACCACGGTGTTGATCTTCCTCGCCGTGATGCTCGTCTTCCTGTACATAGCCCACTTCACTCGCTTCGGCCGGGACGTCTACGCCATCGGCGGGAGCCCTCAGTCGGCCCTGCTCATGGGGCTGAGGATCGGCCGCACCAAGCTGCTCGTCTACACCCTGAGCGGCTTTCTCTCGGCGTTGGGCGGCATCGTCTACATCCTCAACGTGCCGGCGGGCAACAGTCTCGCCGGAGTCGGGACGGAGCTCGACGCCATAGCCTGTGTCGTCATCGGCGGCACCCTCCTCACGGGCGGGGTCGGCTACCTGGCCGGCACCTTCGTGGGCGTCCTCATCCAGGCCATCATCAAGACCTTCCTCACCTTCAGCTCGCTCAGTTCCTGGTGGACCGAGATCGCCATCGGCGTCCTCATCATGATCTTCATACTCCTTCAGCGCTCGTTCAGCCAGCTCTCGGTCCTGTCGAGGGCGCATGCCCAGGTGAAGCTCCGGAAACCGGGGGGGGCCGAAACCGGCGGAGCTTGAGTCCGCGGCGCCGTCCGAGGGCCGCGGGGAAGCGTTAGGCGATCCTCGTCAGGGGCTCAGGCTCTCGACGGCCCGCCGCGCCCAGGTCGAGTCGGCGAGGACCGCCCTGCCCACGCCCACGAGATCGGCCGCGCCCTCGGCCAGGATGCGCTCGGCCGCCGCGGCCTCGGTGAAGCCGCCGGTGAGGATCACCGGGATGGACACCGCGCCCTTGACGGCCTCGGCGAGAGGGGCGAAATAGCCCTGGCCCGCGAGCCCCGGCACGTCGTAGCCGGAGAAGCCGCCGGAGATGTCGATGGCGTCGACGCCGGCCTCCTCGAAGGCGCGGGCGGCGAGGGCCGCGTCCCGGGGCGTCGTGCCGCCCTCGGCGAAGTCGGAGGCGCCGAGCCTCAGGAGGACGGGGAAGTCCTCGCCCACGGCGCCGCGCACCGCCTCCAGCACTTCGAGGTGGAGGCGGATGCGCCGCTTGAGGTCTCCGCCGTACTCGTCGGTCCGCCTGTTGGTGAGAGGGGAGAGGAACTGGTTGAGGAGGTAGCCGTGGGCCGAGTGGATCTCCACGGCGTCGAAGCCCGCGTCCTTCACGCGGCGCGCGGCATCGCGGTACGCCGCGACGAGGCCGGGCATCTCGGCGCGGCCGAGCTCGCGCGGCGTTCCCCCTCTGCGCGGATTGGCGACGGCCGAGGGCCCGATCGGCCTCGTTCCGATGAGCTCCTCGCTCGTCATGCTGCCCGCGTGGTTGATCTGGAAAGCGCATTTGGAGCCGCCTCCGTGGATGGCGACGGCGAGCCGCCGCAGGCCCTCCACCGCGCCCTCGGAGGCGACCGACAGCTGCTTCGCGCTCGCCTTCCCGTCGGGCCTGACGTAGCCGTGCTCGGTGATGACGAGGCCGAAGTAGCCGCCGGTCGACTTTTCCGCGTAGTAGTCGACGAGCTCCTGGCTGACGCTCCCGTCGGCCTCGGCTTTGGCCGTCGCCATGGGCGGCATCACCAGGCGATTGCCCAGCGTGAGACTCCCTAGGCGCAGGCTCTCGAGAAGCTTGCTCATGTAGGCCCTTCCTTTCGGCGGGTATCTTCCCGTCATTTCGAAACTTCCGCGTTTTCGAGATAGTATGCAAGATACTCAAAGTCCGGATGCGCGGTCACCATTTCCCAGCCTCCGTTGGAGGCGCGCTCCATCCGATTCGGCGACCGCGGCGAGCGCCCGTTGACCGCGGCGAGCGCCCGGCGACGGCGGCGAGCGCCCGTTGACCGCGGCGAGCGCCCGGCGACGGCTGGAATCTACCCGGCCCTCCGTGGCATGCTGGAGGCGACCAGGGGGTGTCCATGGAAGCGGCGAGCATTCTTCGAGTCTACATCGCCTTCGCGGCGGCCGATCTCGTCTGGGGGCTGTTCCTCACCTTTCTCAACTACCGGAACGTCCGGCGCAATGCCGATAGCGTGCCCGAGGCCTTCCGCGAGAGCGTGACGCCCGAGGAGCATCGCAAGGCGGCCGCCTACTCGCTCGCGCGCATGCGCCTGGGCTTCGTGTCGAGCCCGGTCATGACGCTCCTCACCCTGGCGGCCGTGGTCGCGGGTTTCTTCGGCCTCGTCGATGCGTGGCTCGGCGGTTTCGTGCATCGCGAGTACCTGCGCGGGGCGGCCTTTCTCGGGGCGGTCGGCCTCCTTGCGAGCCTGGTCTCGCTGCCCTTCTCGCTCTACTCGACCTTCGTCCTGGAGAAGCGCTTCGGCTTCAACACCACGACCCTCAAGACCTGGGCGGCGGACGCGCTCAAGGGCCTCGCCCTGTCCATAGTCATCGGCCTGCCGCTGGCGCTCCTGCTTTTCCTCTTCATGGACGCGACGGGGAGGCTCTGGTGGCTCTGGGCCTTCGCCGCGCTCAGCCTCGTCAACCTGGGCATCTCGATCGCCTATCCTCTGCTCATCGCGCCGCTTTTCAACAAGTTCTCGCCCCTGCCCGAGGGCAGCCTCGCCGAGAGGATCCGCGAGCTGGCCGGGAGGCTCGACTTCAGGATGAGCGGCATCTTCGTCATGGACGGCTCCAAGCGCTCGAGGCACTCGAACGCCTACTTCACGGGCCTGGGGCGCACGAAGCGCGTGGTGCTCTTCGACACCCTCGTCGCACAGATGAGCGAGGAGGAGATTCTCGCCGTCCTGGCCCACGAGATCGGGCACGAGAAGAAGCGCCACGTGCTCAAGGGCATGCTCCTCTCCCTGGTTCTGAGCTTCGTCGGGTTCTGGATCCTCTCGCTCCTGCGGTACTGGGCTCCGCTCTATCCGGCCTTCGGCTTCGCGGGCGCCTCGAAGGAAGCCCTCGTGTTCATCCTGATGCTCGCCTCGGGGCCGCTCACCTTCTTTCTGGCCCCGGCCTTCTCGGCCTGGTCGCGGCGCCACGAGTACGCGGCCGACCGCTTCGCCGCCGAGGCCGCAGGGCCCGAGGCCATGGGTAGCGCCCTGCTCAAGCTCAACCGGGAGAACGCCTCGAACCTCACGCCACATCCGTGGTACTCGTTCTGGTACTACTCGCATCCGACGCTCTCGGAGCGGCTCGCGGCCCTGGCATCGGTGGGCGAGGTTCCCGTCAGGCGGCGGGGAGGCTGAGCGTGAAGGAAGCCCCGCCCAGGTCGGAGTCGCCGACTTCGAGGCCGCCGCCGTGGGCCTTGACGATTTCGCTCGCGATGGCGAGTCCCAGGCCCCGCCCTCCGCGGTCGCTCGCGCGCGAGGGATCGCTGCGGTAGAAGCGCTCGAAGATCTTCGCGCGCTCCCGGGCGGGGACTCCGGGGCCCTGGTCGTCGACCGCCATCCGGACCTCTCCGTCGGCGCTTCTCTTCGAGACCCGGATGCGGACGAGCCCTGCCTGCGGGCTGTGCCTGACCGCGTTCGCGAGGAGGTTGTAGAGGACCTCTCCGAAGCGGAGCGAGTCGGCCAGGACGAAGAAGGGCCCCTCCCCGAGGCTCTCCGTCCTCATCTCGATTTTCTTGCCGCCGACGGCGCCGGCGAACTGCGCGGCCGCCTTCCGCGCCAGCACCAGCGCGTCGAGTCGCTCGAGCTTGAGTTCGAGCCGCCCCGATTCGATGATCTCGAGTTCGCGCAGGGTGTCGATGAGACGGGAGAGCCGCAGGACCTCCTCGTGCACGGAAGAGAGCGTCGTCGCGTCGAGGGGATAGACGCCGTCGATCATGGCCTCGATGGTTCCCTGGATGAGGGTCACGGGGGTCCGGAGCTCGTGGGCCGAGTCGGCGATGATGCGTTTCTTGGCCTCCTCCAACGCGACGAGCTCGTCCGTCATCGCGTTGAAGGAGACCGAGAGCTCCGAAAGCTCGTCCCTGCCGGAGGGGGTGACGCGAACCGAGAGGTCGCCCGAAGCGACCTTCCTGACCGCCGCGTTGAGCGATGCCAGGGGCCGGATCAGCCGGGCCGATAGGGCCAGGCCCAGGAGGATCGCGATGAGGGCGGAGAGGAGCGTCGCCCAGAGCAGGGAGGCGCTGAAGGATTCGAGGAACTGCGAACCGAGGTCGGAGAGTCCCGAGTCGATCATCGAGCCCACGAGGACGGTGCCGACGCGCTCGAAGCCGGACAGGATCGGCACGCCGTGGGCCAGGTGCCGCGGGGGATGGATCGTCCCCAGGAGCTTGCCCGAGGTGTCGGCGACTATAAGGCCGGAGGAGTCCGCCACGACGATGCGGTCCGCCATGAGGGAGCCCATGGCCTCGGCCGACCGCGCGCTCGGCTGCGGTTGGCCCCGATCCCCGTGGATGCGCTCGTCGATCCTGAGGAACACGAGCCAGGGAATTTCGGAGAGGAAGGCTTGGACGCCCCTCCAGCTTTGTTTCTCGGAATAGTAGTCGGCGAGGATGCTCGCGTAGGTCGCGGCCTTCTGGGCGTCGCCGGAGAAGACGAAGGAGCGGAACACGCTCCGGGCGCTGAAGCCGACGAGGAGGAGGGTGCTGCCCGCCGCCACGAAGACGACGACGACGAAAAAGACGGAGAGGCGGCTCCTAAGTCGCATCGCTTTGCTCGATGAACTTGTAGCCCACCCCTCTGACCGTCGCGATGTATTGCGGCAGCTCGCTCTCGTCGCCGATGGCCTTGCGGATGTTCTTTATATGGGCGTCGATCGTCCGTTCGTAGCCTTCGCAGGCCGTTCCCGCGGACCGTTCGAGCAGCTCCAGCCTCGTGAAGACCCGCCCGGGTTCTCCGGCGAGGAAGGCGAGGATGTCGAACTGCAGGGCGGTGAGCGCCTTGGGCTCGCCGTGGACGAGGACGGCGCGCTTGCGCGGGTCGATCAGCATCTCTCCGAGCCTGACGGGCTCGGATGCGGTCTCGGCGCCGACTGGCTCGGCCCCGCCGACCGGCCGCGCCCGCCTGAAGATCGCCCGCACGCGCGCGACGAGCTCGCGCGGGCTGAAGGGTTTGGACACGTAATCGTCCGCGCCCAGCTCGAGGCCGACGATGCGGTCGGTCTCCTCGGTGCGGGCGGTCAGGAAGATGATCGGGACCTCCGAGCGCCGCCGGATCTCCCGCGCCACCTCGATGCCGTCGAGCCCCGGCATGTTGATGTCGAGGATGGCGCAATCCGGCGAGCGTTCGCGAAACAGCTTGAGCGCCTGGTTGCCGTCGTCGGCGACGAGGACTTCGAACCCGGCCGCGTCGAGGTAGCTCTCCACGAGCCGGGCTATCTTCCGCTCGTCGTCGGCGACGAGGATGCTTCGGGGCATTCGAGGCTGCCTGGGCTTCAGGCTATGCCGACGACCTCGTAGCCCGCCTCGGCGACGGCCGCCTTCATGGCGTCGTCGTCGAGCTCTCCGCCCTCGACGACGGCGTTCTTCTTGGCGAGGTCCACGGCCACGGAGGCGACGCCCTGGACTTCGGTGAGCGCGTTCTTCACGTGCATCACGCAATGGTTGCAGCTCATGCCTTCGATTGAAAGTGTCTTGCGCATAACTTCTCCTTGTGAAGCGGCTCGAAAATCAGGCGACAGTCTTGAAGCGCTTCAGGCGAAGCGCGTTGGTCAATACGGAAACCGAGCTCATCGACATGGCGGCGGCCGCGATGATCGGGCTCAGGAGCGGTCCGCCGAAGGCGTGCAGGACGCCCGCGGCGACGGGGATGCCCACCACGTTGTAGCCGAAGGCCCAGAAGAGATTCTGCTTGATGTTGCGCATGACGTTCTTCGAGAGCCCGATGGCGGAGGCGACGTCGCCCAGGTCGCTCTTCATGAGCACCACGTCGGCGCTTTCCATGGCGACGTCGGTGCCCGAGCCGATCGCTATGCCGATGTCGGCCTGGGCGAGGGCCGGGGCGTCGTTGATCCCGTCGCCGACCATCGCGACCCTGCGCCCCTCGGCCTGGAGCTTCTTCACCTCGGCGGCCTTGTCCTGGGGCAGGACTTCGGCGAGCACGCGGTTTATGCCGACGCTCGCGGCGATGGCCTCGGCGGCCGCGCGCGAGTCGCCCGTGATCATCGCGACCTCGATGCCCATCCCGCGGAGCTTCGCGACGGCCCGGGCGCTGGAGTCCTTGACGACGTCGGCCACGGCGACGATGCCGGCGAAGCGGCCGTCGACCGCGGCGTACATAGGCGTCTTGCCTTCGCCGGCGAGCTTCCGCGCGGCGGCTGCGGCGCCGCCCTCGGCTGCGGCGGCCGCGGGCAGGGCTGCGGCGCCACCTTCGGCCGCGGCGCCGCCC
>JAJXZP010000308.1 GCA_021779995.1 bacterium | reverse complement strand
CGCGCGGCTAGACCGCGCGCGAAAGATCCAGGCTGCGCGCGATCCTGCAGGAGAACGGCAGGATCGCGCGCAGCCTGTCTTTTTACCGCTCCCTGGCGCTGCCCGGCGATTTTCGCGGCGACGGAGCCCTTACCGACAGCCCCCTTCGCGCCCGGACGGAAGGACGCATCCCGGCGGCAAACCGACGCGGCCTCGTTCGCGCCGAAGGGGGTCTCGGCACGGCGTCTTCACCCAAAGGCCGGGGCTCTCGGCAAGGACTGCTTCGTGAATCTGCTCGACATGGGCACGGGCCTGGCGCGGAAGGCACGGGCCGGCGAAATGCCTGAAGCGTTTCGCCGGTCTCCTACGGTCCCTCGTCCCTAGGCGCCACTCCTAGTTCATCACTACCGCCATGCCGTGGAAGGTGCGGAAGCCCGCGAGGAACTCGTCCCAGGCGACCCAGGCGGGACCGACGACGGGGTTGAGGTTGGAGCCTGAGCGCGCGCCGTCGAGCGGGTCGAGCACGTAGACGCCCTTGTCGCTCCAGCCCGCCACGAGGACGCAGTGTTCGTACACGCCGCTGGAAGGCGCCGGGTATTCCACCAGTTCGCCGTCCCAGGCGCGCCAGCGGGCGAGAGGCGCCCAGCGCATGCGCCCGGCGCGATCCCCGACCCAGGCGATGACGGGATGGCCGTCCTCGATGGCCCGTTCGAGTTCCGCTCGCGTCAGGCCGGTCCCCGAGCGCAGCACGACGCCTCCGAATCGCTGCGCGACGGCCGCGATGTTTGGCGCGTAGGTGCCGTAGCCGGAGGAGGCGCCGTAGGCGGTGCTGATCGAGGCGGAGTCGGGCTGGCCGACGAAGCTTGTGTCCGGATTTCCCCATTGGAGCACGAGGCCCCTGCGATCGAGAATCGGGGCCTTCAGGGAAATGTTCTCCGCGCGCAGCAGCTCGTCCTGCGATACCCTGATTCCTTCGTGGGCGAGGGCCATCTGGAGGGCTGCGGTTTCGCAGTCCTCGGTGTACCGCTGGCCGCGATAGGGTACGTGGGGCACGAAATGGACGGCAAGGGACTGCCGGACGGCCTGCGCGAAGAGCGACGAGGATCCCAGCAGGAGAAGGACTGTCATGGCGAGCAGGGGGAACTCGGGTGCACCTCGCGGTCGGACGCGCCGGATACCGGAGCGGCGGTCGATAGGCGCGACATGCATATCGAAAATCTAGCGAGCGCGATGGACAAGGTCAAGCCGCGGCCCGGACGAGTCCGGGGCCGCGACTCGTCCTCGACGTCGCGTCGGGTCCGGCGACGAAGCCGGGGCCGCGGTTCAATCCGAACGGACCATCCCCACTCGCAATGTATGCCAGTACTTTCGTGCGACGGTGGAGATGAAAAATACGATGAAGAAACTCGCCACGACGTCTATCGTGTAGTGGCCTCTCCCCGCGATCATGGCGAAGGATTCGAGCATCGCGATGGCGAGCATCGCGTATTTGCTTTTCCTGTCCCGCCAACGCGCCAGGAAGAACAGGAGAAAGGCCTGGCCGGCGTGCCCGCTCGGGAACGTCCCCCCGGTCAGGAGCACGCTTCCGAAAAGGCCGAAGTTCCGGGATTCGATCGGCGTGGGCAGGGGTGTGAGCGGCAGGATCGCCGCCCGGAATATCTCGAAGATCGCGATGCTTCCGATGAAGAACGGAATGTCTTCGTACAGTCTCTTGCCAAGTACGTAGACGGCGAAGACGATATTCGCGATGAGGAGAGCGGCATCGGCGATATCGGGATAGATAGGCCTGAACCCGAAAATTCGGAATCCGAGATCGTTGAGGATGGGACCGGTCGCCACCGCGCTCGAATATTCCGTCGAGACGGCGTTCAGGTAATTCCCCATTTCAAGCAGCAACAGCGAGACACCGAGCGCGATCCAGTATCTTCTCGTGTAGGTATGCCGTTCCACGGTGAGTTGAACCGCCTTGTCCATAGACTGACTATCCCCTAATTTCGCCGGAGCATTTTGGAATTTCGCAGCTCCGAGGAACCAGCGCCACGCCTTCACATTCCCGGACAGGCTATCGAAATCTGCGAAGCGCTCCAACAGCGCGGTCTGGCACCGCCCGGGGGACTCGCTCGCGAAAAGAATCACCGTGACGAGATATAACACCGCAGGCCCCCGAAGGTTTCAGGGCAAGCCGTCGGACGCCACGGGGTCGCAGCCGGAGGACGGGGCGGACGCCGGCCAGCGGGGGGCGTCGCCTCGGCCGACGGACGCGGCCCGCGGAAAATCCATCGCGCCCAGGCGCTGCTTCAAGGCCTAGAGCGCATCGATCGCGCGTTTTAGCTTTTCCTCTATCTCGCGCGCGACGAGACTCAGAGCCTCCGAGCCGACGATACGCATCGTCTGGGTCGGCCGAATAGCGGCCACCTCGACCGCCCCGCTCGCCGTCTCCTGGACCACCACGTTGCAGGGCAGGAGGACGCCGATCTTGTCTTCGGCCTGCAGCGCCTCATACGCGTAACGCGGGCTGCAGGCTCCGAGTATCCGATACTCGCGGAAAGCGACGCCGAGCTTGTTCTTGAACGTTTCCTTCAAGTCGGATTCGGTCAAGATCCCGAAACCCTCGTTTTTCAGGTTTTCCTTGATCTTCGCGACCGCAGCCTCGAATGTGAGCGAAACCACCTTGCTCGAATAGTACGACATGGCTCCTCCCTCGGTATCACTGAAAATAGCGCATTTCCGCTCCGAAGCGATCGGGCCGCCGTTGATTTCCCCGCGTGCCGCGATCGCACGTGCAAGAGGCTACGGAGTTCTCATGAACGCTGAATGAACGTCGGATGGGGTTTCCGCGGGCGCCGGGCTGCCGAACGCACGCATTTCGCTCGCGGCGTTCACGCTCCGTTCACACGGGGACCTTATGCTGGCCGCAATCTCGCGTTCCCAATGAGGTAGTTCGAATGATCCAGGAAAAGATCGTGTTCGTGGAGGGAATGACCTGCTCGGCCTGCGAGGCGAGGATCGAAAAGGCCCTGCGATCCCTCGACGGCGTGCTCTTCGCGAAGGCCCACCTGCGCGGGGGCCGAGTCGAGATCAGGTACGACGAGGCCCGGGTCGCGCCCGAGGCCTTCGGCGCCGTCATCGAGCGCGCCGGCTATGCGCTGCGCGCGCGGAAGGGGGCGGGCACGGCGATCGCGCTCGGGATCGGCATCGTGCTGGCCGCCGGCTACATGTTCGCGAGCTCGGCCGGCCTGTTCAACGCCTTCCCCAAGGTCGACGCCTCGCTCGGTTTCGGCATGCTCTTCCTCGTCGGCCTCCTCACCTCGGTCCACTGCACCGCGATGTGCGGCGGCATCGCGATCTCGGCGAGCCTGCCTCCGGAGGCCGCGACACGGGCGCTTCCTCTTCCGCGCCGGGAGGGAATGGACCTTGCGCGGCTCCGCCCCGGCATCCTCTACAATCTCGGGCGCGTCGTTTCCTACACGATCGTCGGCGGCCTCGTCGGCGGGATAGGCTCGGTTTTCAGTTTCTCGCCCGTGGCGAAGGGCGCCCTGACCGCGGCGGCCGGACTCTTCATGCTCCTCCTCGGCCTCAAGATGCTCGGCCTCATCCCGCGGCTGCCCCGGCTATCCGGCCTCCTCCCGGCGGCCCTGCGACGGCGGTTCGGCTCCGCCTCGGCGGCCCTCGGAAGACGCGGGCCCCTCGCCGTGGGGCTCCTGAACGGCCTCATGCCCTGCGGTCCCCTGCAGACCATGCAGCTCTACGCCTTGGGCACGGGGAGCGCGCTCGCCGGGGCGCTCTCGATGCTCGTCTTCTCGGCGGGGACCGTGCCCCTCCTCCTGGCCTTCGGCCTGGCGGCGACCATGCTGCCGCGCCGCTTCCTGCCCGCCATGCTCAAGGCGAGCGCCGTCCTCGTCATGGTGCTGGGAGTCGCGACCTTCGCGCGGGCGGCCGCTCTGGCCGGAGTGGCCCTCCCCCAGCTGCCTTCGCTCGCTTTGTCCGGCGGCCGCGGCGGCGCGGCGGTCGCCGACACGGCGCTCGCCGAAGCGGCGCCGGCCGGCGCGGCGCTCGGCAATG
>JAJXZP010000298.1 GCA_021779995.1 bacterium | reverse complement strand
GGTCCCGCCGCCTGCGTCGCCGACGCCGATCCCGCGGCCTGCGCCGCCGTGGCCGGTCCCGCCGCCTGCGCCGGCTGCTGCGCCGGCGCCGGCGCCGAGACCGGGCTCACCGTGAAGTCCTGGGTGACGGCGCTGTACGCGCGCTCGTCCTTGGCCGAGAGGATGTCGCGTAAATCGATCCTGCCCGACATGAGCTCGATGCCCCGCTCGACGAAGCCGGACGAGGAGCCGTACCTGCCGGCCCGCGCGTCCGCCAGGGCGCGGTCGGCGAAGGCCGCGGCCGCCTGGGGACCCCGGGTCTCGTAGACGAGGCGGTATTCGGGCAGGACGGAGCCGGGATCGTCCGGATAACGCGCGGCCAGCTCGCCGATCACGCGATCCGCCTCCCGGTAGTTCCCGGCCAGCACGAGGACGGTGGCGAGCACGTTCTTGTACGCGGGGCTGTCGGAGATGTCGACGGCCTTGCGGATGTCGCGGAGCGAGGCCTCGAAGCGGCGCTGGCGCGCCAGGAGGGTGGCGCGCGCCGTGTAGAGCGCCGGGTCCGCGGGATCCGAGGAGATGGCGATCCCCAGATCGGCGAGCGCGGAGTCGACATGGCCGAGCACCGCCTCGATGGCGGCCCGGAGTCCCAGCACGTCGCCTCTGTCCCCGCTCAGCGTGTCGCCTCTGTCCCCGCTCAGCGTGTCGCCTCTGTCCCCGCTCAGCGTGTCGCCTCTGTCCCCGCTCAGCCCCGAGGCCTCGTCGTCGGCGTTTCGGCTGGGCGCGCTCGGGGCCTGCCGAGGGGCCGAGGCGCAGGCGCAGAGGAGGAAGGCCAGGACGGCGGCGCTGAACAGGCGCGATGGGCGAAGAGCCGACTGAACATTTTGCATGAAGGCATCCTATCGCAAAAAGAAGCCCCTGTAAGGCCCGCCGGTCGGTCCCCCGGTCGCGGCCCGACCCTCAGGGTGTCAGTCTCCTTCTCGTGAGCTCGGTGAACTCGTAGACGATCACCCCGTCCTCCTCGACGTTCATCTGCACCCGCTGGCCTCCGGTCAGGCGGGTGAGCTCGCGCTCGGCCTCGTCGGAGGATACGCCGAGGTGGACCACCGCGTCCGAGACGGTCAGCCGACCTTCGAGCTGGTGGGCGAGCCGGAACAGCCGGGTCTCCAGGCTCTCCTCCGGCTCGGGCGGCTCGCGCCGGAGCTCGGGCCGCGAATGCCGCCGCGAGCGGCGAAGGAGAATGAGCGCGGCCAAGCCCAGGAGGAAGGGCAGGGTGCCGAAGGAGAATGGACCCATCATCATGATGAGAAAAGATAGACTCTTTCGGAATCCCTGGCAACACGGGAAGGGATGGATGGAGCTGCGCCCTCGCCCGATTCTCCCCGCCGCGGCTGCTCGCCTAGACAGCCGGGCCCTGGTCGCGGACCGGCGGGGAAGGTCGCGGACCGGCGGGGAAAGGTCGCGGACCGGCGGGGAAAGGTCGCGGACCAGCGAGGGAAGGTCGCGCACTCCTACACGCACCGCGGCTTGGCCCTCGCCCTGGCCGCCTGCTATGCTCGCGCCATGAGCGAGCAGCCCTTCATCTGGGAGACCCACGGCATCCACGTGGGCACCGGAAGCGACCACGTCAAGCATGGAATCGACGATCTGGCGAGCCTCGTGGAGAAGGCGATCGGCCTGGGTTTCCCCTCCCTCACCTTCGTCATCCACACGCCGCGGCTCACGCGCTTCCGCTACCTGAGCGAGCGCGCCACGAACGTGAAGTTCATCCGGGGCGACGCCTCCTACTTCGACTACGCCAACCGCATGGCCGAGCTGCGCGAGCGCTTCTCCGGCAGGATCCAGATTCGCTGCGGGGTGGAGCTGGAGTGGCTGGGCACCGGCCTGGGTCTCCAGTGGAACCGCGCCAAGCTCTTCCAGGCCCACGGGGTGGACTTCGTCGTGAGCTCGGTGCACTTCTCGCCCGAGGGCATACCCTACGACGGCTCGGCCGAGGACAGCGCCGAGCTCATCCGCAGGCGGGGCGGGGTCGAGCCCTTCTGGGCGGCCTACTTCGACGAGCTCATCGAAATGGTGGACTCCAGCTGGCAGTCGATCTCCGTGGTGGGGCACCTCGACCTGCCCAAGCTCTACGCCCCCCTGCCCGCCTGCCTCGCCGACCTGGAGGGGGCGAGCGGCGAGACCGCCCGGAGGCTCTTCACCCTTCTCGAGATGATCGCCGAGCGCAACCTCGCCCTCGACGTCAACGTCTCGGGGCTGCGCAAGGGTGTGGGCATCTACCCGCACCCCGAGATCCTGCGCCGCGCGCGGAAGCTGGGCATTCCCGTCGCCATCGGCACGGACGGCCACAGCCCCGAGGACCTGGGGCGGGACTACGCCGCCGGCCTCGGCGTCGTGCGCGAGGCCGGCTATCGCTACTACGTCTCCTTCTCGCGCGGCATCCCCGAGAAGCGCTCGCTGCGGCCCCGCGAGGAGGAGCGCTACCGCAGCCTCAACCTCGGGATCGAGATGCTCAACCTCCGCTTCGCCCGGGAACGGCGCCTTGAGATCCCGCAGCTTTCCTTCGGGGGGGACTTCCGCACGCTCGGGGGCGACTTCCCCGAAGCATCCTCCCTCGGCGCCTTCCACGCCCTGCGCGTGCGCAAGGACGAGCGCTCGGTCACGATCAGCGACGTCGCGCCCGAGGGCGGCGGCGAGGAGATCACCTGCCTGTACTCGCACCACAAGGACGTGCCGGGGACCCTGGCCGTGCTCTTCAACACGCTGGCCTCGGAGGAGATCAACGTGGAGACGGCCTGGCTCAACTCCCTGCACGACGGGACGGCCACCGCCTACCTCACCCTCGCCGGGGAGCGCGAGGGCATCCGCGAGGCGGTCGAGTTCGTGCGCGGCACGGCGGCCGACCGCTTCCTCCGCATCGAGCCCGAGCTGCGCGTGCGCGTGCCGCAGCTCAGGGCCGCCCAGGCCTACCTCCTCGAGGTGGACGGGGTCTGGCTGCCCATGCCCGTGTCGCGGCACATGATCATCGCGGTGCACGCCAACCGGCCGGGCGTGGTGCTCGTCCTCCTCTCGGCCCTGGCCTCGCGCGCCGTCAATGTCGTGGACTTCCAGCTGGGCGCGCGCGGTGACCGGAACTTCGCGGCCCTGGGCGTCGAAGGCGACGAGCGGGAGGTGGCCGAGCTGCTCGGACGGCTCGGGCCGAGCTACTTCGAGGCCTCGCAGATCGTGCTGGGCGGAGTCGGGACCTGAGGCCGGGACTTAGGCGCTGCCGGGCTGCCGCGGAATGGGGACAGAGCGCTCGGGAAGAGTGCTGAGGGACAGTGCTGGCGCTGGGGTTCACGCTGAGGGACAGTGCTCGGTTTAGCGCTCGGGATAGTGCTCGGTTCAATTGACCGCCGCTCTGGAGAGCGTGAATGATGTATGAGACAGCCAAGGAAACTAATGTGCGGCGCCCGCTACCACGTGACGGCGCGAGCCAACCGCAAGGAGATGATTCTCGATACGAGCTCCATGAAAGAGCTCTTTCTGTCGGTGGTCGCAAGGGCGAAGAAGAAATACGATTTTAGGCTGGAGAACTTCTGTATCATGGGCAATCATTTCCACTTCGTAATCCAGCCCGGCCGGAACGAGAGTCTGTCCGCGATCATGCAGTGGATCCTGAGCGTGTTCGCGATGGCATACAACAGGATCAAAGGATTCACGGGGCACGTGTGGGGTTGCCGATTCTTCTCGCGGATCCTCGCGAGCCTACGGGAGCTTCTCCAGGCCTTCGAGTACATAGACAATAATCCGGTGAAGGCGAGCCAGGTAGAAGACAGGCGGGCTTGGCGCTGGGGAGGGCTGTGGCACAACCGGATGGGGCATGGCGAGCTTGTTGAGAAGCCGGCATGCTGGCTGAAGCCGTTTATTCCTGAACACGATCAGCTCATGATCATCTACAACGCCGCCCCGTACATCTCCTAGTGTACCGCTTTGGAAATAGCGAGTCCTTTTCGCTTCCTGGGTTTACGCGGCGGTGATTCCGGCAGTGCAGTCCTGGCGCGCTTCACTTTTTCGATGATCGGCTGA
>JAJXZP010000032.1 GCA_021779995.1 bacterium | reverse complement strand
GGCCCGGGCCTCGGGCGCGCCCGAGGGGGTCCGGCCTCGCGGGGCCGGGCCCTGAGCCGCGCCCGGTTTTTGCTCCGCGGCGGGGGGCTGCTTTACGGCGCCCTCGGCGAGCAGCTCGCTCATGTCGAGCCCGACCACCACGTCGGGCACCATGGCTTTGCGCCGAACCTCTTCGCGATCGCCGTCGACGGCGACGAAGTACTCGACCTCGGGATAGAAGGCGTCCTCGTAGAGCCGCTCGAAATCCGGGACTGTCTTGAGCACCGTCGCGACGTCCCGGAGCGCGGCGAACACGTGAATCGCCGACACCGTCTTCATGATGTTGTCGGGGTTGAAGCGCACCTTGGCGACGAAGATCCGGCGCGAAGGCCCCGCGGCCTCGCGCAGCTCCAGAAGCTCGTACTCGCTGTGCGCCGCGGAAACGGCTGCGGCCTGCGCAGTGGCGGCCGCGGAGGCCGCCGCGGAGACGGGGCGGCCCGCGGCGGAGGCCGGGGCGGAACCGGCGCGGCCGGCGGCGGCGACGGGGAGGAAAGACCCGAGCGTCGACTTCAGACCGGAAATGTCTCCCCGGTAGACCGAGGAGGAGGCGCGGGCGTCGAGCATGGCCTTGATCACGTCTATCGAGGCGAGCAGCGCGTCGATGAGCGCCTCGGTGACGGAAGCCTCCCCCGAGCGGATGCCGTCGAGCACATCCTCGACGAGATGGGTGAACTCCGCGAGTTCGGTCATCTCGACCGTCGCGGCGCCGCCCTTTAGGGTGTGGGCAGCCCGGAAAATCTCGTCTATGGCATCGTGGTTGCCCGGATCGTTCTCGAGCACGAGGACGCTCTGTTCGAGAGTTTCGACCTGGCCGTTGGCCTCGGCGAAAAAATCCTTGAGAAGTTCCTCGTTGTCGGGGTCGAGATAGTCGCTCATCGTGATTAGAGCATTATATAGATGGGAGCTTCCGTCAAGGCCAGAATCGGCGGGCGCGGGATGGGTCTTTGGACTGGGATGGCCGCATTTTCCGTCCGATAATGAGATGACGCCATGCTTTCTTCGGCAGTTCGACGTTACAATTGGCCGTATCGGCGTCTTCGAGGAGCCAGAGCGATGTCCACTCGCGCCCCAATCCTCCGTTTCGCTTTTTTCGCCCTCGTTGTGGCGGGCGGACCCGCCCTCCGGGCGGCCAATTTCGCCGTAAACAACCTCGAAATGGTCACGCACGGCTCGGTCGATCCCTCGACCAACCTGTTCACCGCCGGAACGAGCCTCTACTACGAGCTCGAAATCAAGGGAGGGGACAAGGTTTCCGCCCTCCTGCGCCTCAATTTCCTCAATGGGGACATCGAGAGCGTTCTCCCTCCCCCCGGAACGCTCAGCACCGCCCTCAGCCCCCAATTCGAGACCGCGGCCGTCACGACCAAGGATATCTTCAACCTCCCGCTGGATGCGACCTACTTCGTCGGCTACCTGGACGCCTTCTGCTCCGGAGACGATTTCGTCACCCTTTTCGGCACCGCACCCTTCGCCACGACCCTTCGCGGCCCCATGGTCTACCCCAACGGCATCGGCAACAACCCGAATCGCTACTGGGACGGCATCGCCGCGTCCGACGGCACGGGCTTCCGGCTCGGCACCTCGCCCCGGCTCTCGTCGAATTTCGTCTCGTATCTGTATATGTACCAGGACTCCGACATAGGCCCCGGCTCCTGGTCGGGCGATCTGCGCGGGCTCATGAACTACGAGCGCGTGAAGCTCGAGATTTTCGCGGGCGCGACGGCCACCCCCGGATATTCCGCCGGCATCTACCGCTCGGGCCTCATGTTCTACGCGGCCCCGGGCGAGGTCGGGGAGTTCTTCGCCCAGGTCGGCGTGCCCCACTGGGACCCCCTGGCCGGTTTTTCGGTGAACGACATCTTCTTTCTCTTCGAGCCGCGCATGAACTTCAGCTTCGGCAGCCTGGCCCTCACCGTTTTCTACCATCCGGCCTGGTATCGGCAGCAGCCCACCGACGAAAGCGGCGCCCTCGACACGGCGCTCGACCTGCGCTTCGGCAAGATCGCCCAGGACGGAAGCCAGGGAGGCCTCCAGTGTCTCCTGGAGTTCAGGCCCCTGACCACCAATACGACCCTGACACCGACGCTCACGGCCCTCGCCTCGCCCTATTACTCGATCATCGGCGGCGGAATCGAGTGGGACTTCAAGCTGGCTCTCCAGCTCCTGCCCCTTCCTTCCGCCTGGTACGGCATTTTCCAGCCCTTCGTCGGGCTGCAGACGTCGTTCTAGGAGACAGCGGTGCCCCGAACATCCACCGTGCTTCTCTTCTGCTCGATCCTCTTCGCCGCCGCGGCCTCGGCGTCGGCTCTGGAGATCGGCGTATCGGGCTCGGCGACCAATCTCTACTTCCCCTGGGCCGACACCGCCGCCACCTCGCCCCTGGTCGCGGCCTTCCCCTCGACGAACTACTTCTGGGGCGGAGAAGCCTGGGTATCCGCGCCGATCGGCTTGGACGGCGTCATCAAAGTCGACTATCAGCACGATCCCGTCCTCAGGAACCTCGTGACGGGCCAGGTGGCCTTCGAGCGCGGCATCGCGAAGATCTCCGTGGGGCCCCTCGTCGGGCTCTTCAATTCCGCGGCCGTCCCCCTCTCCGCGGGCCTGGCGGCCAAGGTCGAGTTCCGCTGGCCGGGTACCGCCTACTTCTCCCTGCTCTCCGAGGGCGGCCTCGCGGTCGGCACCCTCCAGCTCTCCGAGGATCCCCAGGCCATGACCGAGCTGGCGGCGGGATTCTACGTACCCGACGCGATCGTCTCGGGCATCCTCTCGGTCAAACGTTTCAGCGACCAGCTGAGCGGCTACCTCGTCACCGACACCGCGACCCGCTACCTCCTCACCATCGACATTTTCCAGAAAAACGTGCCCTATACCGTGCTCCTGACGACAGGCTACGAGCTGCGCTCCAAATTCTTCGCCGCCTCCGGCGCGACCGACTCGCTCGGATCGATCGTGATCGGGACCAAGGTCTCGGCCCAGGTCGCCCCCGGCTACACGGTCAGCGCCGATCTTAAGTCGGCCATGTACACCTTCGGCCTCGGCAATCTCCTCAATAGAGGGCCCGGCGCCTCGGCCTTCATGTTCTCCGCGGGGATAGGCGTCGTGATCAACCTCGAGGATATTCGCGCGAACGCGACTCGGTGGATGCCTTCGGCTGAGGCCCCGGCCGGTACTTCAGCCGGCGCCCCGGCCAGCGCCCCCGCTAGCGCCTCGGGTAGCGCCCCAGCTGGCGCCCCGGCCGGCGCCCCGGCCAGCGCCCCGGCCCACTAACGAGCCGGCGGAGCCCGATGGCGGCGGCCGGAAAAATCGCGTATCCTCTTCCCGGACTCCACGAAACCGGAGGAGAGAAACCGTGAAAGACAGGGAATCCCGATTCCTCGCGAGCTTCGGGTCGCTCTTCCCCGAGCGCGAATGGCCCCCGACCCAGCTGCGCGCCCTGCTCGACTCGTTCCAATACCGTGAACTGAAGGTCGGAACGGTGCTCCTGCGCGAGGGCGAGGTCTGCCCGGCGGTGCCCTTCGTCCTCGACGGGGCCATTCGCGTATTCAAGACGGCCGAGACGGGCCGCGAGATCACCCTGTACCGGGTGACCGCCGGGGAAAGCTGCATCCTGAGCTCGGGATGCGTGACCGGCATCGATACCTTCCCCGCCATGGCGGTGGCCGAACAGAAAACCGAGGCGGCCTTTCTCCTGGCGGCCACGGTCCGTCGGCTCTTCGCCGAAGCCGCCACCTTTCGCGACTTCGTGCTGGGGCAATACGCCCGGAGAATGGCCGAGGTCATCGAGTTGGTGGAAGAGGTCGCCTTCCGCCACGTGGACCAGCGGCTCAAGGAGTGGCTCTCGACTCGAAGAGAGGGCACCGACGACGGCCTCGTGCGCACGACGCACCAGGTCATCGCGGACCAGCTCGGCACCTCGCGCGAGGTCGTCAGCCGCATCCTCAAGGATTGGGAGGAACGCGGCTGCCTGCGCATCGCCCGGGGGGAGATACACATCCTTCCGCTCTTCGAATCGCTTCGAGTGTGAGCGCCGTCACAGATTAGATCCTCCATCTCTGGATAATTTTATCGAGTAATTCGGCGCGAATGCGCTAGGATTAACGATACGTATGCAGGTACGGAGGAATGGCATGGGCACGAAATTGCTGATCATAGGCGGAGTCGCCGGCGGAGCCACGGCAGCCGCCCGGGCCCGACGCCTGGACGAGGACGCCGAGATCACGATTCTCGAGCGAGGCCCCTACGTCTCGTTCGCCAATTGCGGACTTCCCTATTACATCTCGCGGGCCATTGCCAAGCGGTCCAAGCTGCTGCTGCAGACCCCTGAAGGCTTCGACAGCCGCTACAACATCAAGGTCCTGGTGGACACCGAAGCGGTCGAGATAGATCGCGCGGGCAAGCGCGTCCGCGCGCGCGGCCCCGAGGGCGAGACCTGGCTCGAGTACGACAAGCTCATCATGTCGCAGGGGGGAAATCCCGTGATCCCGCCCGTCCAGGGCGCCGACTCGCCCAATGCCTTCAAGCTGTGGACCATCCCCGACATGGATCGCATAGTCAAATTCCTCGACGAGGAAAAGCCCAAAAGCGTCGTCGTGGCCGGCGGCGGCTTCATCGGCCTGGAGATGGCCGAGGCCTTCCGCGAGCGCGGCCTCGAGACGACCATCGTCGAGCTCCTGCCCCGGCTCATGTCCGTCATGGATCCCGAGTTCGGCGCCATGATCGCGGCCAAGCTCGAGTCGCTGGGCGTCCGGGTGAAGACCGGCGTGGGAGTCAAGGCCGTGCACGCCTCCTCGCGCGAAGTGGAACTCAGCGACGGTTTGCGCATCCCCGGCGACATGCTGCTCTTCTCGGTCGGCGTCCGGCCCGAGCTGGCCCTGGCCAAGGCCGCCAGCCTCGCCATCGGCCCCTCGGGCGCTCTCCAGGTCGACGAACGCCTCGCCACGTCCGACCCCGACATCTATGCCGCCGGCGACATGGTCGAAATCCTGAACCGCGTATCCGGGAAGAAGGCGCGCATTCCCCTGGCCGGCCCCGCCAACCGCCAGGGACGGATCGCCGCCACCAACGCCCTCGGCGGGAGCATGAAGTACAACGGCGCCCTCGGCACCAGCGTCGTCAAGGTTTTCGACGCGACCGCCGCCTCCACCGGCCTCACCGAAGCCGCCGCCCGCGACGCGGGCTTCGAGGTCGGCAGCGCGAGCATCTTCAAGGACCATCACGCGACCTACTACCCGGGCTACAAGGAAATGGCGCTCAAGCTGATCTACGACCGGAAAAGCGGCCGGCTGCTCGGGGCCCAGGCCTTCGGCGAGGAGGGCGTGGAAAAGCGCATCGACGTCCTCGCGACCGCCCTCCTGGGCCGCATGACGCTGTCGGACCTGGCCGAGCTCGACCTGGCCTACGCGCCGCCCTACTCCTCGGCCAACGATCCCGTGAACGTGGCGGCCATGGTCGGACTCAACGACCTAAGCGGCTACAGCCCCCTCGAGACCGCGGCGCAGCTCAAAAAAGTCCTGGCGGCGGGAGGCGACGAGCTCGTGCTCGACGTGCGCAACCGCGTCGAGTACGACGAGGGCCACATCGCCGGCTCGCTCAACCTTCCCCTCGACGAGCTGCGCTTCTCGCTCGAGGACCTGCCCGCGGGCAAGCGCATCCATGTCCTGGATCGCACCGGCTTCCGCGGCCACCTCGCCCTGCGCATCCTCAAGAAGCGAGGCTACGATGCGGTATTCAACCTCAGCGGCGGATATATGAGCGTCGTGGCCGAAGGCGGCTTCGACATAGAGACCACGGATTAAGGAGATTGCAATGGCCCATTCCAGCATCAAAGACATGATCAAGGCGGGGGCGCTCATCGTCGACGTCCGCACCCCCGGCGAGTTCGCCGACGGAGCCTATCCGAACGCGATCAATATCCCTCTGTCGAGCCTGCCCGCCAAGCTCGACTCGCTCGGAGCCAAGGACAGGCCCATCGTCATGTACTGCCTCTCCGGGGCCCGCAGCGCCCAGGGTGCGCGCTTCCTCCAGAAGGCGGGCTTCACGAATGTCGTCAACGCCGGCGCCCTGGAGGACATGCTTCGCTAAGGCGGCGGCGATCAAATGCGAAGGGGAGCGTGAATGGTTTCACGCTCCCCTTCGCATTTTCTGACGGTGGATGTTCGAACCCTCGGAACCCCGGATGTCTTCTTGAGCCGCCCGGGATTCGGACCCGGGACCCACGCCTTAAAAGGGCGTTGCTCTGCCAACTGAGCTAGCGGCTCGCGGATGCTACAGTAGCGGGAGGGCCCCGGCTCTGTCAACCGCGCAGCGGGTCCGCGACGGGCCCTGGCGCCGTCGGCCGCGATTCGGCGAAGCCGCGACGCGCGGAAGCGACGCGCCGCGGCGATGGTCGCGACCCCGGCCACGACAGCGGGCCCGCTCCGCGCGGTCAGTACCGGAAGTCGATCGTCATAAGCAGGTTGTACACCGGCCGGGCTCCCGGCTCGAGCCCGAGCTCGGTGCCGAAGGCCGCGAAGTTGACGGTGAAGGCGTGGAGATCGATCCCGACCCCGGCGCTCAGGAGGGCCTCCTGGATGCCCGCGCGCAGATAGAGGATATCCAGGACTCGCGCCTCCATGCCCACGGAGAAGTTCAGGATCGCGTTGCGCGGCAGCAGGCTGAAGAGATTGAGAATGTCGCCGTAGTCCATGGCGAGGGTCAGGGACTCGAAGACCTGCGACAACACCCCGAGGCGGGGCTTCCACATGAGACCGAAGTCCAGGTTCGGCTGCACGTAGGTATAGCTGGGATTCGGGGCCGCCACGTTGTTGCCGAGAAACTGGGAGATGCCGCCGGGGTAGGTCGTCACGAGAGCGGGGCTGTAGAGATCGCGGCAGACGAGGCCGGCAGCGAGGCGGTCTTCATACGACCAGCGCAAGCCCGCGTCGATGCCGATGCCCGTCGTGAGATTGTAGGGCTTGGTCATGAGCTCGGCAGGGTTGGAAATGAAAGACTGAAGGCTCAGGATGTCGTAGGTCGCCAGCGTCTCGCCGCGCACGAAACCCTTGGCGGCGATCCCGGCGTCGAGCGCATGCCCCTTTCCCAGATCGAAGCGCAAGGCATAGCCGCCGGTCAGGAGGAAGTCCTCCGCCGAGTCGACCTGGATGGAGCTGGCGCTGGCCACATTGAGGGAGAAGCGCGAGGTGTTGAAGACGCCGAAGCCGAGCCCATGATCGACATAGCCGAAGGACAGGGGCCCGGGCATGGTGAGCCCCGAGTAGAGCTTGTAGTTATATTTCGCGAACAGGTTTTGCAGCGAGGTGAGCGCATTGCCGCCGGTCATCGCGATGTTCAGGAAGTCGAAGATCGGACCGGCCGAAGCGAAGCCGACCTCGGAGACGAACATCTTCTTCGGCGCCTCGGCCAGGGCGGCGGGATTGACGAGGAGAGCCGTGTAGTCGTCGGTGAGGGCGGCGTGCGAGCCTCCCATGGCCAGGCCGCGGCCGTCGGGCGGGGCGAAGGGAGCGATGCCGTCGGCATGGGCCCAGGCGAGGGCGCAGGCGAGCAGCAGGGCGATTGTCAGGTATCGAAGTCTCATTCGCTCTCCCCTTGGCTCGTGGATGCTGCGGCAGGGCCGCTAGGTGTTCAGGAAACTGGCCAGCTGGGTGACCGAGCTCGAAACGACGCCCGGAAGGCTCGTCGCGGCGGTGATTATCTTGTTTGCCTGAACGACCTGCGGGCTTGTCTGGTAGGCGGTCAGAGTGGGCGTCGTCGACCCGTTGAGCGTCGAAGGATCGACGCCGGGCGGAAGGGCGCTCGCCGCTATGACGGCGGCCGCGAGCACATAGTCCGTCGCATTCACCGCCGAAACATTCACCGCCGCCGGATTGCTCGTGCTCGGATCGAGGTAGGCGAGCGCCGTCAGGATGCTCGCCGTCGTTCCCGCCTGAAGCTGCGTCACGATCGAGGAAATCTGGCTCGAGCTGGGCGTCGTTCCGCTGGCGAAGGCGCTCAGCGCGGTCATGACCGTCCCGCCGGCGTTGCTGGCCACGACGGCCGCCTCGGCGGCCGACTGCTTGAGCGAGGCCAGGGTCGCGGGGTCGGTCGTGCCCGCGATTTCGGTGTTGAGGCTCGAGACGAGGGCGGCGGCGAGCTGGGTGTCCTGGGTGGACTTGGCCTGGGCGGCCAGGTCCGAAGCCTGCGAGGTGCTGAGGTTGGAGGGGATGGGAATCGATTTCCTCGCGAAGGCCGCCGCCAGAGAGGTGGTGAAGAGCTGCTGGCAGCCGGTGAGCAGCAGGGCTGCGAAGAAAAGGACCGCGAAGGCGGACCGGAGCATCCGCATGAAGAGCCTCCTTAAAGATTATCGGCGCGCCGGCCTCTTCGCGAGAGCCTTCAGAGCCGAATCGCCGCCTGGAGCGCGAGCCCGGAGCGCTGGTCGTCGCCCGGATGCCGCCCGAGCTCCTCGGTGAAGACCGAGGCGTCGATGGTCAACGCGAATACCTCCAAGCCGAAGCCGGCCGAGAGCCATCCGCGGTCGACGCCTCCCCGAAGACTCAGGAAGTCGAGAAGCTTGAACTCGGCGCCCAGGTGGAACAGGTTCCACACGGAATCCTGATCCTCGATGACGGATACGGGATCCCGTACCTCGAAATATACCGCCGGATCGACGAGACGGGGCAGAGGCTTCGGTTTCCAGGCCACGCCCACAGTGATGAAAGGATAGCTGTAGGCGCCGATCGCGCCGGGGCCGGGGGTCGGGATCCAACCTGACGGCTCACCTGCGGGTCGGCTAGGCGAGCCGGGCCAGGGCGTCGAAACCCGTTTCGTCGAAGGGAAGAGCCCTGATGATGCGGCAACGGACGGCGCAGCCCGGGCGCAGGCCCGGCGGAACCTCTTCGATGCGCAGCTTGAGGTAGTTCGCCGAGGTTCCGAGGCGCATCGTGGCGTCGCCGAGGCGCGGCGAGGCATCGCCGAGGCGCGTCGAGGCCTCGCCGAAGCGCGCTGAGGCATCGCCGAAGCGAAGGGACCCTCGGACGGGTGCGGTCTCCTCCAACCGAGGGACGCGGGCCTCTTCCACGTCCTCGCCCTCCGAGGTCGAGCCGTGCGCGCCTTCGGCAGCAGCGCCCTCCTCGCCATCGTCGGATTCGACGTCCCCGCCTTCGATCACCGCCTCGACCTCGGCGCCCGTCCAGCGCTCGGCGTAGGCCCTGCGGCCCGAACGCGCCAGCTCTCCCAGCTCGGCCACGCGCTCGCCGGCTACGCGTTCGGGTACGCGCGGCTTAAGCTCGTAGGCGCGGGTGCCCGGCCTCGGCGAAAAGGGAAAGGCATGGATCCAGGCGAAATCCGCCCTGCGGCAGAAATCGAGCGTGGCGGCGAAGTCTTCGTCCGTCTCGCCCGGAAAACCGGCGATGATGTCGGCCGCCAGGAACAGATCGCCCTTGACGCGCCGAAGAGCCTCGACGGCCCTGAGAACCTTGTCGCGCCGGTAGCCGCGACCCATTTTCGCGAGCACCGGATCGGCCCCCGACTGCACCGGCAGGTGGGCGTGCGGCCGCACTCGCTCGCGGGCGAAGACCGAGAGGAAGTCCTCGTCGACCCGGTCGGGCTCGTAGGAGGAAATCCGGAAGGCCAGATTCTCGGTCCCCTCCAGCAGGGCGGCGAGCAGGCCGGGGAAGCCGGTTCCCCCATCGCGGTACTGCGAAAGGTTCACGCCGGTGAGGACTGCCTCAGCCCTCGCCGAAGCTTCGAGACTGCGGGCGCGGGCCACCGCCTCGGGCAGAGGCAGACTCCGCGAAGAGCCCCGCGCCAGGCAGACGCGGCAATAGCTGCAGCGATTGTCGCAGCCGTCCTGCACCTTGAGGGCGGGGCGGGAATGGAAGGCGAAGGACTCGGGGTGGAACGCGAAGCGGTCGGCGCCTTCGCCGGGCGAGCGCGGCTCGGCCTTCCATTCTCGGACGGCGTCGAGCAGGTCGCCGTGCCCCTGCCAGCGCTCGGCGAGCCAGCGCGAAAGGCCCAGGATCGCGGCCTTGTCGTCGCCCGGCACCGCGACGATGCGCTCGCCGAGCGCTTCGAGGCCGCCCGGGTCGAGCTGCGCGTAGCAGCCCGTCGCGATGACGACCGCGTAGGGTCGCCTGGCCAGGACGGCGCGGGCGGCGCGGCGGGCCTTCTGCTCGGCCTTGCCGGTCACGGTGCAGGTATTGAGCACGAACAGGTCTAGCTCGGAGCCGCCCTCGGCGAGCCCCGACGGCAGGATCGAGGCGCCCGCTTCCTTGAAAGAGTCGACGAGGGCGTCGGTCTCGAGCTGGTTGAGCTTGCAGCCGAGAGTCTGGAAGGCGACGCCGAGGCGCATCCTCAGTGCGAGGCCTGGGACAGCCGATTGAGGCCGTTCGAGGCGTCTTGGAGGCTGGAATCGAGCTCGATGGCTTTGCGGTAGGCCTCGCGGGCGCCGCGCCGGTCGCCGCCCTTCTCGCGCGCCCAGCCCAGGCGGGCCCACCAGTGCGCATTGTCGGGCAGGTATTGGAGGGCGGTGCTGAACGCGATGTCGGCGTGGTCGTACTTGGCCTGGCGCAGATAGATCTCACCCATGAAATAGTAGGCGTTGGCCGCCCGGCCGCCTTCGGGGATCGCGCTCACGTAGTTCTGGAAATCCCGGAGCGCGGCGTCGTTGCGGCCGAGATAGAACGCCGATTCGCCCAGGCATTCGGAGAGCCGCGGATCGCGGCGGATGGCATAGCCCTTGAGGGCGTAGTTTTCGGCGTCGGCCCAGCGCTGCAGGGCGAGGAGGCTCCACGAGAGGACTACGTACGAGTCGATGTTGCCGGGGTCGGCCGCCAGCTCGTCGATGCAGACCCGGCGGGCGTCGTCGTACTTTCCGGCGAGGTAGAGCTTGAGCGCGTCGGGCTTGGCCTCGGCCGCCGCCGAGAACGCGGCCGCGGTCAGGAGCAGGAGGGCCGCGAAAAATCTTACGCCTTTCGCGGCCGCTGTCCGGTCAGACGCCGGCATCGGTAGCGGGCGCGGTCATGCGGCACGCGCCGTTGAGCCGGCACCCGGTCTCCATCGTGACCTGCGGAGCGGTGACGTCGCCGTCGACCGAGGCCGTCGCGAAAAGCTCGATCCGTTCGCTCGCGACGATGTTGCCCTTGACGCTGCCCTTTACCGAAACCACCACGGCCGTGATGTCGGCCTCGACCACGGCGCGCTCTTCGATGTGAAGCTCGCTCTCCGAGCGGATGATGCCGCTCACGCGGCCCTTGATCATGAGGGGCTTCTTGAAGCTCATGTCGCCGGCGAACTCGACGTCGCTCGCGAGGACGGTGTCGATCTGTTCCTCGTCGACGGCCGTAATCTGCACTTCGGTCATACGGTCGAATGATACGGAATGCGCCCCATGTTGACAAGTGAGTCGTAGACCGCGGCGAGCTGTTCGGGCTCCAGCGCCTCGGCCCGGACGTCGGCCCGGATGCCCAGGCCGACGAGGGTCTCGTCCAGGGCTTCTTCGCCCTTGGCCGCCGCGGGGGGCAGGGCCTTCAGGTTGTTGCGCAGGGTCTTGCGGCGGGACGAGAAGGCCGCGCGCACGAAGGTCGAGAAGCCCTTCCTGTCGTCGCCTGCGACCGGGTGCGCGCGCGGCAGCAGGACGACGACCGTGCTGGTCACACGGGGGGCGGGCCAGAAGGAGGAGGCGCCTATGTCGAAGGCGAGCCTGACCTTGCAGGCCGAGGTGCAGAGCACGGAAAAGGCCGAGTAGTCCTTGCTTCCCGGCTTCGCCGCCATGCGCAGGGCGGCCTCCTTCTGCACCGTGAAGACCATCCGGGGAATCGGCGGCCCGTCTTCGATCAGCGTCGCCACGATCGCGTTGGCCGCGCTGTAGGGGAGATTGCCGAAGAGGCGCTCGGGCGCTCCCTTCTCGGCCAGAGCCGCCTTCCAGGTCTTCAGAAAATCGCCCTCGACGAGGTGAAAGTATGGGCGATCGCCGAACACCCGCCGCAGGAGCCGGGCGAAGCCGTGATCCAACTCGAAGGCGGTGAGGTCGAGGCCGGCGTCCAGGGCCAGAGCGGTCATGGCGCCGATTCCCGGCCCGATCTCCCAGACCGCGGCGCCCGGCGGGGCCCCGAGCTCCGCGAGGAGCCGCTCGCGGGCGTTCCTATTTACCAGAAAATTCTGGCCGAGGCGCTTGGACATGGCGAGGCCCTCGCTCCCGAGCAGAGCCTTGAGCGAAGAGGGCGCGTCGTAATCGGGGATCGCCGGAGCGTAGCCAGAGTCGGTAGCTGACATCGGGGAGAGCATACACGAAGGCGGTGAGGGCGGCTACCGCGCAGCATGCCGCGGCCTGCAGCCCCGTACCCTGCACCGTCACGGGCGGAACGGCCGCGGCGGTCTTCATGATTCCCGTCAGCGCGAGGTAGAGCAGGTCGGAGACCGGTACCGCGAAGGGCGCCAGCTGGGGCAGGACCGAGCAAAGGCAGGCCGCCGCGATGCCCCACCACATGAACGCCGTCACGAGGGGAGCCGCGGCGATCGACGCGAAAGCGCCGATCAGGGAAAAGGTTCCGAAGGTGGCGATGAGGATCGGAGCCGTGGCGGCCTGGGCCGCCAGGGAGGCGGCGAGCGCGACGGCCAGGGGTGGCGGGATCCAGCGCTGCAGGATGAACTCGAGGCGCGGGGCCAGGACCGCCAGACCCCAGACCGCCAGATAGGACAAGACGAAGGAGAGGCTGCGGGCGCCCTCAGGATCGAAGGGCAGCGAAATCACAAAGCAGAGACAGAGCACGACGAGCCAGGACTGCGGCCGGTCGAGGAAGAGTGCCACGGCGGAAAGCCACACCATGAGCACCGCCCTGACGAGCGAGGGAGCGGGCCCCGCCGCCCAGACGAAAAGCGTCGCGAGCAGCGCGGCTCCGAGCCTGGCGCGCACGGGGCCGAAGAGCGGCCTCAGGGCGAGGAGGGCGAGCACCGCCAGGACCGAAAGATGCTCGCCCGAAAGCGCGAGGATGTGCGTGCAGCCGGCGGCCCGGAACGCGTCCGCATCTTCGCGGTCGAGACAGTCCTGGGCGCCGAGGATGAGGGCGAGCAGGAGACCCGACGAGCGCTCCCCGACACGGAAAAGCGCCGACCTCAGGCATTCGCGCACGCCGCTCCGCAGGCGCTCGAGCGCCGTCCCGCGGTCCACGACGGCGATATCCCGCGGCTGGGCGAAGGCGAGCGCACCGCCCGCCCGGGGCGCCCCGCGCAGCTCGATGCGCGTGCCGGCATCCAGGAGCGGCCCGCCTCGGACCATGACGTCGAGCCGCGCCAGCGCTCCGGCTCCCCGCTCGCCCGGCCAGATCTCGCCGGAAATCCCCGGAGCCGCCAAGCGCGATCGATCGACGTCGAGGGTGTAGAGCATCGAGCCGCCCCGCGTGCTGGCCGAATCCTTCCGCAGCCGGCCGGCGACGGACACGAGGCGCAGCCGGCTCGGGCCCGCCGCGCTCGGCGACAGGGCAGCATTTCCCGGCCGCGCCGCCTTCATCGGCCGGGCGGCCGCGGCGCTCCCAGCCGCTCCAAAGCGCGGGATCGCGGGGCCCTGGCAGCCGGCCAAGGGGCGGGATGCCGAACCCGCGTCGTGGGCCAGGGCGGCCCCGGCCACAAGAGCCGCGCCGAAGACCAGGGCGGCCGTCCCGTACTTCCTCGGCCCCGGAGCGCGCAGTCCCCGCAGGGCGGCCCCGAAGGACGCCGAGGCGAGCGCCGCGGCGAGCACCGGCACGAGGGGCAGGGCCGCGGGATAGAATCCAAGGCCGAGACCGGCCGAGGCGACCAACGCCATCCGAAGAGGGGATTTCGAGGCATGAGAGGCGGCCTTCGCCCCCGGCTCAAGCGTCGCCGGTTCGAGTTGCACGGAGTGCTACGCGCCCCGGTGTCTTCCCCGATTCAAGTCCGGAGTTTGAGGCTGCCAGGCCGGGCGCCCGGACCGCAGGCCGGTCATCACGGACCGGGCGCCCCGGCCCTTTCTACCATTTGAGCTTCAAGAGCGCATCCCGGGCGGCGCGTTTTATCGTGTCCGAATATTGGAGGTAGCTGATCTGCAAGAGATAATCGAAGGCGACTTTGTCGCCCAGCTCTCCGAGCGAGGAGATGACGGCGAGCAGTATGTCCTCGTCGTAAGGGGCCCCCTGCTCGGTCTGAGCGTTCAGGATCTGCAGATAGAGCGCGAGGGTCTGCGCCGCCTCGGTGGAGCCCATCGAGCCGAGACAGGAAATCGCGTCGATGAAATCGCTCTTGGCGGCCACGCCTTTCGCGTAGTCGGCCTGCAGAAGATTGAAGTGCCGGATGACCAGGGGCGAGGCGCGCTGCCACTTGAGGAGCTTGATCTCCTTGACGGAGGCCAGCCTGAGCTCGCGCAGGGCCTGGAGCTCCACGGGCGAGGAGGCCGCGGCGTCCAGGGCCGCCGAGAGGGAGGCCTCCGCGATCGCCCCGCGGTCGTTGTCGCCGAACGAGGCGTTGGCCATCCCCGCCGAGAAGGCCGCGGCCTTCTCGAGCGGCGGATTCTGGGCGATGACGCGCAGGAGATAGCCGAGATAGTCGCCCTTGATGGAGCCCAGGGCCTTGGCCGCCGCGGCGGTCAGCTCGGGCGAGTAGCCGGTGACGTAGGCGGAGAAGAGCACCGGGAAGGAGGAGCCGTCCCCGATCGAGCCGAGGGCTTCGATGCAGGCCGCGAGGGCCGGGTACTCGGGCTGGAGTCCCGAGCGGTAGAGGCTGTTCTGCGAGGCCAGGAAGGAGTTGAGGTTCTCGGCGACATGCTGGTCCCCGACGCCGACGAGGCCGAGGGCTCGGAGCGCGGCCGCGCGCACGTCGGAGTCCTTCATGGCCTGGAACAGGGACCACAGGTCGTCGCTCGCCTTGGCGTAGTCGGTCGTGCCGGTCTCGAGGCAGGAAAGGAGGGCGAGCTCCTTGAGCTGGGGATCGGGCCCCAGCAGGGCGGCGTTGTCTATGGCGAACCTGAGAGCCATATCGTACAGCGGTCCGAACGAGGCGTCGCCCTTCGCCGAGACTTCGTGCAGGAGCTCGAGCTTGGTCACGAGGCTCGATCGGGCGAAATTGCGCTCGTAGGCCAGGAGGAGCGAGTTATCGTCCTGAGCGAAAATCCCTGCCACCATCGCCGCGACCAGAATCGCGGCCGCGATACAGCGTTTCATCGGTCCCCCTTGCTAAGGCCGCCTCGCGAAGCGGGCCGCTCCGGCCGACCCGACCCGCGGCGCGGTCATGAAAACGAGGCGCGGACGATTTCTTCGTCGTCTCGCCCGGAAGCGCCCTCGGACTGCCCTCCGTTCGCGGCGCGGATATTGTACACGTACGAGCGTATGACGTTGCGCGTCCTCGGGCTCGGCGTCACGGCGGCTATGTGGAGCACGGAGCGATTGCGCTCCGCGTCGTAGTCCACGTTGCGCACCGTCCCGCTCATGACGATGGTGCGCTCTCCCAGCGCGAACTGGAGCTTGACGTGGAGCCCGCTCAGGGCCTTGCCGCCGATGGCCGCCGAGGCGCCGTCCTCGGACAGGTCCTGGATCAGGCAGCGCAGCCCCGGAGCCCGCTCGGGCTTCTCGTAGGCTCCCTCGATGCGCTTCAGGAGGTAGAGGTAGGCCGAAATGCTCGACCGCGCGCGGACGGAGGTGCGCTTCTGCGTTCGCAAGAGCGCCTCGGAATGGGAAACCTGGAGCACGGGCACGTTCCTGATCCTGAGGTCGTCCATCACGTAGCTGTCGAACACGTAGCCGGCGTCCTCGCGGCGCCAGAAGTAGATCGAGACCTTCTTGCCCTTCCATATCCAGTTCTTGGGCAGCCTTCCTCCCGCCGGATAGGAGAGCACGAGATAGCGCTGATGATTGTCGATCACCGTCGAGTTAAAGACGCCGACGCCGTGCAAGAGAACCCGGACCCGCTGGCCCTGCGCTATGTGCCGCGAGGAGCGGATGCCGTACTTGTGCCGCGGCTGCTCGAACTCGAGCTTCTTCCGGAGCGCATAGACCCGGTCCACGAGGGAGACACCCTCCCGGCTCCGATCCCTCCCTTCGGCGGCGAGCCGAGCCAGCAGCGCCGCGATGGCCCTGTCGAGGTCCCGCGGCGACCAGAGGATGTTCGTCGGATCGGCGACATTGGCGAAAGCGGCGGCCTCGCGCAGGGCGCCGGCTTCGCTGAAGGAGAGCCCCGACTCTCGCGCCTTGAGATAATACTCCAGCCACGAATACCGCTTCGCCCCCCGCATGGACAGGGTGAGCACCACCGCCAGCAGAATGAGAACGAGCAGGCCGAGAAGGAGAAGCAGGATCATC
>JAJXZP010000186.1 GCA_021779995.1 bacterium | reverse complement strand
AAGCCGGCTCTACGCTCCCGGCTGGCTAGGCGGTCGCGAGGCCCTGCGATCATGGCGAGCTCCCTGGCTCCCCGTTCCAGAAGGTGCCGGGCTGCGGCGATACCGCCTTCTTCATTGTCCGGCATGACACAGGGCAGCGCGGCCGAGAGCCGCGTGTTGACCCCGACCACCGGGATCTCGAGCCTTGAGAGGAGCTCGGCTCCCGCTTCCTGGGATATGGCGTAGGACACCATGAGCCCGTCGATGCGGCGTCGCTTGAGGAATCGCACTGCTTCCAGCAAGTCGTAGTCGAAGTCGGCGGAGCTGGCGAAGAGAATCGAAGAGTTCCGCTCCCGGGCGGCGCGCTCGGCGCCCTCGATGATCCGCGAGGCGAAAAGCTCGGTGATGTTGGAGGCGATGAAGCCGATTATGCCCGTCTTCGAGCCGCGGAGGGCCTGGGCGTTCGGGTTCGGCACGTAGCCCAGCTCGCGGATGGTCGCGAGCACGCGCTCCGTCGTCTCGGCGCTGATGCTCCGTTTCTTGCTGAGTACGTGGCTGACCGTCGAGACCGAGACGCCGGCCGCCTTGGCGACATCGATGATGCGAACCATCCTTTGAAGGATAGTCGAGGCGTCGGTCGAGGACAATTGAGGGCTCCAGATGCAGCCCGGGTCGCAGAAAGTCGGGATTGATCGTAATTATAATATATATAAAGATATATCACGCAGTAAGGAAATTTCCCTCGCCGGTTTCAATGAGTGGAAAAAACTTGACAGGAGGCGGATATCGTCCTAGTCTAGATCGTCAAATCGTTTTGATTGGAGGCATACGTCATGACCAGACGAAATCTTCTCCTGATGGCTTTCGGTCTTCTTGTCGGTCTGCTTCCGATGGGCGCGGTGGCTCAGGGAAGCCAGAAGATCACCCTCAGCGTGCTCTGGTTCAACGACTCTAACGAGTCGCAGGTTTTCCAGAAGGTGATGGCCGACTACCTGGCGAGTCATCCAAACGTCAGGCTCGACATGCAGGTGGTGCCCTTCAACGATTACGAGAACAAGCTCAAGCTGATGATCGCCGGAGGTAACCCGCCGGACGTGGCGCGCATCACGAACAACCAGATCGCCATGTTCGTGAACCAGCTGCAGCCGCTTACGGGCCCGGTGTTCTCGGATCTCGCCGCGCACTACTTCCCCTCCTCGCTCGCCCTCGGCTCGGACTCCTCCGGCCGACTCCTCGCCATGCCCACGGAGGCGACGGCGAACGGCATGATCGTCAACAAGACCTATTTCAGGCGGGCCGGCATCGACGTGGACAAGCTCTCCCTCACCTGGGACTGGGACCAATGGGTCGCGGCGATGCGAAAGGTGCTCGCGGCCAATCCCACCTGCAAATACGGCGTCGCCGTGGACTTCACCCCATTCCGCTTTTCGACCTTCCTCTTCGAGGCTGGGGGGCGCTTCCTGACCGACGGCGGCACGAAAATGGCCTTCGACAGCCCCGCGGGATTGGACGCGCTCAACTTCTTCAAGATGCTGCACGACCAGGGCCTGGCGCCCGCCTCGGTCTGGATGGGCTCGGAAAATCCGCAGGAGATGTTCGCCGCCGGCCTCGTGGCCTGTCATATCGGCGGTTCCTGGCTGATCAACGCCTACAACAACACGGTGAAGAACTTCGACTGGGGGGCCGTGCGCATGCCCAAGCGCAAGATCCGCTCCTCGGTGCCGGGCGGCAAGTGGATCGCCACGTTCAAGGACTCCCGCCACAAGCAGGCCGCCCTGGACCTCATCGCGGCATTTTCCGACAAGAAGCACAACGAGGCGTACTGCCGTGACACCTTCAACCTCTCCGCGCGCCAGGACGCCGATATCGTCTATCCCTCCCACACCGCCGACTTCAAGGTCTTCTCCTCCGACCTTTCCGTGACGCCGGCCTACACCGCCGAGGACTGGAAGAGTCCCGGTCTGAACAAGATCTACTCCTACATGCGCGAGCAGATCGTCGAGGGGCTGCTCGGCCACCAGACCATGGCCCAGACCGCCGCCAACATCGACGCGCAGGGCGACACCTTCCTGCGGTAGGCGCGGGGCCCGGAACGAGAACCCGGCCTCTCTCCCTTTCCCGAGAGGGGAGGGGCCGAGGAAACGAGAGCGTAGTGAAACGCAGACGACGCACGCGGGGGACCTTCGAGCAGACCGCCGCCCCCCTCCTCTTCCTGAGCCCCAATCTCCTCATCTTCTCGCTCTTCATCATCGTCCCCGCCGTCATGGGGCTTCGGATGTCGCTCTTCGACTGGAGCATCCTGGACGGCTCCCGCTTCGTCGGTTTCAGGAACTTCGTCCGCCTGGCGCGGGACGCGATGTTCTGGAAGACGTTGCTCAACACCTTCGTCTACGTCGGAGCCGTGGTGCCGCTGCTCGTGGCCTTCGCCCTCGGCCTGGCGGTCCTGCTCGCGCGTCCGGGGCGCGCCATGGGCGTCTTCCGCTCGCTCTTCTACCTGCCCACCCTGCTCAGCCTGATCATCGTGGGCATCGCCTGGCGCTGGATCCTCGGCTTCGACCTGGGCATTCTCAACTACATCATCAGGGCCCTCGGCGGGAAGGCCGTGCCCTGGCTCACCAACGGCCGGCTTGCCATGTCGAGCCTCATATTCATGACGCTCTGGACCAGGGTCGGCTACTTCATGATGATGCTGGTCGGGGGACTGCAGGCGATACCCGAGACCTATTACGAGGCCGCCCGCATCGACGGAGCCGGCCGGGTCGCGACCTTCCGGCGCATAACGCTTCCGTTGCTGCGGCCCATGCTCCTCGTCGTCGCCGTCCTGGCGACGATCGAGTCCTTCAAGGCCTACGAGCTCATCTTCGTCACGACGCAGGGCGGGCCGGGCTCGGCGACGAAGTTCCTCGTGCAGTACATCTACGAGGTCGCCTTCGAGCAGGACCGGATGGGCTACGGCGCCGCCATGTCCGTCGTGCTCATGGCGATCATCGCCGTCTTCACCTTCGCGCAGTTCGTCGCCCGGCGGGAAGAGTTCGGCAATGAGTAAGGTCATCAGATATCTGCTTCTCTCCTTGTTCGCCTGCCTCTTTCTCTTCCCCATCGCCTGGGTGATCGTATCCTCGCTCAAGCCCCAGTCCGAGCTCTTCACCTATCCCCTGACGATCCTGCCCCGTCACGCGGCATTCTCGAACTACCCGACCGCCTTCGCGAGCGGAGACTTTCCGCTCTACTTCGCCAACACGGCTTTCGTCTCTGTCGCCGCGACGATCCTCACGGTGCTGATCAACGTCATGGCCGGCTACGCCCTCTCCAAGTACTATTTTCGGGGGCGCAATGCCATCTTCTACGCGATGATCGCGACGCTGATGATCCCCCTGCAGGCGATCATGGTGCCCATCTTCCTCCTGCTCAAGAGCCTGGGGCTCCTCAACTCCCTCTGGGGCATCATCATCCCGCCGGCGGCCACCCCGACCGGCGTCTTCCTCGCGCGGCAGTACATTCAATCCATCCCCAACTCCTTCATCGAGGCGGCGAGGATAGACGGGACCGGGGAGTTCACCATCTTCCGGCGGATCATCGCGCCCCTGGCCAAGCCCATCATCGCGACCATCGCCATTTTCTCGTTCATGTGGCGGTGGAACGATTTTCTCTGGCCTTTCATCGTCATCTCGGACGACAAGAAGATGACGCTCCAGCTCGCGCTGGCCAACTTCGTCGGCCAGTTCCAGATCAACTGGGCGAACCTCCTCGCCATGACCGTGGTGACGATGATCCCCATGATAGTCGTGTTCATCCTGCTCCAGCGGTACTTCGTCGCCGGCCTCACCGCCGGCGGGATAAAGGCGTAAAACGATGATCCATGCCATCTCAAACCTCCAGCGCCTCGACATCGAGCGAAAGCAGGCGGTGCTCTCGGGCGAGAAAGGCCGGCTCGAGCTGGCCACGTACGGGCCGAACCTCGTGTCGGTCTTCTACGCGGTGGAAGCCCAGTCGCTCTCGGGCAAGCCTAAGGCCCTCCAGGCCCAGCTCTTCTCGGAACGCTTCGCCGATCCGGCCGCTCGGCGAGTCGAGTGGGAGAGCATCCACGAGGGCGAGGAATCCTTCGAGCTGCGATGCGGCAGCCTGCGCATCTCG